>JAWBKW010000046.1:0-5012 GCA_038831135.1 Sulfolobales archaeon | reverse complement strand
CCTTAGATATATAGTTGACTCACTTAAGTTGAGTTCCTCAGCGATTCTCCTATAAGGTACTCTACCATTCGCAAGTAAAATTTTTAAGATGGACTTATCAACATCATCAATATATTCTACCTTCTTAGACACCATAAATCACCGATACGTACCTCATAAATCACAGGCATTTATTAAACCTGTTTTCAATAACCATAACGATCTTATTCCCTGATTCATAAGCATCCACGACGGAGAGACCGTTAGAGATCGCTTCAGATGGTACCACAGAGACTAAAGATTCATTATGTAGAACTACCTTAACCCTCTCACCACACTTAAGAGTATTAGATAGTTTCTTCATTAAGTTCTTTATGTCCGAGGATGTGAAGGCATCATAATCCATCACCCAACCCCACTTTAGTAAATTTTTAAACTTTATATCTGTAAGCTATTAAGGGTTATATAACGTTTAAAGTCGTATACTCGGTTAAAGCAGATAATCCTGAAAAAATCTCTCTAAGCATTAATGAGTTAATTAAGCACTTAACTGAAAACTACGGAGGCGATTACGCTAGAGTAGGTTTAAGCCTAGTATGGTCTTACGGAGACGTTATGATTAAAACCGTTATTGAGAGCTTAGGCACGCAACACATGTTACTTCCCGGACTCTACGAATTTAGACTAATAATTGAAGGCATAAATGCTGAAAAGGTAGTTAAACTCTCCAAGGCGGCAGTAACCATTCTTAGGAAGTACGAACTCTTAATAACATTAATTACTTAAAAATGATTTTATAATTAAGCACACCTATCCTGGTGTTTCATCTTACATCTTAGATATTCTCGCCACGATTTATATTATCCTAACCCAACTACTTGAGATCTTACTAACGTAAGTGAATTAATTCCCCGACCTAAATGACGGGTTCTCAATAATAATTCATGTGTAGAAACTGTATCGCTTCTCAAGAATCTTCTAACAATCTTCCACCGTTTTCTCTGGATGGTTGCCTTAAAACATGGACTATTTAAAAGATGCTCATCTATTATTGAATGAATGCATTTAAGTACGTGTTAATTATCGTGATAACTATGTAGGTAATTACTGTTGATGTTGCTGGCATTAATGATAGAGCGTCATATAGTTTTAATCCGCCAATTATTAATTTTCGGGCATCATATAGGGATACCTTATTTATGTTCATTAAATCAACACCTAAGAGTACTGATGTATAGGCTACTAAGTACGAGTAATGAATGCTTAACCCTTTACACAGGCCAGTAATTATATCCATTATCAGGCTCAGTAGTGAAACGATTACCGACACTATGAGGACAGGTACAGCTAATCCTAAACCTTTAATAACTATAGAGACCCTATTAATGATTAAAGTTGCTGATGTTATGAGTAATGACGTGATTAATAGGGGAATTACGCCGTAGTAAGAGACGATATAAGTGAGTATTAATATCGATACTATAAGAGGTACTAAAGCGCCCCCTAAATTCAATTCCACAGTAATATTTTTAAAAGGTTTAAACCTTAAAGACTGGACTAAGTAATTACCTCGTAATTTTATAACGCTAGCTTTTCTTAACTCATCACTTAATACTATATTACCTACTCGTAGGTTAAGCCCGCCCAGGAGATTTGATGAAAGGGTTATTAAGAAGGCAAGGAGCACTGATTCGTAAGTGTTGAGACCTACATTTAAGAATAGTATTATGTATGAAGTAGTAAGTAACGTGTTAACTGACGTAATCAGCAATACCACACTTAAAGCCAACGAATTCCCTCGTAATAACTTCTCAGTAATTAAATCATTTTTAAATATTCTGGGGTGTCATTAACATATTTGCTTATGTTATACTAAGCCTCATGATCTAGTTTAATGGGGATTGGCCTAGGGTCAGGCAAGATACGTACTAATGCGTCTCCCTTACCTAGCATTATGGAGTAATCCCTGATCTCATCATATGTTATCCTCATATACTTCGAGAGATCCTTCCAGTATAGAGTGTCAGGTGATGGTAGAGCAATAAGTAGGCCTGCGTTCTCTACGTACTCCTTACTTAAATCACCTAAGTCGTAAAGACTCTGAGTAGCCACCGCCACTGATACCCCGTAACCTCTCCCTAATTTAAGGAGTTTAAGCAGTAGAGAATTATTACCTAGTAGGAATTGCCAGGCTTCATCCACTACTAACTGGATTTTAGGGAAACGGCTCTCATTCACGTTACTCATGAAGAGTAACTGTACGGTGTTGAAGAAGATAGACATTGATAGGTTTAGGTAGTCTACTCCAAGCACCGATATGTTAGATAGGTTTACCACAGTTATAGGTTCTAACTCATTAATAACACTAATTAAAGACTTACCGCGGTCTAGAGACTCCATAACATTCATCATCCGCATCAATCTGTACTGTATATAATCATTCTCAACAGATGCTGTAACGTCCTTGATAATTCCCCAAAAATTACTTACTTTCTCATCCATAAATTCTAAGGAATCATTAAAGACTCTATAAAGAGTTGCTACGAGTTCCTTATCACCTCCGAGTAACATTGAATCGCTAACTATTTCTGTTAAGTATGTTGCTCTAAAAGTCTTAGGTACCAACTTAATTACGTGGTTAATGCCTAAACCAACGTCAACACCTAAGTTAATGACTCCTACCTTATAACCTCTCCTCAATAACCTCTCCTTATATTCGTTCTTAATATCCACTACGAATACTTTAGTTGAGTAAGTACTGTGGGTCCTGAGAAGGAGCGTTATTAACGTCTCAGTCTTCCCTATCCCTGAAGGACCTACGACTAAGACATGAGGGTTGAGGCTGTTTTCAACATTCCAGTAAACCCCTTCAGAAGTCACTATGTTAAGCCCTAAATAAACTCCCGAATTCCTTAAATCAAACTTAGTACGTGAACTTATTATATGCGGATTAAATATTGTTAATAGGGTTGAGGCCTTTCTAGAGGAGTACCTCCATCTGAGGAGCTTATTAAAAATTAGATCATATACTCTGTGGGAATAACCTCGAAAAAACATTTGAAGTAGGACCTTACCCTCAATACCCTTTAATTCATCAGTCATGATGCCTAAGGACTCTAGAGTCTTCTTCAGAAGAGACGCTCTAGAATTAACTAATTTAATAACTTCCTCCTCCGAAGCGCAACACGCCTCAACAACGTAATAAGCAAGGACGTCGTAGGGCTGTATACTATGCTTAACTATCCTATCCTTAAACCTTGTAAGTCTGTCAAGATCTGTCTTAGCCTTTACATTAGAGGGATTAACATCAATAGTTATTAGTAGGTTTTCAATCTTCTTATTAATTTCAGCTACTACCTTCTCCCTATCTAGAGGTTTGAAAATAGCTCTAACCTCTATAGGGAAGCCTAAATTAAGTGAATTAAAGTAGGTTTTCAAATACTTAAGGACTTCCTGCTCACTTAAATCATTTATAGACGTTATAACGTTTATGACCTTAATTATTTTTTTACCGCAGAATTCCTTATCGGATTTCCTAAAAATAATTAACCCATTATTAAATACCTTAACATCATCTAACTTAAGAGGTAATGAGTCAGTCTCCATAATCTTCCCTAATTGATAACTTACCCTTAAGAAGTGTTGCGGCATTAATACCTAGTTCAAAGTACTTCCTAATAAGGTCTACATTATCTATTATGTATAAATTCCTAGTACCACCGCTAAGAATTAAAATTTTTAGGTCCCTATTGACAGGATCGTCGACCTCAACCTCTATAACACCTTCACTACCTCTTAATGAGGCGGCTTTATCTCCAACGAATACGTAGGTCATACCCTCAATGAATAATTTATACGAAATCTTTAACTTAACACCATTATGTATAATTGGTTCAATATTTAACCGCATTACTGAGTTAGGGATTTTGAGGTTTAGGTCAACGTCTTTAAGTACGAACCCATCAATACATTTCTTACGTTCGTAAGCTTTCACACCATACTCATCGCTATTGACTATGTTGATGTTAACTAAAGCTTCATCTCTGATTACGTGATATCTTCTCCAATTATAGATATCGTAACCGTAATTATATTCTATGATCGCAGGTAACGAACACTCGCTTAATAAGACCTCATCAGTACCGCGAAATACCTTACCATCCGAACAAGTAATGGTTAGGCATATAGGAATTTTAGTAGCGTTTGTGGTTTCTGAGGAGATAACTAGCTTCGACCTACATTCATCCAAAACTTCAACTCTATAGTCTAAATCAATAATCGGGTCTTCTATTAAGTATTTGTTAAGGTCTACTGTAAATATAGCAAGTCGTTCAACCTTATTAAGCCAATTATACTCAACGAGGACCTGTAAAGAGTTACTATTAGTTTTTAAGGTATCAGCGATGCTTAACTCGTTAATTCCTGGCCTAAGGTTTTGATGAGTTTGTTTGAGGATTTTACTACCTCCGCTTTCATTAGTAATGTATTTAATTAGTAACTGGATTTCCTCGGGAGTAGGGTTAAACACCTTTAGATACATGTGTATTAGTGTGTTCTCTTCGGTTCCTTTTATGAAACCGTTTGAAGAGTGTTTAACCTCTTTCATAGTAAGTTCTTTAAGTTCGACTTTCTCAGTCTTTATCTTAAATTCCTTGGTAATCTGAGTTAGTGGTAAATCATGCATTACCTTAAATGTTAATTCTCTGCCCAGGAATAAGGGCTTAACAACAAAGGTTTTAAAATCCTCAACAGTTTTTGTCTGATTAGGTAAGAGAATTACCGGACCTTTTAATAAGATTTGCGAGTTTATATGCCATGGAGTCACTAATAATGTAGGGTAATTAGTTATGGTTAGGTTATCCTGTTTAATACTTATATCAGCTTCGTGAAGCTCCCTAAGATCGTAGATCAAGGCATTACTATTGCTTAAGCATATTAGATTTTCATTAATTAAGGTACACTCTAGCGGCCTGTATGAGGATATATATGAAGTCCGCTTATAGAGTTCTAACGATTTTATACCTCTTAAAACT
>JAWBKW010000045.1:0-5303 GCA_038831135.1 Sulfolobales archaeon | reverse complement strand
TGTTAGCATCTATAATAGCTTTAGTTGCTTTGTTAGTATTCCTTTTTAAAGGAAAGAAATCTTACTAAGCTTGAAGTTCTTCTCATGAAGTTTTAGACACTTCTTCTTTTATTTTGAGTATCTTGTTTTTGCGTATTGTCAGCACGGGTCTTTCCGGTATTATTCCTTGCGGTTTGAATAACACCATAACTACTATCACTAAACCAACCAGAATGTATTCTAGCCATTCAGGACTTATCGGTATTATCAGTGTCACTACGTCTTTATAAGTGTATATCAGTGTTCTTATCGTGATGAATACTGTGATCCCTACTAGTATTCCTAGATTGCTGGCTAGCCCTCCCAACATCATGTATGCCCACGGCCAGAAAGTCCACGTTAATCTCGTGTACGTGTATGCCTTCATGCTCCCAGTGAATATTGCCCAGAGGGCTCCTCCTATAGCTGCTATAGATCCTCCTATGATTAAAGTCTGCCTCTTGAGCTTCACTATATCTTTCCCGTAAACACTTGCAGCGAGTTCGGCGTCTCTGGCTGCTTTAAGAGTCCTACCAAAAGGCGACCTACCCAGTAATTCTATATAGACGTAAGTCAGCAACGCGATACCCACTATAACGAATGTTGCTAGAGTAAATCTGTAAGGTCCAGCGAATCTGAAAGGATCTAAGACAGCTACTCCTGTAGTTCCCCCCACTAAGGGTTGGTAATTCCACGCTATATTCATTACTATGTCACCAAAAGCTAGTAAGGTAATACCTAAAGTGCCTGTCAGTCTTATCGCCGGGTATGCGCAGATAAACCCTATTATACCACCTAGTAGAGCAGCTAACAAGAGTGTTAGTAAGAGAATCCCTATAGATAAGAGAGGGTCTGAAGCCAAGAATTCATTGAGTTGATTAACTATTATGAAGTTGTTAGAATAGTGAGCGTACTCAGCTCCGGCAGGGAAGCCCAGCATCAATGCTAAGATCCTTCCAGGGATGGCCCCAGCAACTATTGCTCCGATGATAACAGCCAATACTCTACCAAACTGGGGTAACCCTAGAAATCCTGCCTCGAGATTGAGGCTTAAAGTTACGATGAGCGCTATAGCGACGTTAACAATGACTTGTAATAAGGCTGGTGGTAACTCTATCATTTCTTAACACCCCTTAACCTTAAGAACTTACCCCACTGGATACTAACAAGACCTTCTGGCAGAATTAGTAGCGCCGTAGCTAAGACAGCCATAGGGAATACGGGCCTGTAAGCCGAGACCCACCCACCAACATATACAGACATTAAGTACACACCGATGTACTCGCCTAAACCAACTAGAAGACCTCCTAGCAGGCTCCCGTATATAGAGTAGACACCACCTACTATAGCTCCAGCAAAGAAAGTTACCATGATGAACATGCCGACAGACGTGTAGCCACTAATTATCAGTGAGAGTAGCCCGCCGCTAAGACCTGCGAGCATCCCCCCTATCAGCCAGGCAAGAGCGTACACCACCTCAGAATTTATGCCTAGAGCACCAGCCAATTCAGGATTCTCTATAGTTGCCCTCATAGCTATACCTAGTTTTGTCTTAGTTAAGAACCTGTTGAGAACTATTACGCTAATAACTAAGATCGCGGGAGCAACAATCCCTATAGTCCTGACCTGTAGACCTCCTAGACTCAGTATAACGTCTTTAGTTTCTAGAACGAAGTACTTAGAAGGTATCTTATAAACGTTGAGCAGGTAGTCTGAGAACACATTCAGGAAGCCATAGAGTATTAAGTCAACACCTAGTGTTGACATCATTAAGGTAGCTTCATTAGCTTTAGTTTTGAGTAGCCTCCTATTCACGGTGAAGTATGTTATTAGTCCTAGCAAGCCAGAGAACAACGTAGCTATCGGTACATAGAGGTATGGCGTACCCCCATATATGCTCGTGAAGGAAAATACTATGTAGAATCCCCAAGCAAGCATCGACGCGAGTACGAAGTTCCATGTTCTAGCAGTAGTATATATTATAGAAACTGAAGCCGCTCCTAAACCTATACAGCTTGAGTACGCTAACGCTTTAACTATTAAGTCTATCATTTCTCAATCACCCACTCATGAAACACCTAAATAAAGCTTCGAGAACTCGGGGTGTTTAAGTAGTTCTTGCGGGTTGCCCTCGTACCTAACACTACCACTAACGAGTAGGTACGCCTTATCAGCTATCTGGAGAGCTCTGACAGCATATTGCTCAACAAGTATTATTGGAAGTCCTAGAGAGTCTCTCAGCTCAAGAACTTTATCTAATACTTTCTTAACGTATATAGGTGCTAAGTCAGTAGTGATCTCGTCGAGAAGCAGTATCTTAGGCTTCCTCATTAAAGCCATGCCTATAGCTAGCATCCTCCTCTCCCCACCACTTAAGGTGCCGGCTCTTCTATGCCTAAAATTACTTAACACAGGGAATACATTGTAGATTTCCTCGAATCTATCCTTAATCTCTTCTTCAGGTAGCAAATAACCGGCAATTCTCAGGTTTTCTTCTACAGTCAGATTAGCGAATATGTTGCCTATTTGAGGCACGTAAGCTATTCCTAGTCTAGCGATACTGTGTTGAGGCAACTTAGTTATTAATTTACCTTCAAAGAATATCTCGCCACGATATATTGTGGCAATACCTGTTACGCTGTTAAGCAGAGTTGTTTTTCCAGCTCCGTTAGGACCAACAACTACAGTGACTTGCTTATTCTCAGCTTCTAGATTCACGTTAAATAACACCTGCAATTTCCCATAACCTGAATAGAGATTTCTTACTTCAAGTATAGCCATACTTAACCACCTATGTAAACTTCTATTACTTTAGGATCTTTGACTACTACGTCGGGAGTACCCTCAGATATGACGCTACCTCTATCCATAACGTAAACGTAGTCTGCGAAAGGTAGAGCTATGTCGATCCTGTGTTCTATAACTAGAAACGTTACATCAATGCTTTCCTTGAGATTTCGGAGAAGCCTGAATATGTTGTTAGCGTATGCTGGGTCTGTACCACCTATAGGCTCATCTAAAGCTATTAATTTAGCACCAGTAGCTAAGGCTCTCGCAACTTCCAGCATCTTGAGTTGTCCTGCTCCAAGCCTAAACGCTTGCCAATCCCAATAATTGTCTAACTCTACTTTCTTTAAAATCTCAAAAGCTCTCCTCACACTCTCTTCTTCTTCTCTTATCCAGAGAGACCGTAGAGGAGCTTTGATGGGATCCTCTCCTCTATTCCCTAAAGCTACTAAAACATTATCTAATACTGTGAGAGAAATAAACGGCTGAGGAATCTGAAAAGTTCTTACGAAACCTGCTTTATAGACCTTATGAGAAGGCCATCCAGTGATATTAATTCCTCTGCCCTCAATATTATGTGGATTGAAGAATATCTCACCGCCGTCAGGCTTCAACACGCCAGTACATACATTAACTAAGGTAGTTTTTCCAGCTCCATTAGGACCAATCAATAAAGTTAAGGAATTTCTCCTTATTTTCATGTTGACGTTATTGACGGCTGTCAAGCCGCCAAACTTCTTTGTGAGTTTTTCAGTTTCTAGTATGAGCGTCATAAAACCTCACTCCTAATTAAGAATTAAATAATGGAGTAAAAGTATAGATTAAAAAAGAAGAGTAAATTCAACTTCCTACCCCATTCCTTTATAGAACTCTATAGAGTCTGTTAATGATTTATAGAGACCTATAATCTCCCACTGATATTTCCCGTCTTTGAATGATATAGCCCATAAGTCGTAATCGCCTATTGCTCTGTCACCGTTTTCATCCAGTATTATGGGTCCAGAAGCTCCTATGTAGTGATCTAGTACGTAAGGTAATGCTCTTAAAATTGCTTCACCATCATATGCTCCTGCTAAGTCTATTGCTAGAACGACTGTCCAGATCGAATCATAGAAGAAGTATGTATAGCCTAAAGCTTCCATACCGAGTTTTTCCTTAATTATTTTCTTTACCTCATCTACTTTAGGCGAGACACCCGGGGATGCTAACGTGTTGTAGAACTTAACCTTAACTGCGAAGTCCGCTACAGCCGGGTCTAACAGTGGTTCCACGCCTGCAGTGCCGTCAGATCCTTGCCACAATACCTCACCTAAGTTCGGGTACGCCTTAGCTGCTGAAAATATTGCTGCAGTTTCTTCAAAACCCAAGAGCAGCACTCCTACCTTCTCTTTACCGTAATTAGCTATAGCATTACTGACTATGTTGTTCAAGTTAGCTACCTCAACAGAGAATTCTTTAGCGTTAGGGTCATATCTAATACCCTCTAAAACACCGCAAGACTCGCCACTAGCACTACATATCTGCCTAAAGGTGTTTAAGGACGCGTCGGAAAGACCATCACCCCAAGCGTCACCCCTCCACATAGGGACAACCCATCTAACACCCCTCAACCACATAATCCTGGCAATAGCTTTACCCTGATAGATGTCGTTAGGAGTGTACCTAAGCACCATATCCTTGATGGCTAGAGCCGGTGACGTAGATGACGGTGATATTACGAGTAATTTATTAGAATCTACGTAGCTCTTTATCTCACTAACCTCGGAGCTAGTCTCAATCCCTAGAAATACCTTAACTCCTCTCCCGTGCAGTACCATCAGTTTATTCAAGCATGTCATAGGATCAGCTGCTGAGTCTTCAAACAGTATTTTTATTCTCCAAGCCCTGCCGATACTAGCGAGATAATCATTTATTTTTCCTTCAAGCACCTCGGCAACAGCTTTATACTGAGTTCCAAAGGTTGATAGTGGACCGGTGAGAGGTATAATAACCCCTATGGGTATTTCACCTGACAAGCCCGTAGGAGCTGCTGTCACGGTCTCAGTCTTAGTCACTACTGGGGCTGTAGATTGTCCAGCGAAATACCCTCCTAACAAGCCTACTAAAAGTAATAATACCATTAAAGGATACGCAATTTTAGGAGCTAGCGGCAAATAGTATCACCACCCCACAAGACATAACGAGAGATAATGATGCTAATATTTATAAACATCGTTTCACAATATCCATGTAAGAGTCTGCGAGAATTTGTCAATAATTATTTAATAATAATTATGTTAAACTAGATCAATAGGGTTCATGACGGAGTTGATGCTCGTTACAGGAATATGGTAGAAAGGAAGTTTTATATTGTAGCTCGTAGAGGATTATGCATGTGGTGTGTTAAGTTTGAGAGTTGTTCTCTTGCTCGCTGTCTTATTAGTTGTTCTAGGAGTTGTGGGCGGGTCTATCGCATACTTCATGTTTATTGAAACCCCCATATCTAGTTCGGCGACAAC
>JAWBKW010000044.1:0-5866 GCA_038831135.1 Sulfolobales archaeon | reverse complement strand
TAAGCTCTATTAAACCGTTACATTTTTAGGGAGCAAGAAAGATAATGACATGCTCGATTAAGGATGTAGCTTGAAGTCAAATTTTCCTGTTTAAGGTGTTAAAACATGTAAGCGATGTTAAGCATATAAGCTTAACTGGAAAAGTTACTGAAGCCTTCCGGAACAGTATTAAACTAAGCAAATTATTAATAAAGAAAATACTATTTCTTCATAGACTTGTACAAATCCTCCATACTAGAGGTATCTCTAAGGGGGTTTATGAGATAATGTATAACGAGAACGAGGAGGAAGCTTATAAAGCATGATGAAGAGAAATTAATGAAATTAATCAAGAAATTAGATGTGAATTAAGCTAAATCGGGTAATTGAAGTTTGTCTCGGAGTTTCTAAATCCTGGACATTTAGAGTCTTTTTCACTAACAATCGTATTTTCCGTGATTGGCCAGTTTATTCCTAGCTGATGGTCATTCCAGTATATACATCTCTCGTATTGTGGGCTATACTCTTTTGTTACTAAATATAATAGGTATGTGTCTTTCAATGCTTGGAAGCCATGTGCGAATCCGGGTGGTATCCACAACGCATATCCAGGTTCTAGAAAAACTCCAACGTGCTTACCGAACCATGGAGAACCCCTTCTAATATCTACTGCTACGTCATATACTTTACCGCTGATTACGTATATCAGCTTGCCCTGCTCCATCGGCTTAAGCTGGTAGTGGAGACCACGTACAACACCTTTTTTCGAAAAACTTAGATTAACTTGCACATAGTTGTAGGGAATTCCACTAGCTAAGAAATCTGTCCTCTTATATAACTCAGCGAAGAAGCCGCGGAGATCTGAGAATACCATAAGCTCAACTAAGAGGACATCAGGGATCTCAAGCTTCTTATACGATTTAAACGGCATTATTGATATCCACCTTCCTTCTATAAGTATTCACGAAATGCCTTAAACATTCCATTATGGGTGGGAGGTTAAGACCGCCTGCTTCAGCCTCTGACGTATCTAAGCTAGAATCTCTAGGTCTCTTAGCAACTAACCTCACGTCACGCATTGATACGGGCTTGACAAGAACTTCATCAACGTTAAGCGCCTTTGCTAGTATCATTGCAAATTCGTACCTAGATAGCCTTTCACCAGCTATATGTATAATTCCTGTAATCCTCTTTTCAAGGGCTTCAATTATCCTCTTAGCTAGGGCATCTACATATGTAGGTGAGAGGTATTGGTCGTAGAATGCGTGTACTTCTTCACTTCTTAAAAGTTTTTCAAGAGTGTTGATACCAAAGTTCTTCTTACCAGTAGGACTGTAACCGTATAGCCCACTAGTTCTAACAACGAGGCTGGACTTAGAAAACATGTCTAAAACAGCTATTTCCCCGAGAAGTTTTGTTAAACCATAGAAGTTTACAGGGTTTGGTATATCACTCTCTTTATACATTCCCTTCTCACCATCGAAGACGTAGTCTGTAGATACGTATATGATGAAGCTACCAAGCCTACTGGCTGAATGGGCTATTGCCTTCGTCGCTAAATAATTAGTTTTAAATGCTTTCTCCTTATATACTTCACAACCATCAACGTCTGTATAAGCAGCAGCGTGTATAACGATATCAGGTCTAATGTCCTTCACGACATTCGCCACTTCCTGCTCGTTTTCGAGATCAATATTAACCCACTTTACATTATCCACCCCCACCTTCACAAAGGTTTTACGGTGTGTGGCTACGATTTCATAACCTTTCCCTATAAGGAGGTTGAGCAAGTTATAGCCCAGTAAACCAGTTGCACCAGTTAACAGTATTCTCATCTAAGTCACCACGGCGCGTCAGCCAACACGTATCTTTCATCAACAATAGGTTTCCACCACCAGGTATTGCTAAGGTACCACTTTACTGTTTTCTCAAGACCCTCTTCTAAGCTGAGAGAAGGAGACCACCCTAACCTCTTTATCTTCTCACAACTCATAGCATACAACATGTCCTCACCAGGCCTTTTCCTACTAAACACTACCTCCTGCCTGAAATCCCTGCCCATTAAAGCAACTATTCTCCCTACTACATCTCTCACTGATGCGAACATGTTTGCGCAAATATTGTAGACTTCTCCATTCTCACCTTTCTCCACTACATCAACTATTGCTCTCGTTGTATCATCCACGTAGAGCCAGTCCCTCACCTGAGATCCGTCGCCGTAGATTACGGCCGGCCTACCGTAAAGTAATCTAATGACTACGCGTGGGATCAGTTTCTCCGGATGCTGATAAGGACCGTAGTTATTGCATGGCCTTACAATTCTATACTTAATGCCGTACGTCCTCCCATATGCCATTACTAGTAGGTCGCCAGATGCTTTTGAAGCTGAGTAAGGTGATGAAGGCTTCAGGACGTATTCCTCATCAGCCAATTTTCCGGAACTCCGCATGTCCCCATACACCTCATCAGTCGATACGTGTAAAAGTAATGTTTCTCTAGAACACTTCCTCAAAACCTCTAATACTGTGTAGACTCCTAAGATGTTAGTCTTAATGAATGGTGCTGGATCGTTTATCGATCTATCGACATGCGTTTCAGCCGCAAAGTTCACTACTACATCTGGTTTAAATCTGCTTATTACTTCATTTAACATAGCTTCATCTGCTATATCCCCCCTCACCAACTCAATGCGGTTCATTACTTCGCGTAGGTTTTCCAGCCTCCCAGAGTATGTAAGCTTATCGTATACCAGTACATGCCAGTCTTTTACACTTACCACGTATCGAACGAAGCTACTTCCAATAAAACCAGCTCCACCGGTGACAAGAACCCGCATATAGCACCCTCATACATTGACTACGCTATAGTCTGATAAGACTAACTTTAAATCGCTGTGAATATCTCTTCTACAGAATACTTTGCTGTAGCTACCGACAACGCTATCAACTAGTCTTGCATTATTTATATTAATGTCTGCATTATCCATTATTAAGGACCTAGTTATTCGTCCGGAATGTATCGTGGAGCTATCTTCGATTGAGACGTAATGTTCTATAAGAGCTTCCCTTCCCACAATGACGTTAGAGCCTATATAGCTTGGACCGATGACAGTACCTCTCACTACTGCTCCTCTCTTAACGATGACTCTGCCTTTTACCTCCCCTTCAACAACGCCCTCAACCCTTGAATTAACCTTATCTAAGAGAAGGTATACAGCGTCTAAGAGACCTTCATATGTTCCAACATCTTTCCACCAACTGCTTATCCTAGAATATGTTACAGCATAGCCATTATCTATGAACCACTGCACTAGCTCCGTTATTTCGTATTCTCCACGCCACGACGGCTTAAGCTTTTTAAACGCTTTCTCAACTAAGTCGGGGTCTCGGAACATGTACACACCTACAACTGCTAAATCTGAGATCTGCTCTCGAGGTTTTTCAACGAGCTTAACCACTTTATCGTCTTCTAGTACTACTACACCGAAGGCGCTAGGATTTTTCACCCTCGCAAGCAGTATGTGAACATCGCTATGGGACTCTAAGAACTCTTCAACATGCTTTTTAACACCATCGCCGAGAATGTTATCACCTAAGTAAGCAATAAATTCCCCATCAATGAAGCCCTCTTCAATAGCTCTATGAATAGCGTGGGCAATACCAAGCCTCCTCTCCTGGACTATGTAGCTAAGCCTAGCGTTAAACGTAGAGCCATCCCCCAACACCTCCTTGACCATGCTGCCAAAATAGCCTATAACAACTCCTATGTCGGTAACTCCAGCTGAAACAAGATCCTCTATAGGGTACTTAATCATTGGCTTACCAAGAAGAGGAATTAAGTGCTTAGGCTTTGAAAACGTGAAGGGTCTCAGCCTAGAACCCTCACCTGCAGCTAAAATAAGGCCTTTCAAATCACATACCTCAAAATAATCCTAATCGCAATTTACTTATTTACTTATCTACCGTTGATTGTGATAGAAATCCTTGAAGTAGACTCTACTCTTCTGGTTTAAATCCTACTTTGTGTAAGCCAAGCTTAATCCCACAGCAAATTTCCATATACTCAATTCGTGCTATATCAAGTGGTATTTTCATACCCGCACTCTCAAGTAGGAAGGACGAACTTCGAAGTATAAAATATATTATGGGATGAGCCTTTAAATAATACTTTCATAACTGTTTAAACGCTATAAATTCCGATTTGGAGAATTTTCATAAACCAAACATTATTGAAACAATACACGGTGGTTTGCTAAAGTGGCTTTTCCCCTTACTTTCACTCTATGACTTTAAAATAAGTAACTATAGTCATACCTATCAACTAACTCAACCCTAAAGCTTTGAGAGTTCTACATCCCTTCATGTAGCATTTTAATAACTCTACGAGGAGACTCTTAGTCCCCCCTAACCGTATTTAACACTCTCGAAATGGATCCTGCAACATACCTTCTGCATCTATCTTGAAAAACTATGCAGTTTAAGTGAGCATACCTAAATGATGCCCAGATGACTACCTCAACTCTAATTCCTAGGTATTTAGAACTCCCACATTAACAAAGACCTGAGAGGGATATGTAATAGTCTCTCATAAACACAAACATTGGTAGCCGGGTCCAAAATACTTCAACTGCTTCATCGACTAAAGCTACGTTGCCACAGTCCTTAAAGTCTAAACATTAGTTGCGAGGACGGTGAAGTTAAATAGTAGGACTCTATCGCTACAACTAGGTCTACTGGGTTACATACCTTCACAATATAGTCATAGTCCCTTATCTACTCTCTTTCTCAGAATTGTTTAAAAACATTAAAGTCTATATATTATCATTTCCTATCCTGGCAGGCTTTCTACCTTCCTCAACCTTTCCAGCTAATTGCCCTGATTTCGCCCATTACAAGTATGATCTATACAGCTCCACCTGCTGAAATCTTCTCTATCATACGAGTATCATAAAAACTGTTTCAGATTGCACATCGATATATGATTAGTTTATGTTATTCTTCCGCTACTACTATTATGTAGAATAAACTCCTCATTACCGACAAATTCCTCATAAAGCCCAACAGCGTACGCAATACCGAGAGGACTATCCTGATACACATAACTCACCCTAATACCGAATTTAAGACCATCACCATAATACTCACGTACAAGCTCTGAAAACATCTCACCTAACACAATAACACGATAGCTACGTCTCTAACCCCCAGCATCCCTAAGATCCTCAAGCACCTACCGACTTACAGACTATTAGTGATTGGTGCTAGCTGCTTAGGACCGTTAAAGGTCAAAGACCTAAGCCTAATGCCAGACCACCGTGAAATTACATCCTTCACTAATTATCACATATTCTTCTATTTCTTCTATTATCTGTTTATTTATTTCGTAAGGTTCACCTGATGTACTACCTTACCTTCTAAAGATGTTGTTCCGGTCTATGTTAAGTTCTATGTTAAGTAGCACCTTTCTAAGAGCTTCCATAAGGCTCCCGGTAATAGCCACCTAACCTTTGAACTTGAAAATCTAGCCATAAGTCTCCTAGTTAGTGGTACCTCTTTAAAGTTAGGAATATCTTTCGTCCTTTTACCTAATACTATAGAATAGAGAGCTATACCTGATAGATATAGATCTATTGGAACGTAATTTTCTGGCTTCCTAGCCTTAAGGAATACTCCTGGTTCATGATGATCTCTGCTTAGATTGATGATCTCAAAGTCCGCAAATATTCTCCTCATATCCTCTACTTCATGCCTCCAAAAATCGTAAGGATAGCCGTGGTATGAGAATCCTCTAGAACGAGTTGTGATATATTAGCCTCTGGGTTTCAGCACGTCCTTCATATTCGTTATAATTTTCCTCCAATCCTTAACATGTTCTAGAGTTTCTGTTG
>JAWBKW010000043.1:0-6838 GCA_038831135.1 Sulfolobales archaeon | reverse complement strand
CCTTGTCCTAGGTATTCCTCCACAATTAGATATCGATACCTCCTTCCACTAACTTTGACGTTCTTGACGTAGAGGTACAAGTTTGCAGTCCTCATTAGAAGCTCATCAACTGATAATGATTTTAAGGTCTGAGGTCCATCCTGCTTCAACATCATATACCAACCCGCTGGAAAAATTTAACCAAACATAAAGAACCATAGAAACCTACTCCACATCTTCGAGCCTTCCACGCATATTTCACCACCTATCTTAATACCTAGGTAATGATGTCGCTACAATATATGATGTGATGACTATCCTTTCCTCCCCCTCAATACCTTCATAAGATACATCTGCTATCCTCTAATACTATGTGGTTGTCGCCAACCTCCTTACACTTCTCATTAGTAGCAGTAATCAACATAAACATTTTTACCAACGTACTGCTTTATCCTCTCGAGTAGGGTAGCCATGGTTTAACCCCACCCTCATCAACAACTCAGCACTATTTATGTTTTCTATCATCATCTCAAGAGCTTACTACATAAACTGAAGATTACAATCTATTAATGCAACGTGAATTTAGATTTACTTCACCACTGATTGAGGAGCTTACGGATGATTTTAAATTAGCTGGATGTCTAGATGTTGAGGTGATGTAGTTAATGAAGGTGTTTCCTGAGTATTTAGGGGTTAAGGCTTTCGGCGTAAAAATGGGTGTTATACTACCTGGTGACGACATAGTTGAGGAAGTCTATAAAGCTGTTAGGCAGTGCTTTATAGATGGTTTAATCGATGATGGTGATGTAATATGTGTTAAGGAGAATA
Source organism: Sulfolobales archaeon (assembly GCA_038831135.1). Lineage (GTDB taxonomy): Archaea > Thermoproteota > Thermoprotei_A > Sulfolobales > NBVN01 > DTCV01. The sequence goes on along the minus strand of JAWBKW010000043.1, from coordinate 6,031 downwards.
TAGTTGCTAGGGCTCAAAATAATATTGTTTCGAAGGATGAGGTAGTTAAGGACTTAAGGAAGAAGCTAGGTTTAGGTGAAGGCAGTACCTTAGGCGTACTATTTCCGATTGCTAGTAGGAATAGATTCGCCCCAATTTTAGAGGGTTTTACTAGAGCAGTAACTTCGGGGAAGGTAGTTATTCAATTTTCCTACCCACGCGATTGTGTAGGTAATCAATTAGTTCCTGAAGACTTAGATGAGGTATTAGGTAAGAACTTAATGGTTGATGAGATAACCCATGAAGAACTTATGAAGATTGACTTCCAACATCCCGCTACGGGAGTTAACTACATCAAGCTCTACACATCAATAATTGAAAAAGCAGGAGCTAAAGCTCAGATATTCCTATCCAACAATCCTAGGAAGATATTAGATTATAAACCAGACGGTATCGTAGTTTCATGCATACATGAGAGGGATAAAGTACTTAAGAAGGTGAAAGAAGTATTTAACAACGTAATAACACTACAAGAAATACTTAATGACCCAAGAGATGGTGCCTGGTCTGAATGGGGATTACTAGGCTCAAACGTATATTCCAACGACTTAATAAAGTTAGCACCAAGGGAGGCATATGATGTAGCAAGGAAGATCCAGAAGAGGGTATTAGAAGGTATAGGAAAGAAGGTCGAGGTAATGATATACGGTGATGGGGCATACTTAGATCCTGCCACAATGATTTATGAACTAGCAGATCCTGTATGTTCCTTCGGTCATACAGAAGGACTTCTTAAGAGGAGAGAGGGTATTAAGTATAAGTACTTTGTAGGGATGTTAAGTAGTCAAGGTAGGAGCAGAGAGGAAATAGAGCAAATAATAGAAAATGAGAAGAAAAAGACTTACGAGATAGATGATTACTCCATGGAAGGAACGACACCTAGAAGACTAAGTGATGTGATAGCTTCACTCGCTGATCTAGTAAGTGGGTCGGCAGATGCTGGAACCCCAGTAGTTATCGTGAAGGGGTTCTTAAAGTAGAATCCTATCAACACCTAATAAGGTTTCATATTTTTATTGATGATGGGCAAATACCTAGTTAAGATATAAGGAATAAGAGGTTAATCTTATCTTATTTACTGCTTATATAAATTTGAATCAGTAGTGAGGATGATGCGAGTGAGTGTTGACGAAGTATTTAAGAAGATTATTGAAAGAAGCTTAAGTTCTACTATATTTAAAGATAGGGAGGTATTAAGACCTGACTATATCCCTAACGAGTTACCGCATAGGGATGAGCAAATAGGTAAGATTAGCTCTATATTAGCACCTATATTCAGGGGTGAAAGACCCAGCAATATATTTATTTACGGGTTAACAGGAACTGGAAAGACTGCAGTAGTCAAGTATGTCCTACTAAAGTTTGAGGAATATACCGCTAAAATTGAAAAACCGTTCAGATACAGCTACATTAACTGCAGATATGATGACACCACGTATAGGGTATTGGCTAGGTTAGCTGACTCAATAGGCGTTAAAATACCTTTTACAGGACTCTCAACTTCTGAAGTCTTTAGAAGGATTATAACCGCATTGGATGGATTAGGTATACCACTAGTCGTTATATTAGATGAGGTAGACTCGCTCGTAAAGAAGTGCGGTGATGAATTACTCTACAGATTGACAAGAATTAATGAGGAACTAAGAAAGGGAAAGATAACGATTGTTGGAATAACTAACGATGTCAACTTCATTGAAAGACTGGACCCTAGAGTTAAGTCAAGCCTAGGTGAGGAGGAAGTCATATTCCCACCATACGATGCCCTACAGCTTGAGGATATACTATCACGGAGAGCTTTAAGAGCCTTCAAACCTGACGCACTTGAGGAAGGAGTGATTTCACTATGCGCATCTATAGCAGCTAAGGAACATGGCGATGCTAGAAGAGCCTTGGACTTACTTCGAGTTGCTGGTGAAATAGCTGAGAGGGAAGGGAAGAATAAGGTCGGTAAGGAGCATGTATTTAGTGCTAGGATGGAGATAGAGAAAGATAGGGTTGCCGAGGTTATTAAAACATTACCGCTACACAGTAAGTTAGTACTCCTCTCACTAGTAGTTAGCGGCGGTGAGAGTAGAACTACGGGCGATGTCTACAATACGTACAGAGAGCTATGTAGGGGCCTAACCATAGACCCAGTCACTCAGAGAAGAGTGAGCGATATCCTCAGCGAACTAGACATGGTTGGAATAATTAACGCAAAAGTAGTTAATAGGGGTAGATACGGAAAGACTAGATTAATAAGCCTAAATGCTGATTTAAACACCCTAATCAGGGTTCTAAGCGAGGATGAAAAATTTGAAAACATTGTTAAGAACCTTAGGAGTAGATGATGGTTACTTCCTACCAACTTATAAGAAATCTAATAAGAAGACTTTAATAGCTACGGTTATGTGCGAAGGAATTAACTTGCTATCCATTAAATTATGTACCATAACAGTTGATGGTTTAGATGGTACGGAAGTAGTAATTAAGTGCATCAATTCCCTACAAAACGGCTTTTCAGCAATATTCTTAGATGGCGTAACTTACGCAGGTTTCAATGTGGTAGACTCTGAAGTAATCTACGACGAAACTCGAATACCGGTAATAACTATATTTAAACATAGCTTAAACCTCAAATCGATCAAGGAAGCCCTAATAAAAAACTTCGAAGATTGGTTAGAAAGGTATAAAGTAATTGAAAGGGATTACTTAAAAGCGCACGAAATTACAACCCCAAAAGGTAATCTAATAATATCATGTACAGGTATAAGCAATGCTGATGCGTTAAGGATTATAATAAATCTCCAGAACATTAATCAATACCCGGAACCGCTGAGGATTGCTGACTTAATAGCTTCCGGGTTAGCGAGAAGCCAAGACTTACTAATGGAAATTAATCGATAACGACATATCTTTTAGAAATAAACCTAATTATATCTACTACGTATTGATTAATTTCTAAATTAGTTATATTACCATCATCAACTTCAAACTTAGCTAAACCCTCCTTAATAAACGATGAGATAACCTCAGGAATATCTGTAGATGGGTAAACCCTCCTCACTACTGGGACAATAATGCAAAGATTTTCAACGTCGATACCTAAACTGCTTAGGTAATTAATTAATCTCCTTTGCGTATTAAAATCTTCAAGCATGTAAATGCTGCGAGCTAAACCAACTAAATCACCCAATGATATCCTCTTATAACGGCTTAGCGTGGTCCTCAACATTACAGATTCATGGAAGATATCACTGACCCAAAGATCTTTAACCTCGGAAATCCTTGGATGCTGTAAACCCAAAACATGCCCCACCTCATGGACAATCACATCAACTCTCCTAGTACTCAAGAATATAAAGTTTCCATAAGTAAAAGCCAATAAGGTACTATCACGTAGTTTAACAGGCCTAGGCAACTCAACAATTATTACTAAATCACTATCTACGGATCTACTTAAAAAATCCCAAAGAATGTGGAATTCATCAAACCTAATAGTACCGTACTCGTCATGAGGTAAGAAAATAGTGAAACCCTCGTAAACATTATCTATGAATTTAAGCGTTGAGTTATAACCAAGTACATACTTAATAGTTGAGGTCCAAAAACTAAACGCTTTTTCATAGATATCGAGAGATGATTCGTTAGAAGAATGAGTGTAGTGATATAAACACCCATAAGGATTGCAATCAAGGACTTCATAATTTAATACGGCAACGTTTAATTTAATCACGTTATTTGATAAATACTTTACAGCCGGCTTAATAATCCCTTCATAATAATCACCTATGCAGAACTCTTTATATGTGAAGTTACCTAGATCCTTCTCCACGCTCAAGATCAGAACATCATTATTTCGAGTTGTTATATTGATTGTAATAATTCTCTTGATACTATTATTGAGTAGATCTATTCTGTCTAATATTGCACCGTAAAAGTATCTACGACCTAATAGTAGGTCTGGAGGCCCTGAATAATCATCATATACGAACTTTGAAACGCATATTAGACCACTACATAATCTCTTAATTTCGTAATTATTAATGGATAAGCTGCATTCAAGATCGTGCACATATGTTGAGTGTTCGCAAGTATCGAACCCAACTACGTTTCTATCGTAAATACTTACGAATCTACTGGTTAGGAACCCCTTAGGAAATGATGAAAATAATGAAATAGTTGCAATTATCACCACCGCAAATACTATGGATGTTGAGAATCTCCCAATTATAAATTTACACCAAATTATAATTCGTATCAGGGGTATTAAGTATGTTAGATAATAGTGATGAGTGAGGTAGCTATCGTGAAGTAAGTAGTTGCTGTTATTATATCACCTACGGTAGTCAGTAGTGGTGCTGAGATGGTCGCCGGATCTACACCGAAACGTGAGAGAAATAATGGAAGTAAAACACCTACTAAATCTGTAACCAAAGTAGAAACTATCAAAGCTGTAGAAACCACTAAACCAACCCCGATCGCAGGTATTAACGATTTATATGTTATGAAAGCTATTGTAGTGCCTATAATAAATGAAACTGGTGATAATAAGGAAATCAACGCTAAGGTTATAACAACCTCCCTTTTCAGTACCCTCAAAATGTCTTGAGGTCCTATCTCACCAACAGCTAAACTCCTAATTATGAATGTAGATGCTTGTGCACCGATGTTACCTGAATTATCTGAAAGCATCGGTAAAAATGCTGCCAAGACAGCGATCCTCTCAATAATATCGGTATATGCGCTAACTATCCCTCCTGTAATCATGTTCATCAGATATAGATAGACTAAAGGTATAAATCTGCCCTTGACTATAGCCGTTAAATTAGCAGTTAAATATCTACCCTTTATAGCCTGTATAAAGCCTCCAAACTTAAGCAAATCCTCAGTATATTCATGCACAACCACATCTAAAACGTCATCTAAAGTCACTGCTCCCAACAATCTGCCCTCATCACCAATCACAGGGATCTCAAGCAAGTCATACTTGATTGCTGCCCTAGCAGCCTCTTCACGATCTGATTTAACGTCAACAACTAGTGGTGGTTTAGACGATACGTCTTTAAGGAGTTTATTCCTACTTAAAGAAATGAAGGACTTAACATCAATCCAACCGCTTAATCTACCTTTATCATCAACAACATAGACGTAGAAATGTTTATCGTACAGACCTAGTTCACTTTTAGCCACATATTCTTTAATTGCGTCAGCGACAGTCAATTTACCGGGGAAAATAGGGATCTGGGGGGTCATTACGCTACCTACACATTCGCTGGGGTATTTAAGAAGTGTTGAAACCTCGCTCATCTTCCAATGAGGAAATAAATTCATCAACTTAGACCTAAATTTTGGGGGAATCTTTAACAGGAAATCCGCTACTTCATCAGAAGGCATCTCTATAAGAACCTTAATCACGTCGTCAATACCTCGAACCCTAAGCAACTCAAATACCATATCTTCAGGTAACTTATTAAGAATAGGCTTTAAACCATCCAAAGGTACGTAGGATATAACCTTACTCCTCTTACTAATATCTAAACGCTCCAAGATCTCAACAAATTCGTAAGGCGATAACCTTGAAAGGAAGGCCACTAATGTGTCAATATTTCCGCCTTCTAAAATATCCTCTAACTCAGCAACTAACGCCCTAATTTCCTCAATACTCATTAATTAATCACCTAATATCTAAACTGTAGGGTGCTTAAGGGCTATTATTTTCGCTCTAAACCCCTAAGGAACGAGTAGTTACCTTGTAAAGATAATTTATTGCGAATCCGTTCTAACCCTTAATTTTACATAGGCCGCGTTTCCTAAGCACACATGCATAACACTTCCTCTTTTTACATAATTCCTTAACATGTATATAGGAGACGGTCTGTAGGTATCCTAGAGCTTTACCGAAGAACTGCCTTAAATTACTTATTACGCAGTAATAACTACAGCCATCACATTCATGCCTTAAGCACATCTCTTTTTTTGGTTGCGTCCCATGTAGGGCTAATATCTTATT
>JAWBKW010000042.1:0-7164 GCA_038831135.1 Sulfolobales archaeon | reverse complement strand
CTATCCAGAAGGTTTTATGGAGGGTGGTCCAAAACTTCAAGCAGAGAAACCTATAGGTGAGGAGTCTAAGAAAAAACATATTGATGAACTTTGTAGAGAAGTTGAAAAGAGCGTAGATATGATTAGGGACCTTACGAATTTGAGGGAGTACTCCTGGATCATGAATAACGCACTAAAAAGAATTGACCACGTATTAAGGATATCTGACCTCCTCCCCGCCCTAAAGGATGAGGCTTTCGAGTTGTAACCCCGACCCACAGCTCCTCCTCATTGGGCTCGCAGCTGTGGGTTGGGGTTACCCTGAATGGGTGGAGGCCAATAACATGGGCATCGATGAAAGGTGCTCCGAGGTCTATGAAGCCAGGGTTGACAATAAACAACATCAACCAACATGAAACACGAACCCCAGATTCGAGACATGCATGGAGCACGTATGGAAACAGTTCATCATAGATGGGGAAACACCCATACCGAAGCTTATCGGACGCCCAGCTTCACATAGGCAAGTCATACTTAAAAGGTATTATTACCAAGTCTCTTTACATTAAGAGCTTTTTGTGATTTCTCACTCTTTCTTGAAAAAGAAAATATTCTTCACACATTAAAAATAGAGGGTAAGATTAGGTAAATAGGTTTTCAGGTGTTAAATTGATGTGTGCGCCAAGCACCTTTAATTAAAAGATGGGTGGAGACAGACACTTTAGCGCATCACAAAGTATTCTTCATTGCTCAGCGGCGGCGTGCTACTAGAATCGCGATTATAATAATGATTGCTGCCAGAAGTATAGCTCCAATTGTTAGTATTGTTGGGAATGCCTCCGTGACGGTAATTATTATGCTATGGGTATCAATGTTCCCAGCACTGTCTTTTGCTACTAGGGTTACCGTGTAAGTTCCAGCTTTCTTATAAATATGTGTTACTTTCACACCGGCTCCTCTTTCCCCATCTCCGAAATCCCATTCATAGCTAACTATCCCTATATTATCTGTCGATGCACTTGCATCGAAGACCACAGTATCGCCAACGTTTACTTTCCGATCCTGCCCAGCGTTCGCGATAGGTTTACTTTTATCCAGCTTTATACCAGTTATAAATTTGTGAGTTTCCTCATTCCCGGCTTTGTCAACACTCCAGTACTCTAAAGTGTTGTTAGCGCCTTCCACAGTTATGAGTGGATGCCCATCAATACTAACTTTCTTCACTGGGCCATTATTTATTCTATAGTAGGTTTCCGCGACTCCGCTTAGGTCATCCTCAGCCTCCAGCGTTATGGTGAAATCCGCGTTATGCCATACGTCCTCATATAAAGCCTTGGTCACCGGAGGGTTGATATCCTTTTTCTCAATAACTCTGTAGGTATATTCTTGTGATACGATGTAATTGCCAACATTATCTATTGCGATGACCCTCCAACTGATCAGTGAGCCAGCTCGTTGAGCGAATATTCTACCTACATACGGTTCTTCACTAAAACCGTAACCACATATTGGTTCAATTACGTATCTTCTCTCTAAATCCATATCTACGTAATTCCATTTGCCGCCGTCAACACTATAAGCTAACAAGACCCTATATATTCCACTCCTATTATCATAGATATTTGCCTTCACGACGAACTCCTCCCCCTCATACACTTCGCTCGCCGCCTCAACCGAGACAATAACCGGCTTTTCAACATCATGGAGTTTATAAAGCAATATTCTACCGTATGTATAAAATACAGCGTAAATCCTACCGTAAGCTATACTTACCTTCGGGGAAATAGCTCCCTCCCCGGAATAGGTTATGTTGAAGATGGGGGTTATACCCTTCCATAATAGGTAGAGGCGGCCGTAGTTTTTACCATATACTGGAAGAGCTAAGATCCTTTTAGCAGCTACCGCAACCCCGTAAGACTTCTCAAATCGCTCTCCCTCAGGCAAATCAAATCTACTTATTTCTCTCCCTTGGAAGTCAAGTACAGAAAGCCTTCTATGATCAACCACGTAAATGGCATCCTCTCCTACAGAAAAACTTTGAACCCCTATTTCCTTTTTCCACATCACCGTGCCGTTTAACGAAAGTCCAATTAACTTCCTATTATACTCCTGAACTAAAACCAAGTTATTTTCGAATGCCACCCCTGATAAATAGTCATCCCCATTAAACGTCCAAGCAAATTCACCGTTTCCGGCGTTTAATGCGTAAAGGCTTTTACTATATTCAAGATTCACGTAAAGCATGCCTTCGCCGTAAGCTAAGTCCGTAACAACCTTATTCTCTAAAGCTCTCCTCCATAATACATTCCCGTTCTCATCGACGCAGAAAACTAACCCGTTTCTCGTACCGAGATATATCCTGTTATTATACGTGATAAGCGCGGTTACGTCTCCCTCATCTATTTCAGATGCCCAGATTATCCTCCCGGTTCCCTTGTCTAATGCTATGAGTAAAGAAGGAGCGCCTCTTGTTCCAATGTAATAATATTTCCCCAAGGCATTTCTCATAATAAGCCTGTTAAATGAACCATGTATGTCCGTGCGCCAAAGTATTCTTCCCGTAGCCTCGTTTAGAGCGTATGCGTCTCCGCTTCTCCCATCCGGGTCAAATGAGAAGATCACTCCGTCCTCCACCAAAACGATTTGCGCGGTGGGAACATCGCTTCCATACGCTATTTGTGGCCTACAGGGAATTGATGAGGGAGATGAGCGTGTTAATCCTTCATCCCCCATTTCGAGGGGCCATGAATAATTTAAGTTAGGAAGGAATTTCTTAACGTCGTCTTCTACGATGGGGGACGCACTAATTGATTTGGTGAAAGGCAAGATTAATAGAATAAACGTTACTAAAAGTATAACCAAAAAGACATGAAATATTTCTCTGAAAGAAGTTTTCCTCTCTTCGGATCTCATATAAGTCCTCTCTATAAAACATTTTCGTATTTTAATTTTAAATTTTTCTTCATTTCAAGACTAGGTTAAGCCTCCTGATTGTCGCGTAAAGAACTATAGAGATTTAGCAAGCTACCTAAGTATTAGGAACCTAGTCTTAAAGAATTTTAAGCATACTTCCTGACATATCTATAACAGTACCGTCCCTGATACTGTGGTATCCGTATTAGGGGCCATTTGCAGGTTAAGCAGGTCGGTGCCCGCTGCACCTGCTGAAAGTGTTGTTGCTGAAGCTACCGTGCTTCTAAAACCTGCACTGGCAGCGGTTTTAAGAGGACGGAAGTCTCCCACAAGTCCCTGTAGACCGGGGATGGGAAGAAGAGATGCCTATACCATGCAGACCTGTCGCCAGGGGCGTTCGCCCTCACCTCAGCCGCAAGCTTCAACGCCACCTCCTTGGCTCGTTCGGCGCCTTAGCGATACTTGAGGAATACAGCCTCCTCGATTAGGGCTTCGCACCTTAACGCAGGTTCTTTAACCTCAAGCAGCGATGATGTAGCGAAGATATCCTTGAAACCTAGGATTTTATCCCAGAACGCCGTCCTCACCTCGTCTTGAGAATCTTCTTCCAATTCCTCCTTCAGCTCCCATAATCCTACGCCCATGAGTTCAGCGAGTCACTTGTCACTCAGCTGCACTTACAAGCCAATTTCGGCGTCGTCGGCCCTAACGTTCGGGTCACCCCTATCGAAGCCGACGTCTCCTCAGCGGCTGTCCACATGAATGCAGAACCTATGGTGTTCAGGGTTACGGCTCCCGCACCTCGGGCACTTAACCATCTTCATCAATACGCCGTTGTCTTCAACCTCCTTTATGCCGTATATTGCTAGGATCGCATCCTCAATGTCCTTGGCTGAGAAGCGGGCTTACCCGGCAACCATCCCTGATCCGTGAACGCAGCCCGCAAACTTCTCAAGGTTTGCTTCTGTGAGGATATTAGCCATACTTGCCAACGTCATGTGCCTGAATAGGTACGGCTGGACTTCCTTCTTCACACCGGCCTTCGCTACGAGTCTTCTTATCGTTAGCCTGAAGTGCTCGTAGCTCAGCGGGTGCCCGTAATAGTTTCGAGCTAACGGTATCCGTAGCGGCGCGTTTAGATAGTCCTTATTCGGATAGACCCTAACCCACTCTAAGAGCGCATAAGTGATGTGACTAAAGGTGTCCTCTTGATTCCAGTCTTCACATTCACCGTGATTATATAGTAGTCTCTCTTGAACCCAACGTTGCTACTCCTCATGCCCAGTAGTTCGCCAGGTCTAAAGCATGGCCTCGAAGAGAACGCAGATCATAGCCCTGCCCCTGGGTTGTCAGCAGCTTGAATCATCACCTTAACATCCCTATCTTCTAGGAGGGCTTCGGGCATAACCCTACCGTCCCTCTCTTTAATGTTCAGTTTAATCCAGCTGACCTAAGGCGGCATCGGGGCATCCCTACTACAGGCGTCAACCTTAGCATACTGGATCGGCTTCCGCGGAACCAGCTCCCTATCATACTTAGTCCACCCCTATAAGATTGCCTGTTAGTCCACGCTACAACGGCCCAACATCACACCTAGTCGTACCCCCAGATCCAAGTCTATGACGCGGAGGAGGACTGGAAGACGGTCTTCGACCTTACTCAACCTAGCGATAGAAAGCCGTAAACAGGTCAGGCGATCCAGGAATCGGAGGACAACCTCACCGTTGCAGCCGAATCCAGCGATTATCCGCCTACACCACTCAAACCTCTCATCATAAATAGATCTCGCTTTCACACCAAAATCATTATCCCCAGCTTAAAAGGAGGTGAAGGGATTCGAACCCGCGCGGAGTGTTCTCCCACCGGCTTAGCAACCTAATTTATTCCCACGATAAAGCAAGGTATAGATGCTCTCGGGTTGCGAGGACTCTGGGAGAGCGAGAAATGGTTATGCAAACTACACAACTGCTTAGAACCGTGTCGAGATTCAATGTGAGGAGCGGGCTGGTGTGTATAGTATTCTTAGCTAGGTTCTACGAACTAAGTACGTATCTAGAAACGACCCCAAAGCATATAGACAGACCAAACAGGCATCAAGAAGGAAAAAGCCCATTTCTGATTTGAGGGGGATTACGTGATCGTGTAATTATCGTATTAATCCTAAGTCTTAGGGGTGGGTGTGATTCCGGGAGAGGTCGCTCTATAACTTCTCTGAAGAGCCCAACCATATACTTAAAGCATCTTAGAGTTACTTCCCTTAAGATTTCGAAGTACGAGATCCTACTCTCCTCGAAAGTCTTGGAGAACGTTATAGATTCCACCATCTTCTCAAATCCCCTCATAGCGGTGTAGACCTCAAGTTTTAAGAACGCCTGGACTAACGGCGTCATACCCACCCTCCTCGAGGCGTAGATGTCGACCTCATGCTCGTGAATCCACTGCACAACCATGATTGAAGCTGCATACATGGGGAGGAGTGTTAGGAGGGTGGTTGGGAGGACTGCCTTAGTTATAGATAGCTGCTGAAGTGATGAGTAAGTAGTAAAGATCACTATGGATACTATGATGGGTAGTATGAACACCCACAACACCCCTAAGACATATATCACCCACATCCAAAACCTATCCTTAACATGCCCAAGTTTATGGTAGATAACTGCCATCCTCTCATCGTCTGTGAGGATGCTAAAGTAACTCTTAGTGAAGTAGACCCCACCTCTTAACCAGTCGTAGTGGGCGTCACGGACCTCACCATCCCCACCATAGATGTATACTGGAGTACCATCAACAACCTCCCACACCTCCCTCCCTAACCCCATAATCGATAACCTACAAAACACGGACCTACAAAGTATCACTACTACGACGAAGATCAGCGTTGGATACCAGATAATACTTACTGTTGGGGAGGTAAATAGTGTATATAGAGATAGGTAATGAGAGATAGCTATCGTCATTAAGATTAACGTGAATAATGAGGCAGCTGCAACGTACCTCACAGTCCTTTCCGGCATCCTCCCACTAATGTAGAAGTAGTAGGCTGAGGACAGGGTGATTGTGAAGGTTAGGGATAACGTAAAGATGAGTGAAATCGGTACAGCTAATTCATACAGTTCATCTAACATCATATCCTAGTAACTTATAAATTCTCAGACTATAAAAGTGATACATGTAGGATGCCACATGATATGTGCTGAGTTGAAAACTTAATAAGACCTTATTTACCGACTAATTAATTTAGCACTAACCTCACTCCGACATGAGTATTTTAGTAGGGCATTCCTGGGCAGGCATGTACTGTTATTTTTAACAGATCTTACGGATATCCACCTCAGTTGAGTTAAATATTGGACCGTCTCCTATGGGCTGAGTCTTCAGCGGCATTATGGAGTTCAGCGGTCTGTTGTTTAAGTCCTTAATCCGTCTCTGAATCCATAGAGTCCTCCTAGACAGTGACCTATCGATCTTCGCGAGGAAGTGGAGGCATCCCTCCTCACTACATACCTCGACTGGCTGACCTTCTGCGATGGATAGCTCCTCAGCATCTTCCGGATTTATATGGATTACCGGTTTGGGCTGTCCGTAAACCTCCCAGAACTACGTGTGGGTGTATTGATAGAGTCCATAAAGCTCCCTTACGATCATGTATGGTAGTCGTTAGATATAGCTTGTAGCCGTTTACGAAGATCCAACCGAGATCTATGGAGAATCAATCACCGTTAACGTAGATTAGAACACCTACATGACCGGCATCACCGGCATACCAGCTAAGCAGGCATACGTCTCTAAGACCTACCCACCTCAATAATGCATACCCAAGTACTGCTAGGTCCTCGCAGTTACCATCCCTCTCCATGATAGTCTCGTTCAGTAGTTTCCAATAATCATACATTACGTCCAGGTCGTACTGGTAATACGTACTATTCGATATCCGTAAAATCACCTTAGTGATTGCCTCCTCAACACTCATACCTGAAAATCTGGAAGTGCCTACTAACCGTTCTAAAGACTTAACACTATGGTTGAGAAACTCCTTATTAAGTTTGTGATTTTCGTATAGGAGTTGGAGGTGATTACAGCCTACACAGAGTTTCTCCTTGAGACCTTAATAACTCCAAGGCTACTAAGATTTATCACCACATATTGTAGGTTATAGTTAGGGTTGTCCCTTGGGTAAGCGTGAGCAGTATGTAGCTTTACTTGAGGTCTGCCTAGTCTCTCTAATTCTAGCTTTTGTTGCATGGTTCCACCAGGCTTATTTAAGTGGTATAT
>JAWBKW010000041.1:0-7685 GCA_038831135.1 Sulfolobales archaeon | reverse complement strand
AATATAGGACAAATAAGGGTATTATATAAATTAACGTACAATAAACCCTCACTATACTCTGAAATAATAGATAGATTACAACTGCTAGACGATAGTAAGGATAAGCTTTCAATTCTTTATGATCTCTATATTAGAACAAAAATTATACAATTCCTTAAGGAGGCTATTAAGGTTGCTGAAAAATTAAACGATGTACTTTTCATAGCTAGGGCGTATGCAGAATTAGCTAAATATGAGAATGAGGTGGAAAATTTAAGGAAGGCTATATCATTCTACGAAAAATACGTTGAATTACAAAACAAAAAATAATAAGGCATTCAATAATGTTATATTTCATGATAAAGCATGCTGAGTATACTAGGCATGGAATAACTGAGCCTCTTATGTTAATTATGTTATATAAAAAAGTGGAAGATGGTAAAGTAGTATCTGCATTTAGATTTTCAGTTTATAAAAATATGATAACTATTGTTTACGAGGATGACAAGTTACAAGGTGGAGAAGTTCTAGACTTCGATATATATAATATGACAAATCTGATAAATAAAATTAAAAAGTATTATGATGAAGCAATTGATGATATAGTTATATTTGGAGAGAAACAATATGTAGACGAATTTCTAAATAGATTCCTAAGTGATGAGGAAGAAGAAACAGAGAAAAGATGACGAGCCATTCATGCACTGATTACAATATTAATATGTGTTTTCTATCTTATTTTAGAATCATATTTTATCATCAACGTAACTGATTGTTAAAAATTACCATAAGGGATCAGCAACGTTAATCAATTGTTGTCCAATCCAACTTAGAAACTTTACATTTTCAGAATTCTATGTAATCTTATCATGTTATTTAAGAGCTCCGGTAAAATTGGGTAAATTGGGCGATTCAAGTTTTTTTTTGCGAATTATAATTCATGAATAAGATGAATACAACAAAGTAAACTGCTTAGCGTGGATCTTTACCTAGTCAGTAGGATGGTATTTAATTAAATTCATTACGATTCTTTAAATAAACTGAATTCGCAAAGGATGCATTAATGACCCACAACTTAACTTAATCCATGTTTTTCTGTAGCTTTCTTTAATATTCGGATTTTTTGCTCGTTATCTAATTTATTCACGTTAATCCCTACCATACTATCACATTCTATTATTAAGTAGTGAAAGCGTTCCAAAAATATCCTTCGCTGTTGCAAATCCCTTATATTTGTAGAGAACGTAAACCTCTTTCAATTTAATTAAAAATTAGTGCCGCGGCCGGGATTTGAACCCGGGTCACGGGCTCGAAAGGCCCGCATTCTTTCGGTGCCTGCGCTTGACCGGGCTAAACCACCGCGGCACGTCCTCATAAAATAAGTAAAGGGTGAAATTTAAAGTTTTTTGGACGAATGGTTTGAATTTATCTCATGTTATCGCTGAGATTTGTACTTCAGATAATCGAATGTTTAAAACGTTAAATTAAAGCTATTTATTTAACACATTTGTGGAGTAGTTCATTTTTCTTAGATGTTAAGCTCGTTAAGTTTTCTTAAATTCAAACTCAAGTGTCGATTTAAAAGTAAGTTTCACGGCGACTTTGATAAAAATTGAATTTACCCACAAAGCATATTTACCCATACTATCTTCTCTGTGTTTCGGGCGATTCAGGTTTCCATTGCGAATTGTAATTATAGCAAAAATACATTAAAAAAGGAAATTGTTAAGCGTGAATCCTTACCAGTCTATAGGAGAGTGTTCAATTAAATTCATTTCGTTTCAATAAATAAACTGAATTCGCAAAGGAGACGTGAATCGCCCAGGAAAGATAGACTTCTTATTTTATTAAGCAAGGGATTGCTAAACCAAATTTCAACTAATGAGTCGTTTTTTATATTACCTAGCTTTGATAATGGGATAGATGTCGCCTCGGAACCAGGATAAATGTCACCGTTCGGAGCTATAACTAAACCTACTTCCCCCCAATTTGTAGGGATTGGTATCCTAGAATATAAAATGTCAGTATCCACATAATTTTGTATAAAATTCTCCCCATAAATTTCTATGAGTCTCTTTAATTTTTCTTGAATTGTTCTTTCATCGTTAGGATCTGGTACTATGAACTTTTGGTTTATATAACCATGACCTACCTTTATAACACTATGAATTTCAATCCAATCTAAGTTTGATTTATATGCAAGTTTCGCAATTTCTTCTAGGAAGTTCAAATAATAACTAGTCAAGACTATATTGCCTCCAACTTCTTTTACTCCAAAATCTTTAAATTTCTTTGCGATATTAAGCTTCTTAGTTACTTCGTTCTTGATATGCATTATTGGGGATTGCATATTAAAGACGTATTTATGTGAAGTAAGGTTAATTCTAATCTTTTCTAGACCACTTTCTAACAATTTTGTAATTCTGTCATCGAAAATAGGTTCTCCACTACTTAATAACATGTGCCTTAGTTTTTGTCTTGTAATGTATGACAAGATTTCCTCTAAATCGCTTCTTAACAACGGTTCTCCTCCAGTTATCACAACATCCATGATTCCCTCGTATTTTTCATCTAACCTTTTAATTTGATTAATTACTGATATCCACTCACTTAAGTTTAGCTCATTCATTTCTATTACAGATCTAGGTTTTGGAGCTTTATCAGCTATATAAAATTTTAGATCTTTAGGTGGATTATGTCAATAAAAACATTGCTGACTACATTTATAAGTTAATTCTAATTCAATAAAAAAAGGTTTACGATTTATCAACTATTTCACCCTCACTATCTTAGAATATATTACAAGATTACCAAGAAACCATGTAGTATGAAGGTGGTTTAGTTGTATAGTACATCATATATTTTCTTCGTTGCATTGCTATTTCGGTTTCAAACTTTTTTATAATGTATTCTTTACTTACTTCTCTTTCCAATGTTTTCACCCCTATGATATAAATGTTTTGAACAGCTTTTTTAACTCTCGATACTCATGAAAATTTTTTTAATACAATCTAGGTCGGTGATACTCAAAACAAAATAGCATTTATAGGAAAATCCTTGCAGTTTAAGGAGACTTTGAAAACTTTTTAAAAAATAATCAAAACAAAATATCGGATGAATATAAACCCATTATAGTCGGTCGCAGTTTAAAGGGAAACAATAAGCCTTCAAATTACACGGAAACCTTTCATACGTTTAGAAGACCTTGTCCTTTAAAATCTCATAAAGTATAATATACTTTGCTAATCTCCGTAGACTCTAAATTCATTTTGCAGAAATAATCTCAAAGAGTAATTATCTATAATTTTGAAAATTTTGTAATTAGGGAAAAGTTAAGGTAGATGACCTAATTTAATTAGAGCCGCCGCGGGGATTTGAACCCCGGACGACCGGATGTCAAAAACGTTAAATTAATAGGCTTGATTTAACACCTTTGTGTTAAAGGGTTAATTTTCATTCTAATAATATAATTTAGATTAAGTATTAGATGAAAGAATCTACATCGTATGAGACGTTAAACCCTTAAACACCTCAGTTGCTTTGTCATTCTCTTCTATTCTAGTGTATAAATCTTGAACTTCTTGCCATAATATTTTATCTATAACGTGAATATTATTCCCTTTCGATTTTTGAAAATGTTGTTAAAAATAGATTTTTGTCATATTCGAGCTTTTTAGACCAAATAACCAATATACATTAACTTCTGCAGCTGATATTGTTATTATTGTCTCCTAACACTTATTTTTCTCCTCTTTTTCTGAGTGAAGAGACATTCTAAGCTTTTAAATACTAAACAACCAAGCACACTAACATTTCTAGTTCAAAAATTCGTTAATAGAGCATAACAGACAAAGATATAGTTCTGCAAGTTCATATTTAAATTGAGAATATGACTACTCCCATCAAGGTTATGAGGAAATATTACGCGATAGATTACGATAGGAGGATCGTTGCTGAAGCCGATTCCGAAGAGGAGATTGATAAGATCATGGAGAAGAAGGGTTATAAGAAAGGGACTTACGATATTTTAGTCTCCATCAAATATGTAGAGAGTCAATAATGTCTCGCGAGATAGAAGTACCTTTTGTCAAGGTTAATAATACGTATTTACCTTTACTTAAAGTGGAAATGGAGTGTCCAAAACTAGGTAGCGAGTATTTAGTTTAAGCCCTTCCAGATACTGGAAGCAGATTTTCTGTCATTAGAAATGATACGTTCTTAAAGTGTTTTGATGAATCCTCGTTAAAAAAACCGTTTAGTCGATAAAGTTATAATTTCTAATCTGCTCACTACAAAAGAAAGGTATAACATAAAATTTCATTTCGTGGAACTTAATGAGACATTACAGATACCCGTGACATCTTTAGACTTCGTAAACTTAGGTGAGGGTATATATCCCAGCCTAATTTTAGGCAGGGAAGATTTCTTCTCAAGAATAATGATATGCTTCGACAGAAACGTTAGACTAATTATTAAGGCTAACGATCTTTAACTAAATATTTACAAATTTTCTTTAAATGTACAAAGAGTTCTATGCATTATCTTCTTACGTGGAGATTTTGTCTTTATACTCAACACTAATTAATTTTTTTGATGAAACTACGGTATTTGAACATAGCTTTATCCTCTTTAGCCCTCTTATTCATATCTTCGGTATCTGTTAAGGCTGTTAGCATCTCTACGCAGAGTTAAGGACTTCTATTGCGTCTAGTTTTAAATAGTTTTAAATAAAGGAATTGGGCTATTCTTTCAAACTATAACCTAGTTAGGTTAGAATAAAAATAAGTGATGAATAGTGTTAAGGTATTCCATTATAGTTAACTTTTTTTTAAGTTCTCAATAATCATATGCCTCAGAGTTTAAAGCCTAAGAGTATTAAATTGTTGCATTATGAAGAGAAGAAAGATGATAAAGGAATTTTTAGACAAGGAGTGACATTAATAGAGTATGAAGGACAACCGTCAAAGATAATTCAATGGAGTCAGTTGATAGAGGGTGATCCTTTCGGTGACCACGAGATAACTTATAGGATAAATTACGGTTCTCAGAGTATACTCAGAAGTTTTAAAGCGAAGTATTTAGGAAGGGAAGGAGACAAGCATAGGGTTTTGATTAAGGAAGGAGTGTCTGGTTGTGGAACCAAGACTAAGAGGATAGAGAATAAGGAAGTACTAATACCAGACAAACTATACCAACCTTACCCTTTACAACAAAAAAGTGAAGAAGGAAAAGACCCGAATCCGATAGAATGTGAAATATGTAAAGCAATAGTTTCGGTACTATGCGGATTGCTGGCTGAAGGCGTCGCTGAAAGCGTAGCATGCGATGAAGCTTGTAGTGGGGTTTGTCTAATATTTATTGAAGATCCTATCATCTACGGTGTATGTGTAGTGATATGCGTACCTTCTTGTGATGAATTGCTCCAATTAATTATCTCATTAGGAGTAGCAACTGCTTGCGGGCTAGGTGGAGAATATCTATGTCAGAAAGCTGGTCTATGTTGTTAATGGAATTCTAAAACTTTATAAATAAATTTAACTAAGGGAAGAATTATGGAGGGGAAGAAGTTATCCTTTTTGAAATGGCTTGGTTTAGCATTGCTGTTTATAGGTTTTCCTACAGCAATAGCGACTGTACTGTCGTTTTCGATCCCTTACTATTTCTTACACAATGTAACGCTAGCTAATACCCTTAGCACAATAATTCCAATAATAGTAATTGTAACTTCAATAGCATATTTTAGGAAATATCTTCAGAGTAGCAATCTTATCACTCCCTTTATGAGGAGGCAATCAATTACAATCTTACCAGATAGCGGCCAGCCGATTGATGAAAAATACATAAAGAGCTTTGAGGTTAATATCAGGTTTGCTAAAGATGAGGAGTATATTAAGCGGTTAGCTATGCTTGGCATGATGTATTTGCAGAACGCTGTAGCTTATGATAACAAGGATCTTTATTTCAGGGCTAAGGAGTACTTATCAAGGGCTGAGCAGGCAATGCAAGGAAAGAGTGTAAGCTTTGAAACTAAGGCACTCGTTGATAACTTAAGGAGTAAAATTGAGACTTACAAGTACCGTTTCGGAGAGAGATAAAGACTTAAACTTATTGATGTTACTCAGATATTATTATTAAATCCTTTTAAGAGAGTGTCAAATGCGTAATTAATATAATTTACTTCGTTAACAGAATTTTTCATAGAAAAGCAAGAATTACAGACTAGCTTGTAAGATAATACTTAATGGGATTACGCCTAGGAGTGGGAGAGCAGAAAGGAGTATGAGAACAAGGGTTTATATGGAATATCTTAATGAGGGATCGACCTTAGCTAATTACGTTATTTGTTGTGTATAATAATTTTTGGAATAACTACTAGAAGAGTATATTTAGACTTCTTCGCAAGAGAATCCTATCCCTTACGTTAATGTTAGTTCTCATATCTCGTCAATAAAAGTAATAATATCTCCTAGTTCCTTTCTAATCCTATCTGGAGCTTGTATAATTTCTTTTTCCTTCTTAAAAAGGGCCTTATCTTTCAAATAATCTGCAGTAGCTATTACATAACAGTCTGGTAAAGCTATCCCATACTTTTTCTTAATTTCTCCCGCTTTTATCACTATTTCGTGGTTAATCTCAGTTACTTTAAGTTTACTTGATAACCATTCAACAAATTCCTTAGCGTAATCGTTAGCATCGTTTAACCCTGCTTCTCTATAAACCCTATAACTTACGTACAACACTTCACTCAACGTAATGGGTGTGACGAAAAGCGAAGTACTACTTTCAATTAACTTCCTGACCTTTTCATGATATTTTCCTGCCTCATTAATATACTCTATTAGAACTCCAGTGTCAACTATCATTAAATATTTCCTCTTCTTTTCTCCTTTCAGCCTCCTCCTCTTCCTCAAGAGCTTGCTCCACTACTTTCGGATCAACTCTTACTATTTTGGGTTTCAAGGGACGTAAAATTAACTCTCTGCCTTTAATTTCACCTAGCAACATATCGTTTTCCTTTATGTCAAGTTTTTCCCTAACGTCTTTAGGTAAGATGACCACACCTTTTTTCCTTAACTTTATTTGATAAACCATATGATATAAGTTAAACCAATGTTTAAAAGGTTTAACTAAGTACCTACTATTGACCGAGAGGAATATTAATACGCGAATAAGATATTTAAAGAGTTACGAGGATAGTTGCTGAAGCTGATTCTGAAGAAGATGTTGATAGGATCATAGAGTATGTCCAACATTTCAGTTATCTATGGTTAGTGCGATGTATTTGTAAAATGCTGTAGCCTGTGACAACAAAGACCTCTACTTGAGGGCTAAGGAGTACTTGGTAAGAGCTGAGGAGGCTATAAAGCGATAGAGTGTCAGCTTTCAGACTAAAACGTTGATAGGCAACCTGATGAATAAGATTGAAACTTACAAACATCGTCTCGGGGAAAGATAAAAGCTTAAACACACACAATTATATTAATTATTATCAATGAACCTTTACTTTTTGGTGCTTATTCTTATCGAGGAAATAATATAAAAAATTGTTAACAGATTTAGTAAATGTGCCGCCGCGGGGATTTGAACCCCGGACAACCGGATGTCAAAAACGTTAAATTAATAGGCTTGATTTAACACCTTTGTGTTAAAGGGTTAATTTTCATTCTAATAATATAATTTAGATTAAGTATTAGATGAAAGAATCT
>JAWBKW010000040.1:0-8458 GCA_038831135.1 Sulfolobales archaeon | reverse complement strand
GGAACGGTGTTGCAGTAATAGGTGACGCAGCCTACGTGGTTAACCCTGTTCATGGAGGTGGGAAAGGTTCTTCAATGATATCAGCTAAGTGTGTTTCAGAAGCTATACAAGACGCGTTAGAAGTAGGTAGCTTTTCAGCAAAGCATTTATGGAGAGCAAATATCTGTTTTATGACGAGGTACGGGGGTAAGCAGGGAGCCCTAGACATATTTAGATATTTCCTTCAGAAATTAAGTAATGATGACTTAGAGTTCAGCATCAGTAAGAAGTTAGTCAGTGGTAATGAGTTAAACGATGTATCACTTAGAGGTAAATTTGAAGTAGGCGTAGTTGATAAGATTTTGAGGTTGACCTCACTACTTTCAAGACCTTCATTACTGCTTAAGTTGAGGATCGTTGTAAAATACATGGACCTAATAAAAGATCATTACTTAAACTATCCGTCTACACCTGAAGGTTTTAATAAATGGGTGTACGAATTAAACAACATTCTAAAGAGCTACCGCGACTCCCTAGGATGATTTATTTCTTTAGAAACGGTCCGTAAGTTGCTAGATATAACTCGTTATTTTCCAACTTCTTTATCAGATCTAAATTCCTCCTGTATTTTTCCACACTCAACTCCTTCCCCGACTCCTTAACCCAATCTTCAATTGTTAACATGTACTTCTTCTGGACATAGTCTCTGTAGACATCATTTAAAACGTTGAAAGTACAGAAAGGTATTAGCCTACCATCAGGCATTAAGTAGTGTATGTTGCACCTCATAACTCTTTGTACATCGTAGTTATATAGATCCATGAAATGCATCATACCAATAAATAAGAATTTATAATGCCAAACACCTAAGGCGTGATAGTCCCTCTTAGTAAATATATCGTATAACATCTTAGGTAATGCAGTCTTAATATCTGCAGGTACGTCACCCCATTTTATGAACTTAGTTATAAGGTTTAGAAGCACCTTAGAACCTATAACAAGTTTTCTCTTACCGCCTGAGCCCTGCACCTTCTCACGTAAGTACTCTAAGAACCCAGTAACATCAATCATCCTAGTTACGGGAATGTATGTCACTTTATCTCCATCCTTTTTAACATATACGTATGTCCCAACACCGCATTGAGGATGATTACTCATCTCAAACTTAAATCTACCTTCTAGCGACTCGATGAATTCTGAAATAGGCACCGTGGACGGCACCGTGAACCAATCCTCCCTACTTATAGAGCCACCCGTTAACTCCTCAATGATTTTAACAGCGTCAGCCACCGTAATACGCATTTTCTCTCTTTCAGCTCTTTTAATCATACCCGTAAGACTTACTGGTTGGAAGTTAACAGCCCTAACGATGTCCATATTTGAAGCAGCAAACCTTATTATTTCCCCTAACTCGTTATCATTAATTCCCTTAATTATAACAGGAACTAAAACGACGCTAGTGATTCCTGACTTCCTAAAAACTTCAAATATGTAAGGTATCTCCCAATGATTTTTGGGATTCGTTTTTGGGGAAACCCCATCAAAACTTAAGTAGATGGTATTTACTCCAGCGGCTCTAATACTTCTAGCGAATTCTATGGCCTTACTAGGGTTCTCTATGTAGAGTCGGGCAAACTTAACTCCATTAGTGTTGAGTTGCACGTGCTTAACTCCCAATGATTTCAATAACTTAATGATCTCAACAATGTCGTCCCTTACCAACGGTTCTCCACCAGTTAATTGTATGGCCGCCGTGACTCCCTGCTTAAGTAAATTCTTGACCATGAACTCTATCTGCTCTAGAGTAGGTTCATAGACAAAGCCAACCTTCTCAGCAAAAAAGAAACAATACCAGCAATCCAGATCACATCTATTAGTTAAAACCATATTCGCTAATGCTGTATGACTTTTATGTATCGGACATAAACCACAACTATAAGGACATGGAGCACTTAAATCTGTATATACGTGCCTAGGACCTCTACCCTCAACGTACCAGTTTTCTAACCTTTTAAAGAACTCTACATCACCTGAATAAAGTTCCTCAATCTCCCCATGTTCAGGACAAACCTTCTTAATATATACTTTACCATCCCTATCAACCAAGACTGCTGGGAGTAAGGCATAACAGTAAGGACATATACTTTGGGTGTATCTTAATAACTTCTCATTATCTGAGATGGTTGGCAGTGATGTACCAACACGGATTTCTCTGTCACCTATCGATATTATCTTCCTATGATCATCATACTTCGACGGAATTATGAGGCCTTGAGATCCGTCACTTCCATCCATCAAATAACTCACCTCTAGTAATCCTATAACACAGATATTAAAATTAGTTATTATAATTAATTTGCGAAACTAAACATACTTAATAACATGATCGATTAATTGTGGGTATTTGAATATACTGTCTGGGGCTAAGGTCACGATATTTGCCTTAATTCCTTGGGCACCTAATTCCTCACCTATTCTAATTGATGCAGTAATATTAGCTCCTGTAGATGGCCCCCCTAATATACCTTCATACTTAACAACTTTAGATAAGGTTTTAATAGCATCTTCATATGAGACCTCAAGAATATAATCGATTATGTTACCGTATCTTAGAAAGATTTCCGGGACATACTCACTTACTAGACCCTCAATGTAATCACTTCCACCGATACTATCTTTATGTAGTACCTTAGAGCCCTTAGGAACCACTCCAACTAATTTAATCCTGGTACCTAACTTTTCCTTCAAATATTTACCCACACCCGCTAATGTTCCACAGGTACCTATACCCATAACGAAGTAGTCTATTTCTCCTTTTAGAGCTTCAAAGATCTCAGGACCTGTAGTTTCGTAATGCGCCTTTACATTAGCCTCATTACCCATCTGGTTTAGGTAGGGAATACCTAAATCCTCAGAAATCCTCTTAGCAACACTATATTTGCTCTGCGGATGCTCAGCCGGTACATAAGGAGCTAGTACTACTTCACCCCCTAATGCTTTAATAGCATTAATCTTATTCGGAGATACGTTCTCATTAACTACTAAAATAGGTTTAAAACCTAACAAACTAGAAAGCCAGGCAACAGACATAGCTGTATTACCGCTTGAAGCCTCAACTAACTTACTTCCAGGACTTAACAAACCTTTATTAATTGCATCCTTAATCATATATAGAGCTATTCTATCTTTATGACTGCCCGTCGGATTTAAATATTCAAGTTTAACAAATATGTTAACGTCTTTAGGTGATAACTTGTTTAACTTAATAATAGGTGTTTTACCGATTAACGAGATCAAGTTATTAACTAACGTACCTCTGGCACCCATAATTTATGTGGATTAAGCTAAAAAACTTTAAATGAAGTAAATTTTAGGGCTTTAATTGATTTACGTTGGTTGCTGCGGGTTCAATATATCTAGGAATAAGTACTACGATCTATTCAACACTGTAGAACTCCAAGAAACGTTCTATGACCCACCTAATCTTGAAAAATTAAAGAAATTAAGACATGAAGCGCCCTCTAACTTCATATACACAATGAAGTGCTGGCAGGCTATAACCCATCCCCTAGATTCACCAACTTGGAAGAGGTCAAGAGTAAAACTGCCGCCTACCCATAAAGACCTTTACGGATTCTTAAGACCTACTAAGGAGGTCTTAAAGGCATGGGAATTAGTGGTTGAAGGGGTCAAAACATTAAATGCTAGAGTATTAATAATTCAGACGCCTCCGTCTTTCAACCTAAATGATGAGAATTTTAAAAACGCCAAGGATTTTTTCTCTACAGTAAGTTCATCTAATTTCATTATTGGATGGGAACCCAGAGGCACATGGCTAGATAATGAAGAGAAAATTGCGGAAATCATCGGCAACTTTAAAAATTTAATACATATTACAGACCCGTTTAAGTATAAGCCAGCATTAGTTAAAGATGTAAATTACTTCAGACTCCATGGTTTAGGTGGTGAACTAAATTATAGGTATAAATATAGCGATAACGATTTAGAGACCCTGTGTAGGATTGTTACTGGGTTTATGGATAGCGGTAAAGAGATTTACGTGATGTTTAACAACATATATATGGTTGAAGATGCTTTAAGATTCAAACAAAGATGTGTTTCCAAGTCAGTAACTTCATCAATACATGAGTAACAATTATTTACAGATGCTGTAATATTTGATTTTACGACCTCCCTTATACATTACCTCACTACATACCTCTTTTTGCTTCTCCATAGATTGAAGTAACTTATAAATTCCCCTCAATGTATAGATGGGCGCTCTTTTCCATACCTCGTAAGCAGTTATTTCACCAGCTTCCTTAATAATCCTATATACTTCCTTCTTGATATTGTTGTTCCTACGCCCATAGTAAGGAGCAGTTTTGAAACCCATAGTCACCACAGCTACGGCATTACCTAGGTTCTCAGCAACGCTATATGCTAGCGCCGATATAGGTTTAGTCTTGATCCCTCTTCTGCTGAGCTTTATTATCGAGTTAAGTACATCTTCTTCATCAACTTCAACAAACTTAATATCCTTTAAAACCCTCATGGTGTTTGATATGTAGTCACCTTTCATTGTTGCGGCAACCACTTCATAAGGGGTGCCCATGTTAGCATCTGTTGACTCCTTTATTCCCTTATAGATCGCGTAGGCTAGGATCCCAGTCCTTGCAGGGACCACTATTCTTTCAACCTTAACTCTTCTTTCAACTATTTCAAAAGCTATAGTCTTTAGACCCTCAACAGTGAGAGGATTCATGTATTCTAGATACTTAGCCTCACCTACTTTAGATGTAGT
This sequence comes from Sulfolobales archaeon, assembly GCA_038831135.1. Taxonomy (GTDB): domain Archaea; phylum Thermoproteota; class Thermoprotei_A; order Sulfolobales; family NBVN01; genus DTCV01. Next base: position 3,675 of record JAWBKW010000040.1, on the reverse strand, counting down.
AGTTAGCTTAGCATTTGCCTCAAGAATCATTGAAATATCACCAATATCTAAAGATAAGACATCCTTAACTACCACCTCAAGTCCGGAAATACCGTTTAAGTAATAAGCTAGCGAGTATGTAAAGTCTTCCTCAAAACTAGTGATGACACCACTAATTTTGTTTGAAATTAAATAACTAGCAATAACTGCGGAGGCTCTATCGGAGTAAGATGCTGTAGGGTTAAATTTCTCATTCTTTACTAAAACACCATCCACATTACTTATGGGTGTTAATCCTTCACCACGTGAGATAATGTTGTTTATAGGAGGTAAGTAACTTGCGTATCTCCAAACACCAGGTTTTTCGTTACTCACTTCAAACCTCCTAACCAAGTACCTAAATATTGGTAAGCCGCCGCACTTCGGGCATTTAAAAACAACTCTTCTAAATATTGAACCACATGAAATACACTCTAAGTAGTAAGTATTCATGCCTAACCAACCTCAGATAATGAATGATTCACCTCCTCGCCTCTGTGATTAAGTACTTATAAAATCTAGTATCGCCTACAAGTTCCGGATGAAACGCTATAGCAATCATGTTCCTCTCTATAGCTACAGTCCCTACCCTACCTATTTTGGGGTGATCAACGAAACCAATTAACTTAGCATTACCCCATACTTCAAGAATGGCAGGACCTCTTATAAAAACAGCTTTTACGTCGCCAATACCTTCAACAAAGATTTCAGCTTGGAAGGACTCTCTTTGCCTACCAAACGCATTCCTAAGTACTTTAATATTCATTAAATTAAGGATTGGTTGGTCTACTTCACCGACAACCCTATCAATTACTTTCTTCGCCATTAGAACGGAACCGGCGCATATACCCATTAAAGGTCTCCCGGACTCCGCAAATTTTTTAATGTCTAGATCTAAGCGTTTAAGTCTTAGTAATCCACCAATCGTTGTAGATTCTCCTCCGGGAATTATAAGGGCATCCACCTTACTTAGGTCGCCAGATGATTTAATAGAGATCGCTGATACTCCAGGTATTTCATTAAGTAATTGAGTGTGCTCTAAGAAGTCTCCCTGAACAGAGATAATTCCGATAGACACCAAAATCAAGCACCTCTCGTCTGCATCAATTCTTCAGGTCTGAGACTCCTTATATCCATCCCAATCATTGAAGAGTTCTCAGATACCATTTTCTGCGCCTCTGCTACTGTTTCCGGGTCATCGTAATATGCTGTAGCAAGCACTATTGCCTTAGCCCTAGCCTCCGCATCACTACTTTTGAAAATTCCAGAACCAACGAAGATACCGTCAGCCCCCAACCACATCATCAGGGCTGCGTCAGCTGGTGTAGCTATCCCGCCAGCAGCAAAGTTAACCACAGGCAGTCTGCCCAGCTTTGCCGTTAATAATGCTAACTCGTAAGGTACACCATTTTCCTTCGAGTAGATCCATATAGCCTCTAAGTCGTTGGAAACGTAATAACCTCTGAGGGTCGATATATCCCTGTTAACCATTTTTAAATGTTTTACAGCTTCGGCAACGTTACCAGTTCCGGGCTCTCCCTTCGTCCTCACCATTGAAGCCCCTTCATAAATCCTCCTAAGAGCTTCCGGGAGATTCCTCGCACCATTTACGAAAGGAACCTTAAATTCCCACTTATTAATATGTGCTTTCTCATCAGCAGGAGTTAAGACCTCACTCTCATCTATTAAGTCAACACCAATTTCCTCCAGTAATCTCGCCTCCCACTCATGACCAATCCTACATTTAGCGGAAACCGGAATAGTAACGACACCCATCACTCTCTGGATAATATTTAAGTCAGCAGTCCTAGCAACACCTCCAGATATTCTCACATCATAAGGCAATTTATCTAAGACCATAACCCCTACAGCCCCAGCATCCTCAGCAACCTCGGCCTGAGCCTCATTAGTTACATCCATAATTACACCACTCTTAAACATGGAAATAAAACCTAATTTAACAATAGGGTTGCCAGTCTTAATAGGAATTTCCTCACGACCAACACTAGATGTTATATCCCTATATTCCAGAAGCTGATAAATTAAATCACGAATCCTCTCAATATATGCATACGAATCTATAAGCTTCAAATAGACCCCCAGAGATTTCACATATAATGACGATAAATCTCTTAATGAACGTTCAATAATACTCAACAACAAACATCATAAACACCAAATATAAAGAATTTCGAAATATCGAATAAAGCACAAAAGATATTTATGTCACAAAATAAAAAAAGTTGGAGCCGCCGTAGCTCAGCGGGTAGAGCGCCGGCCTCGTAAGCCGGAAGTCGCGGGTTCAAATCCCGCCGGCGGCTCCACACCAATGCGTAATGATTATCTAAGGTTCATCGTTTCACACCCCACGCATACATCATGAAACGATTAAATGATACTAGTGTACGATAATAGCGAGTGCGGGGTTATGAACACCAGCTCACCACCGGGCTTCAACATGTTTACCGAGTGGTAGATGAAAGCGTAGGTTAGGTCAGATAATCCGCTAACCACTCCCGACCAGTAGCTACTTCTCTTAAACATCTCCCTCCACCCCGTGGGGATGTTCCTCCACCTAACGTAGGGCGGGTTGCCGATGACTACGTCGAACCTTGCTTCAGACTCCACGGCCAGGAAGTCCCTGTACATGATGCTGATCGACTAGTAGTTGGGGAGGGAGGAGTCGATCTCGTAAGCAATGATGTTCTTGAAGCCAGCCTTCTCTAAGGAGGTGAGGAAGACTCCTGTACCTGCACACGGCTCAAGTACCGTAGCATCCTTCTGCTTCGCGATTAGTGAGACCATGAACTCAGCAACTTCAGCTGGAGTGAAGCACTGACCTAAGCTCTTCTTCCTAAGCTCTTTCTAGTGCTACCCATACGTATGGAATGCGGATCCTCCGAGACGTTTATTTAATTTCTACTTCACACAGCAGCTCTTCGAAGCGGGAAACAGTAAAACAGCTCCCGCCGTTTCCCGTCCTAGGTCTTTGTAGGTTGATTAGGTTGTCTCGGTGTTAGTATCCGTACCTTGCTTCCAGCATTGACACGATTACCTGCGGTACGTGCTGTGCTCCGGTCACTATGGTCTTAACCCCCAGTTTCCTCAGCGTTTTGGCGTAGTCTATGTAGTTTTTGACTAGGTCGAAGGTCTTGACTCTGTATATGGCTTGAGCCCATTCGGGCATACCTCTTATCTCGAATGTCGTTACCAGGGGTAGCACAACGTATACCTCGTGTCCGAGGGACACCAGCTTTCTAGCTGTTTCCGAGAGGGTCTGCTTGTACCGCTGGTCCGGGTTCGTAGCGAGGAAGAATACCATGCTCTTCTCCCTCGGTAGCATCGACACGACGTGCCTGAATGCCTTCTCGAGCGCTTTTACCCTGCCCTCGGCATCCCTATCCCCGTTCCCGCTCGGTGTGTAGTCTGCGAAGGGCTCTATGACCCTGCGGTAGCTCCTCGCGAGCTTAGGTATCCTGTAGATAGTGTCCTCGCTGAATATAACCACCCCCATAAGGTCCCCCCGCTTCGATAGGTAGCTGGATATTGATGCAACAACCCTGCTAGCGTACTCGAACGGTGTGTACCCATACGGTCCCGCTAGGCTGTCGGCAGTTCCATCCACCACGAACACCACTCTGTTCATGGTCTCTAGCT
>JAWBKW010000039.1:0-8615 GCA_038831135.1 Sulfolobales archaeon | reverse complement strand
TTATGTCATCATAAACTAATGAATCTGTAAACTCACCTGTACCAATCCTTAGAGGCTTTTTTGTTTCCTTTAGGAAGCTTTTTATTTCCGAAATATAATCATCTACATTTGTATTAATAACAATTCCATCTATATTTTGATATCCCATTAGATAACAATACTCACAATCAAAAGGACAACCAAAACCTAAATTCATTACATAGTAACTACAACTAATACAATTTGAAGTACAAGGACATCTTTTAACAAAGTCATTCTTCTCAGATAACAAATAAAACTTTTTTTTTCTGTCGTTATAATAAAAACCATTTATTTCTTTAAGATAATCTCTTAATCTTTTTATAAACCTGACACTTTTGATTTTGAATTTTTTTTCAATTCTCGAAAATATCTCACCAAAATTTATTCCTTCTTCAACTATAACCTCTATTTCTTCAACTTTTTCATCATTCCATATTTCATCACTATTTAAATCAATCTTTCCAAGGTAAAATCTATTAAGCGGATAATTATAATAAGACAAAGGATATCTAAGTTTCAATAACTCCCTCTTAAACTGTTCATAGTTTATGAACTTAGGTAAAAATGAAAAATTATAATCTCTTTTAATCTTAGATATTTCAAAGATTAATCTTATTATCTCCCTTTTTTTGTTTATACCTAAAAAGTTATAATTAATTTCAACATATCTCTTAACAGATTCATAAAGCTCAATTTCCTTCATCTAGCCTCACAAAAACTAATCCCTTATTTTTCCCCTCTTCTAAAATCCTTTCCAGAATTCTCAATATCTTTCCTAATTAATGAAATAGATGAGATACCGAAGAGACCTTTCGATTCGTTTGAGGTAGATGATGAAGTTAGGAATGCAGTACGTGAAATCTCTACATATTGGTTAGGGAGAACTCATGAGGATAGGGTTAAATACCTCACATCACTTATCCTGCCTGAGGACGCGTTGAACGCGTTTGATTTTAATAGTTTCATACTAAATGACGTGATATATGCCGGTGTTAGAAAATCTTCAGGGGACGGACATATAATACCTAACTACCCTATGCTTTTAAGTCTGGGGTTTCCCGGAATAGTTAAGAAAGTTGAGGACGAAATAAATAAGTTAGATCTCAGTAACCCCCAAGCATTTAAGAAGAGGTTATTTTTAGAAGCTGTTAAGACCGTTTATGAGGGGGTCCTAAATTTCGTTGATCGTTATCGCATCTTAGCTAGGGAAATGGCTGGTAAGGAAGTTGATGATTTATGGAGGAATGAGTTACTTAGGATTTCAGATGTGTGTGGTAAATTACTTGAAGGGCCGCCTAAGACTTTCAGAGAGGCGCTCCAACTAATTTGGTTTACACATTTAATAATACAGATCGAATCTAATGGGCATTCGGTATCCTTAGGGAGATTAGATCAGCATCTCTACCCATTCTATAAAAGCGATTTACTTGAAGGTAGAATCAGCAGAGAGGATGCCCTAGAACTCATTAAGTGCTTCCTAATCAAGATGAATACCTTAAATAAGGTAAGACCTTGGAGCGAGACTAGGTATAAGACTGGTTATCCATTATTTATGACAATAACTATCGGTGGTCAAACACCCCAAGGACTTGACGCAACTAATGAACTCACATACATGTTCTTGGATGCGTTAGCTGAAGTTAAGCTTCCGCAACCAACTACAGTGTTGAGGGTTCACTCTAAAACCCCTGAAAGTTTATTAATTCATGCAACTAAGGCCCTAGTAAGGCATGGTGGTGGATTACCAGCGTTCTTCTCTGATGAAGCCGTAATACCGGCATTGATGAATATAGGTATTCGGTTAGATGAGGCTAGGGACTATGCTATAGCTGGGTGTTCTGAGGCAGTCATACCTGGTAAGAGTCTATCCTTCACCGGCGGTGACTGTTACTTCAACTTACTAAAGATTTTAGAAATAACTCTTAATGAGGGGTGTAACCCTCGAAACGGCTTATGTTTACACCCAACTACCAAGAAAGTAGATGAGATAGGTTCTATAGATGAATTCATTGAGGAGTTTAAGAATCAGCTTGCTTATTACGCTGAATTCGTAGTCCCTCTAACATCTATAACTTCTGCTACTGACGCTGATCTAAATCCAACACCATTTACATCATCGTTAATAGATTACAGGATCGAGTTAGGTTCTGATGTTAGTGAGGGAGGAGGCCCTAATAATAAATACTCTCATACAATAATTCAGGGACACGGTATAGCGAATGTAGCTAACGCGTTATACGTTATTGAGGAATTAGTGTTTAAGAAAAAGTTACTGACCTTAAGTGAGTTTAGGGAGGTCTTGCTACATAATTGGAATAGTTATCGGGGAGATTTACTGAGGAAGACTGCCTTAAGTCTACCGAAATACGGTAATGATGTTGATGATGTTGACAAATACGCTGCAATGATTTCAAGAATCTTCTATGAAGAGATGATTAAATTCAAACCACTACGAGGTGCTGTTTTTGGTTTATCGCTTCAGGGATTAACTGCTAATGTCCCTGAAGGTGAGGTAACTGGTGCAACACCTGATGGTAGATTGGCTGGAGAAGCATTAGCAGATAACGCATCACCTCATCCAGGAACTGATAGAAGCGGAGTAACGGCAACACTGAAGAGTGTCTCTAAGATAGATCATTCACTATTCATTAATGGAAACATAGTAAATATTAGGTTTCACCCAAGCGCCTTAACCGATGCATTCATGAATATTGATGATGGTAAAGTCCGACGCTTCATCAAGATGTTACAGACGTTCTTAATTGATTTGAAAGGTTTCCAGGTGCAGTTCAATATAGTTTCCTCAGATACGCTTAAGGTTGCTCAGAAAGAACCGATTAAATATGCTAATCTGATCGTGAAGGTAGCAGGTTATAGTGCCTACTTCACATCGCTTGATAAGAAGTTACAGGATCAAATAATATTCAGGACTGAACACATTCTATAATCAATTCTACTTACGGATACTATAATTAGCAAAGTATAATATGTTACGATTGCTTAGTTAATTGGAGTTGATGAATATTGTTTAGAAGTGATAAGGATTTGAGGGCTTCACGCATCAGCTTACTTAAGAAGCAGGTGTTGATAGATCGTGAGATTGATGTGAGTCGGGCCTTACTGGTTACGCAAGCTTATAGAGAGACTGAGGGTGAGCCGATATTTATTAGAAGGGCTAAGGCACTCAGTAAGATCTTATCGGAAATGCCCATCTACATATTGGATGGTGAATTAATTGTTGGTAATCAAAGTTTTAAGCCTAGGGCGGGCCCCCTCTTCCCTGAATGGCAGGTGGACAGAACTTTAAGTGAGATGAATTCATGGCCTACAAGGCCAGGAGATAAGTTCAAAATATCTGATGAACAAATACAACAGCTGAATGAAGTTTTAATTTACTGGAAAGGTAAGACAGTGATGGATAGGGTTTTCTCGGTTTTGCCAGACCCGTGTAAAAGAGCTATGAAGTACGGATTGTTTAGCGTTTATAATTATATAACTTCAGGACATGGGCACTTCATACCTAATTATGAGAAGGTACTTAAATTAGGCCTTAATGGAATTAAAGAGGAAGTCATTAATACGTTGAATAACTTAGACGAGTCCGACCCAGATTATTATGATAAGGTGATTTTCTATAGATCTCTAATAATAGCTTCTGACGCAATAATACATTTCGCTAAGAGGCATGCATCGCTTGCTAGGGAATTAGCTGTCAAGGAAACCAATATACGTCGTAGAAGGGAGTTGGAGATGATTGCAGAGGTCTGTGAAAACGTTCCAGCAAATCCTGCTAGGAATTTCTGGGAGGCACTACAGTCAGTTTGGTTTATATTGCTTACTGCTCAAATAGAGCAGAACGGTCTTGCTGTAGCCCTTGGAAGGTTTGACCAATATATGTATCCGTACTATAAAAACGATATTGAGAAAGGTGTATTAGATGAAGAAACAGCACTTGAACTTATCGAGTCCTTCTACGTTAAGACTAACGTTATTAATAAGGTTTACGATAATGAGGGTGCCGTCATTAATGCTGGACCTGCATTGGGTCAAGTAATAACCTTAGCTGGTGTAACTAGGAATGGAGATGATGCTGTTAACGAACTGACTTATCTTTGCCTTAGAGCAGATGCTGAGGTAAGTCTCATGCAACCTGATTTCGCGATAAGGCTTCACCCGAAGATTTCCGAAGAATTCCTTATATTCTTAACTAAACATATCGCTAAGAACCCCTCTAAAGTTAAACTATTTAACGATGCAGCAGTCATTCCAGCACTTATTAATGTTGGTGTTACGTTAGAAGATGCTAGAGACTACGCATTGTTAGGTTGTTCAGAAGCGGTCATTCCGGGCAAAACATGTAGTGGAGGTAATTTCGGTCAAATCAACTTAGCTAAATGTTTAGAACTGGCATTGAATAACGGAAGAGTTATGTGGTATTATGATGGTAGGAATTTCTATATAAATCCTGATGGTAAGGATCTAAATATTGGATTGCCTACCGGCAATCCTGAGGGATTTAGGACTTATGATGATTTATGGAATGCTTTTAGGGCTCAACTCTCTCATACTATTAAATTATTAGTAACCACGGTTAACATAATTGATAAAGTTCAGGCCGAGTTAACGCCTCATCTAATATTTTCATTAGTAACTGATGGGTGTGTAGAGAGCGGGTTGGATTTCACTAAAGGTGGAGCAATATATAATTTTACGGCCCCAATCGCTATAGGACCTATCACTGTTTCAGACTCTTTAACGACCATTAAGTATCTAGTATTCGATAAAAAGGTAATTACCATGAAAGAATTAATCAAACACTTACTTAATAACTTTGAGGGCAGTGAAGGAGAATTACTTAGGTTAAGGTTGATGCATGAAGCTCCGAAGTTCGGTAATGATGATATCTATGCTGATAGTGTAGCTGCTGAGGTAGTTAAGGCTTATGTAGATGAAATAAGTAAATACGAAAATCCGAGGGGAGGGAGGTTTATTGCTAGCGTTTACTCATTAACTGGTAATGTGAGTTATGGATGGCGGACTGGACCTACACCTGACGGCCGGAAGGGAGGTGAGCCACTAAACGATAACATATCTCCTACAGTCGGCAGGGATTTAAGGGGTCCAACAGCTGTTATAAAATCTTTATCACGTATTGACTCACAATTACTTCCACAGGGATATATCTTTAATTTGAAGTTCTCGCCTGCTACACTGAACGATGAAGCTAAGATAAGGAGATTCGTATCATTTATTAGGTCCTTATTAGATTATGGAATATTTCACATCCAATTTAATGTTATCTCTGCTGATACTTTAAGAGACGCCCAGAAATACCCAGAAAGGTATCGTAGTCTATTAGTTAGGGTTGCTGGTTATTGTGCATACTTTGTTGAATTAAGTAGAGAGGTTCAAGAACATATAATAGCTAGGACTGAACATGAAAGCGTTTAATTCACTAATTCTAAAGTGGTTTTATGGAGGTCAGGGGATTAATATTTAATATTCAGAGATACTCTATACATGACGGTCCCGGAATCAGAACTTTAGTATTCGTTAAGGGATGTCCTCTTAGATGTTTATGGTGTTGCAATCCTGAAGGTCAGGTAGGGAAACCTGAAATAATGTACTACAGGAATTACTGTAGTAGATGTGGTAAGTGCGTTGGAGTATGTCCTACAGGAGCAGTGACACAGAAGAATGATGGTATAGTGTTTAATAGGTATTTATGTAGTTCCTGCGGTGCATGCGTTAAGGTATGTCCAAACAATGCTAGGAAGTTAGTAGGTACTTACGTAACGGTTGATGAAGTTTTGATGGAAGTCCTTAAGGATATGAAGTTTTATGCTAGAAGTGGTGGGGGTTTAACAATTGGTGGTGGTGAGCCTTTCACCCAATACGAATTTATTAAGGAATTACTAAGGAAGGCTAAGGAATACGCCATACACACAGCTATTGAGACTACACTATATGCTAGTCCTAACTTAGTTAAGGAAGTCATGAAGTATACCGATTACTTATTTGTTGATATCAAACACATAGACCCGACCAAACATCTAGAACTCACAGGGGTTTCGAATGAGTTAATACTTAATAACATTAAATTAGTGGTTGATGAATCCTTGATTAACCCAACCGATTTTGTGGTTAGAGTTCCTTTAATACCTAGTGTAAATGATGATTATGATAACTTAAAGGGGATTTCCGAATTCATTAAATCCCTTAAATATGAGGTCTCAGTGGAGTTACTACCTTATCATGAACTTGGGAGACATAAATATGATGCACTAGGAAGGGACTATCCCCTTAGCCGTATTGCTAAGGAGGTATCCCCTCCTTCAAAGGAATATATGATGAAGATTACCGATGTACTAAATTCATTAGGTGTAAAGGTAATTAATACGTAGGTGTTGTTCGATGGGGTTGTACAAGACCGATGTTCTCGTTATTGGCTGTGGTGGTGCTGGATGTAGAGCGGCAATAGAAGCTAAGAAATCAGGTGTTGATGTGATATTATTATGTAAAGGTAAATTGGGTATTGATGGATGCACACCTAATTCCGCCTCCGAATGGATGGCCTACTCAGTCGCCTTAGGTTTAGGAGATCCTAACGATGGTCCTGAAGAACATTTTAAGGATATAGTTGTTACCGGGGCCTACGTGTTGAATCAGGAATTAGCTAGGATAATAGCTTATGAGGCAATTGACAGGTTCTATGATTTAGTTAAATATGGTGTGCCCTTTCTTAAGACACCTGATGGTAAATTCCTCCAGTTAATGTCTGATGGGGCTACTTATCCAAGGGCTTGTGGTACTGGGGCTGATACCGGTAAGAGGATTATGGAAGTGCTTGCCGGTATCGTAAGGGATCTAGGGATTGAAGTACGAGAGAACTTCATGGCTGTAGACCTTATAGTAGATCATGGCCGTTGCTATGGTGTTTATGGTTTAGACATCAACAAACTTGATCCAGAGATATACATAGCTAAGTCAGTTGTCCTAGCAGCTGGGGGATTAGGTGATATCTTCATGCATAGTGTGTATCCCAGTGGGATGTCGGGGGATGGGTACGCGATGGCATTAAGAGCCGGAGCTAAAGTTGTTAATATGGAATTCATGCAGATAGGTCCTTGTATAACCTCTAAATTTAAATTCGATGTGGGGGGACCTCTATGGCGGTTAGGTCCTAAGCTATATAATAATAATGGTGAGGAATTCCTTAAACGTTACCTACCCACAGGTGTAGGTGTTGAGGACGTATATAGGTGGAAGTCCGTTACGTTCCCGTTCACCGTTAGGAACCCATCAGGGTTAATAGATGTTGCTTGTTTTACAGAGATCTTTGAGGGTCGGGGTACACCTGATGGTTTTATTTACTTCGACCTTACCCATGTAGGTGATGAAGTTGTTGAAAAGGCGCCTTACGCATATAAGTTCTTACTTAGTTATGGACTAGACCTACGTAAGGAGCCTATAAAGATAGCACCTGCAGTTCAACACCTAAATGGTGGGGTCCTAATAAATGAGAAAGCTGAAACCGATATTAAGGGTTTATATGCTGCTGGTGAAGTTGCTGGAGGGCAACACGGTGCAGATAGACCTGGAGGGAATTCATTAGTAGATTGTCAAGTTTTTGGAACTAGAGCTGGTAAGTACGCTGCAGAATTTGCTAAGAACTCATCAATAGGTGATGGATGGCGAAACGCTTCTGAAAGGATAATAAGTAATATCAATATTATTGCTGAATCAAGTGGAAGTTACGAACCAACTACAGTTAAAGATGAAATAAAGAAGGTACTCTGGTATAACGCAACCGTTATAAGAGACGGAGAATCGCTATCTGAAGCTATAGGCGACATAATTAGATATAGAGATGAAGTCCTACCTAATCTACGAGTCGATGGTAAGAACCTAGTTACGGCTTTAGAGTTAAGAAATATAATTGATGTAGCAATAGCTATGCTTACTTCTATGTTGGTTAGGAAAGAAAGTAGAGGTGGGCATTATAGAGTTGACTTCCCATTTAGGGATGATGTTAGGTGGGTTAAAATGATAACTATAAGAAAACTACATAATGATTACGTAACAGAGTTCATAGAACCTACATTCATAAATTTAGTACCAACCGCTAAGGTCCTGCCAATTTTTATTAAATAGTAATTAGTTGAATTAAAGTGTATTTGAAATTAAATTTCATTAGTAAACCTTGAAGGAACTTAATGATCGTTAATTAAGAACTTTCCCAAGCTTCATTCATAACCTCAACTTACCGGTAAAATATTTCAGGTTTGGTATATTCTGAAGAGGTATATCACAGTCTTCATTAATCTTAATGTTTAAGCCCGCTCGATTTATTACTTATAATAAATCCCTTAGCTATAGGGAGTGTTATAATTCGAAAATTATTTTAGCTGATTTACGGATTTCCCCGCATTAGTTGCGGATAGTGTCTCACTTTAAGTTAGTAAGGAGTCATATACATCAATTGCTGCTTATTGCGTTTCGTTTTGCGGTTGTTTCTGACTTTTAATTTTATTAGCAAGTATTTCCATAAGTGTTTCTTCCTCTAAAGCGTGTCTCTCTTCTTGGGTTAATTC
>JAWBKW010000038.1:0-9071 GCA_038831135.1 Sulfolobales archaeon | reverse complement strand
CTTACAAATGCTAAAACAACTTCGTGTTTTGAGATACCTCCCCATCTTAAAGTACGAAGCTCTTCAGGCTCATATTTTGTAAAATATTCATTAACTATGTAGGTGTATTCGTAAAGTATGTTTAAAGTTAAGAAGTTAATGAAGAAATTCAATATAAGTGCTTGTAATGAACTGTTTTCATGAATCAAACGAACAAAAGCTATGGAAAAGAGATAAGGTCCGAATTCTCTCAAACAACTAAGTATTAGAGAGCGAGCGTCTAAGAGAGTATTATATAACGGAGTTATTAATTGAAATCTAATATTTCTCATAACCATGAGCAAATCTAAGCTTAAAATATTGCCAAAATTTTATGAAAATTCGAGCATGCAACGTGGAATGACTTAATTTCGCTGATCTCGCCGACTTTCCTTGCTTCTCAATAGTTTATTTAAAGCTATAAATAGAAATCCATATGAAAGGGCCAGTCCGGTTGGGAGGTTGAATGTTAACCACATTGCGACACCTTCCTTTAGCCCTTTAGTCCTTATAAGTGGGTATAAGCTTGGTGCTAGATATATTAATGGTGTAATAGCTAAAACCTGCACGCTCGTAATGAAAAGGACTAGACTTAAAACAATCGTCAAAGGTAATCCAATATAATAGGCCAATCTTATTTTAAGGATTCTAGGTAGTCTATTAAAGGATTTATAGTATTCTTCGGCTCTAACGTGAAAGTTGTAGGCCATCCATGCTCGTATTCTTCTCTTTACATCGCTTGGGCTTTTGAGGTGTAGGACTGGTCTTGGTGCCCAAACAATTTTGTAGTCTGTTTTTTCAGTTACTCTGATGCCGAATTCTGTATCTTCGCCTACACTAAGATTTTCATCAAAAAATCCAGCAACATTAAACACTTCTCTTCTTATTAGGGTGAAACCCATGTATACAGCGTGAGTCTCTTTATTAACTATAGGCTTGTATCTCACCTTTAAGGATGGATCGTACTCATAGTCGGCTCCGATCATACCTATTGTGGGATTTTCCTCCATAATGGAGATCATTTCACTTAAAAGATCTCTAGGGGGTATTACATCACTATCCCAGAAAAGCAGATAATCACCTTCCATATTTTTTATACATAGGTTCCTCGCCTGCGGTATATTCGTCCGCTCTCGCATCAATACCATTTTGTAATATTTTTCCTCAACTTCATTCTTCCATTTTACGAGGGCTTCATATGTTCCATCGATCGAGAAATCGTCAACAAATATTAGTTTGACTTTCTTCTTAGGATAATCTAAATTCTCAATAGCATTCAAAAGATTTCTAATGTATTGAAATCTATTCTTAATTGGTATACAAATTGATATTAGAGGCACGTTTTCCACGATTATCAACTATATTACTATGATATATCGGGGTTCTTAGGTTTCATATGCCTCTTTTAACAAATAAATTCGCATAGTCATTAACATAAACGATGTTATGAGTCAAAGAAAGGACTTCAGCCACATAATTAAATGTGATACTAACAGGTTTTGGAAATAGGTAATAACCGTCTCTGACGATATGTCTTTTGCTCATGAGGATGTTAGTAGTGTTAAAATTGAAGCCATGTCCGGAGATTAAAAAGCACTGTGTAAACTCCCAACCTGGATCCTTGCCAACAATAACTCCAATATATGGCGGGTATTCCGTGTAATAAATTGGCTGGTTGCTTACATAATATTGGTGTGCGAAAGCAGCTGCATTCAGTTCTTGAGTTGTTGGGTGGAGATATGGTATGCTAGCATACCTCGTAATTGGAATTAATGTTAATCCAGCCACCATAAGGACTATAATCGCTATTTTTAAGATTTGGTTGTGCTTTGGATTCCAGATTGTTGCGACGCAGAGTGATGCAATCAATGTGGTGTAGAGTACTGCTCGTACTGTGTAGTATTGGTTAACGCTTGTGGGCAGGAACAATAGATAGCTAATAAGGAGGGGTAGGTATAGTGCGTGTATGAGAACTTCACGTTTTTCTCTTCCAAGCAAAAACGAAATAAAGCTTAGGAAACCTAAGCCTTGAAGAGCAATAGTTAAAACCATTCTAACCCGCAGTATATACAGAAATGTTGTTGTTGGTATCGCTTCGCTAAAGCCATGTCGAGGCGTCAAGATCCTAAACGGATCTTCAGGTGAAGTCAGCTCCATAAATGCGTTGTAGACAAGTTCAACTATATCCGTAAAGCTATTCAAAGCTACAATGATCCCCCAAGAGAAGAAAATGATTAAGGAGATTAAGCCCAAACTATATGTGGGAATGCTTTCCGGAAAGGAATGCTTTAATCTGTGAGATAAAAAAGATGCCTGAACTTTTCTGAGGATCAACCAGACTATTGGCGCTAATAGTAGAAGAGAGGGGATGATTATGGAACCGGGATAGGCGAGTGTTGCCGCAGAAAAAACTATTATGTAAAGTATTGGGTGTACTGGTTTATGCTCCCCATGTCTCCGCCATACTAGGAAGAGCGCTAGGGAGAAAAGCATGAAGAATAGGGAGAATCTGTGGAAGGTATTTATTTGAGCACTGTTAATCGCTAGGAAGAGTAAGGGCGCTATGGCGCCATTTCCACACAGCTCTCTACTCATTAGGAACGTAGGCAATACCAGCATTAGTACGGTGAGCACTGGGTATATCTTGGAAACCATGTATGCCCCTAGGTTCGTGACTAACATAAGCTGAGAGAATGTAAGCCCGAGACCAGGTACCTCGTGTAGGTAGTGAACTGGAGCAATATGTGAGTTCCTGATTAGATACACTGGTTCAGCTAGGTAGGGGTATTGGTCAGGTAACCATGGATTCACAAGCATTAATGATGGTGTAAGCTCCACTAAAAACGCTACACATAGAAGTGAAACAAGCTTACCATAATCATTTCTGCAGAATAGTGCCAATAAGGACGAGTAGGTGACCGCTAGATAATAGATTAAGGGTAGCGAGCTCGCATAGAAGAATGGATATTGCCATACGTTCTCAAGCTGAATGACATCTATTACAGGAATTAAAAGGAATGTTATGACAGTAAGGAATAAAGCGATTAATATGGGAATAGATATCCTAAACAGTTTAACACCTGCTCTCTTAAAGTTCAAATCTTCAAAGGTCGCAAACAACATCGAACGTTTACTCTTCATAACTAACTACTAGACTTTGAATTAGAGGTTTAACCTGTAACGCTTTGATATAAGTTTAGTAGCTTTTCAGCAACCTCTCTCCACGTAAGCGGTCTCGATAGAATTCGAAACGAACATTTGTTTAATAAGGCGTAAAGTAATCCTCTTGCTAGGCTATGGACGTCTGCATTAACAACTAGTCCCTCAACAGGTTGTATAATCCTATGCGGTAAGGCTCCATAATTGGTTACAACGAGAGGTTTTCCACGGGCTTTCACTTCATCAACCACGAGAGGATAACTTTCTCCAGCATGCCTTGAGGGGATAACGATGAATTCCGAGGAGTCGATAAGCCCTATTTTATCCACTTCCGATATATAGCCTAGATACTTAACCTTACTCTCTAGGCTAAGAGCCTTAACCAATTTCATACATTTCTTAAGGTAACGTGCATCTCCCTTACCTGCTATTACGAGAACTACGTCCGGCTCTTTCTTAGAGACCTCGGCAAACGCCTTAATAAGCAGATCCAATCCCTTAGTTGGATGTATTCTACCTATATAGGCGATTACTCTTCCTCCAACCCCATACTTACTTCTAAAGTAGTTTTCCATATTGGGTGTTTTAAGGTACTGCTCGTTCACGCCATGAGGCAAAACCACGGATTCTAAGCCGTACCTCTCCCTGAGAGCGCGTCTCTCATAATCGTTTGTTACAATAGCTAAATCCACCAAGTCTATGAAGCGCTTTGTAATAGCCCTTTGATATTGATAGCCAAGAAGTCTAATGACTGGATTGAAGTGCTTCCTTAAGTAATCTACGCCTACGAAGTAGAGTGCTAAAGGCTTCCTTAAAACACTCTTACTATATTTCGATAACTCGTAAACGAAATAGTATGTGTGAGACCATCCATGAAAAACGTCAATCCCCTTAAGCGCCTCTCGAGGAAACTCTTTGGGAATTATGAAGTAAGGATACCTAGACTTCACAGACTTAACCCTAACGATGGTAACACCGTTAATAGTTTCAATACCCCTAGGAGCACCACTAGCGTCGCTCGTTATCACTAAAACTTCATGCCCAAGCTTTGCCTGCTCCTCAGCTACTTGCTGTACAGCAAACTCTAAACCGCCAACAAAAGGGTGGTATAGTGTAGATATGTGAGCTATCCTCATAATTTGCGGGATCCCCTTACTTGCTTTATTTTACTCAAAACCACCTCTTTTAGTACAGAATCTTCTGACGGCTTCTGCGATTGTTCGTAATTGTATCATTAGTTCACGTATTTTATAAAGCTTCAATGCTAGGAGTAAAAGCGCTGATACTAAGGATGTCCAAGATGTTAGACTGCAACACTGCTGATACTATGAGCAACGCTATTGCTACAGTCTCTTAATACACTCGGAGAGTACATCACCAAGACACTGTGGAAGCGCCTACGTCGATCTCCCTAGCCGTGCTCAAAAGCCGTTACTCGAGGCTTCTTTCATTCTCGGGAAGTGGTATATGTCCCCCGAAGCCCATATAGACCACCTAACCACGTGAACGTTGTTGATCCATTCTTCTCTGGGGTTATCGATGCCTGGCTCACCGCAGAGTACTGTGACCTCGTTCCCCCTCTTAGCAAGCCTCTCAGCTACTGACTTAACGACGTACTCTACACCTCCGACGTGGGGATAGTAGCGGGGAGCTACGTAGAGTAGCCTCATGTCGATACTTGACCTGCTTGCTATCGTCTATGCATTACTAAACTATTTATTATTTCTTTGAAGCACTCAGCACTTTTATTCCATGTTCTCATTTCTATATACCGTCTTATTTCTCGATAATCTTTTCCCACACTCATTCTCTTTCTAGTATTCTTGACAGTAGCTACATAATCTTCTTCACTCCACACTATATCGACTAGATGCTTGTAGGCGAGTGCTTCAGGTATAGGCGTAGAAATTACGTTTACTCCTTGTGAGAGATACTCCCAGAGTTTATTTGGAGCCGCGTAGTACGCTGTTGAATTCCTTACATCAAATGGTATAACCCCAATATCTATAGCAGCGATGTAGTCTGGAACTCTCTCATGTTCTACGAAACCCACATAATCAACTATACGCTCAATTCCATATTGCTTTATCCAACTCATAACTTTTTCGGCATATGCTGTCTGTAGCTTACCACCAACAAGCATAAATCTAATGTTAAGTCCTTGCTTATAAACCCTAGATAAGGCTTTGATCAGCGTCAGCATATCGAGCCAAAACTCTATGCTTCCGACGTAACCTACGACTAAGTCTTCATCACTATACCCGAACCTCTTTCTCGCCAAAGACCTGTCACGCTTGATAAGGAAATGTTCAGATATGCCGTTCGGCACTATATATACTTGTCTTTGACCACCTTCGCCACGTACATCGCGTGAGTACTTCGCGAGCGCTATACCCGGCACAGTAACGGCATCAGCCATTCTTAAAAGAGTCTGAGTCATCCACTCGAAAACACCTTTCACCATAGTTCCGAAAGAACTGTTTAAATCACAAACATATCCCGCCGCAGATGTAGGGTAATAGTCCTGTAAATCAAAGATGAAAGGGATTTTCATTCGCAAGATCTCTTTAATGAATTGAAAGAGGAATGGTGGTAAGAGGTTTCCAGCCACGATCAGATCGATTGACTCCTGCTTGATGATCTTTAGAATCTCTTTAACGTGGTTAACAGCATTCGATAGATAGTATAGCGGAGTATTTTTAGTCTTAAATTCCAATGGTACATCATGTATAACGCATCTACTTGACAGCCTAGCTTTATCAAAAATACGGAACCTGATGACATGGACCTCAAAATCCTTACCGTCGTGTATCCTCTCAAATATTTGATTATGCCTCTGCGGGAAGGGGTGACCCAGGTAATCACTACTCGGAATTAGGAGAACTCTTATCATAGGAACTTATCCTTAATTCTGGCAATAAATCTTAGTTTGTTTTCCCAAGGCAATACTGGCTCTCCATCTTTATCGAAAGCTGCGAGTAAGTCGAATAATGACGAAGTTTCGAAGTCTCTTGTCTCATCTAAAAGCCTATACTTGACTACAGGCATGTCTCTTAAGTCTGGCTCATCTATCGTTAAGCCAGCTTCAACAGCCTCCTTCAGTATTTCTGCTATGCGTCTTCCAGCCTGCCCGTCTCCAAGTGGATTCTCGAAGCTTAACCTCCTCACTTCCTCAGCTCTTTCAGCCTGCGTCAACGCTAGCTTAACGATCTTATCCTTATCCGCTCCGGCGAGCACATTAATACCATAAAGAGTTGTTTCAGGTCTCTCAGTGTTGTACCTGAGCGTCACCGTGGGAATTTTCAGCGTGAACGCCTCCTCTTGAACGCCTCCGCTGTCTGTGAGCACGACTCTACAATTTGAAAGAAGAGATAAAAACTCGAAGTATCCTAAAGGCTCCGTTAGTTTTACTCGGCTTAATTGCTCAGATAAACCGAATCTAGATACAGCGTTTTTAGTCCTAGGGTGTACTGGGAAAACCACTGGATAATATCTCGAAAGTTCATTTAATGCCTTAAGAATAGATTCAAGTCTCTCAGGATTATCCGTGTTTTCAGCCCTATGTAAAGTCACAAGAACGTAGTCGTATCTCTCAAGACCATACCTACTTAAAACACTATCGCTAAGACTAACTACCTTACTCATAAATTCCTGAAGAGAGTCTACAATAGTGTTCCCAGTTACGTAAACCGTTTGGCTCGAGATTCCCTCAAATAAGAGATTAAGCGCAGCCAGCTTTGTAGGAGCAAAGTGTAGCCTGGCAATAGCATCGGCTAGACGCCTGTTAACTTCCTCAGGCATAAGCATGTTCCAGCTCCTCAAGCCAGCTTCGACGTGGGCGAAGGGCGTTAAAAGTTTAGCAGCTACAAGAGCGCAAGCTAATACCGTGTTTGTATCGCCTTCAGCTACGACAACCGATGGAGTATATTTTTTAATTACTCGTTCTAATCCAAGCATAAGCTTAGCCGTCTGCTCGGCGTGAGAACCGCTACCGACCATTAAATCAATAGTGGGTTCAGCTAACTCAAACTCTCTGAAAAAGACGCGACTGAGCTGGTAATCATAGTGCTGACCACTCCAAACAAATATGTAATCTATTCCAAGTTGCTGAAGACGTTTAACAACAGGAGCTAACTTTATTACTTCAGGTCTGGTACCGGCAACAATCATCATCGGTTTCATATCACAACATCAAGGACAAAGATTATAGCTACTATAACTAAGAAGACCTCATCGTTGAGTACCTAATTCGTCAAACACCTGCTTGGCTCTCGAGCCCTTCAACTACGTTATTAGTTACTTCTCTAACTGCTTGGCTAACGGAGTCGTAAAGTGTAGTAGCGCTAGTATAAGTCCGAATACCTCTAGCGCATTGAGCACAGTCTTGCGGTCTCACACGCTCAGCCAATGGTGGTTGGCTAGCTATCCGTGTATTCTGTAGAGTAGTGGTAGGTTCATGTACTGTATTCCCATAACGATTATCTTAGAGAGGTTCCTCGAGAGGTCTGAGAGTACTTCTCTCGCCTCCCTCATGGCTTCTAGTATTCCGTAGAATATCGCCTTCCCCCTAGTAGTGTGTAGCTCTATCTCAACGAATATCCTGGTGAGTATAGACCGAAGAACTAGTGACTTCACGCTCCTCTTCCAGCTACGTAGTGCGAGTAGGAGTGCGCGCGACTCAGGCTTGAGGCTCCTCCAAGCACCAGTGCGAACAGCCTTGCGGATGTAGGTCTTAACCGTGCCACCCACCGAATCGAGGCTCGGAGCTATGACCTTAGTCATTAAGGACTTAACATGCTCTACGAGCCGATTTTCGAGACCCTTACTAGACGCTTCAGCCAGCCTTACGGCGGGCGGCACGTAGTATATCAAAAAATCACCAAGATACTAAAACTACGGGTAAGGAATATAAGCTTTACCGTAAACCATAGAACTATTCGGAGCTCTAGCTATGCTCAGCAAGTATAATTAAGAGTGTAGATAACCTAGCTATCTTCTCTCCTCAGCTCGGAAACCACAGTACCGCCAGTAGTGTAGGGTCTTCCAGGCTCGGCGAAGATACGTCCTCAAAGAGTGTATTTATCAAAGTAGGAGTGGAGAGCGTCCGACCTCCTCCCCGCCCTGAAGCGCGGGGGTTCTGGGGAGGTTTAGAGCTACATCCCCAGCGAAGAACGGGTTCAGCTCTTCGCCCGGTCTCAGGCGCATTACCCCTACCCCGCATAGAGCGGGCTTGGGGTTAAGTATGTACTTTATAGGTGTTTGTCTCATCTTGAATATCACTATCTCTACTACCGCTTGAGCCGTGATCCTCTGTTATGTAATTACTCAGTAATTTAGTAGTTTAGTAGTAGCGTATCGGTTTTAGAGTTGCTGTGAGAGCGGTATTTATCATGCCTAGACGTTTGAGACCTTGTTTCTGTGTTGACTTTCCGACTAGTATTGCTGAGCCTGATCTTAATGTTCTTTGAGTACGTGCACTTGTTTAATTAACTCGAAAAGTCTTCTTATCGTATAATTGACTTAAGGTCTTCTGGTGTGTATATAATCCCCTCTATCTTGTAGTTGTGTTGTTTCAGGAACTCGATGAACTCTTTGTCTATTGTTAGCCATGGAGTATCGGTTGTCTTAGCTGTAGAGTAGTATAGAGCGTCTATGTAGTCTTTATGGCCCTCGTTGTAGATTCTGTAGGCCTCTATGTATGCTTCTACGGGTATGTCTAGCGTGTTGTATGTGTTTCTTATAGAGTCTAGACCCACCTTGACTACTTCGAGATGTTCTAGTGGTATAGCTTTGAGTACTTTCCACATTGCCTCTAGTACCCCGACTTCTAAGTAGTAGATCTCTAGCTTTCTAAACAGAGATATAGCTTTTAAAGCGTCTTCTTCGACCTCTAC
>JAWBKW010000037.1:7275-9356 GCA_038831135.1 Sulfolobales archaeon | reverse complement strand
GAAGACTTTCAATTCTATTTTACAGATTCTGCGTATCTCAGGCTATGCGTATTTACCCCGAGCCTGCTTCTTTCAATTCTATTTTACAGATTCGTTGTGGAGGTCTTCAGGACCCAACCCGATTACAATGAGCTTTCAATTCTATTTTACAGATTCAACATGCTATTTAAAAAACCAAAGGCTTTGGGCTACGCTGCTTTCAATTCTATTTTACAGATTCCCATCATTAGAGATAAGTGCCTCAGACCTCTATCAAGAATGTACTTTCAATTCTATTTTACAGATTCTGAATTATTGTTTTCTATATATAGATTCAGGTGTTTATTTTGTTTTATCATCATTATTTATGTGTTTGTGATTTATAAGTTTTTTGTTTACATGGAGGTGTTATTTGTTTTTATTATGTGATTTTCTTAAGTCTTATTTTACTTCTTGACCATTGTTCCCAATTGGTTATTAGGAATATTATTTTGTATAATGTTAGTTCTGTATTTATAGAATTTTATTTTCTCTTATATGAGTTATTGCCATAATCGTCTAATTTGCTTCCTAATAAGTATTTGGGAATTTTTAAGGTTCGTTGATATTTAATGTGGTGGGGTTTGTGTGAGGAGTTTTGTATTTACTTTAGGGTTTCATGAGGATCACGTAATTAGAAGGTTACATATTCATAATGCTTTATATGAGGATGTGGTTGTCTTATTTACTGTGAGTCCTGTATTGCCTGCCGTTAGGAGGGCTTTTGAAGGAGTTAGGGGTTATGCATTGAGGACTGGTCTTAGTGAACCTAAATTAGTTGATGTCTCTATTAATCCACCTGATGGTGTATTCACGATAATGGAGGTCCTTAAGGACGTACCTAGGCCGCTTATAGTTGATGTTAGTGGCGGCATGAGGTTTTTAGGTTTATTCTTAGTTGTTTCTTTACTCTTCATGGGCGAGGACGTAGATATTTACCTACAGCCTGAGGGAGGGGAAGTATCAGAGATTCACATACCTAGAGACCTCTTCGAGTTTATGAGAAGGCCCTTAAACATTAGTGAAGTAGAAATCGTTAGAACCGTATCGGAATATCCAGGCATAACAGTTGAAGAACTAGCTAAAAACTTAGGTAAGTCTGAGAAAACTGTTAGGAACTTAATGACTAGGTTGAGAAAACTATTAATAACTCAGAAAGGTAGGTACGCAGGACTATACCCAACTAAGTGGGTTAAAGTGGTTACAACGCTAAGACCTAAGTATGAGGAGGAGTTAACATCACCATAAACAATAAGGAAAAAAATACCACCCATGAAATCCATTAAGGACTTAGTTCCTGAACAATAATAGGGAATTAAGCAAGTCACCACCCACACGCCTACCTAATTAGATTAATTAAGAAACACATAAGCGGTGAGTAACATACCCATACCTAGCTACGTAATACTGAGAGAATTAAGGAAACTACATATAAGAAGATTTCAGGACCCAATAGATGAGAGTTTAAGGGGTTGGAACTGGGACAGGCCGCCACTCAAACCCAGAGCATACCTAGGGCTATCAGTCTTTGATGTAGCTCCCTACTGCCCCACTAGGAGGGATACATGGCTAAGGAGAATAGCGAAAGTAAGCACCGAACCAAACGAAGTACTGAAGACAGGACTAACAGTCCACGAACTAATACATACCACATTAAAATGCTTAAGGAAATACGTAATGAGTAACACACAACCATGGACCGCATACGAAGACATACTGGATGAAGTCCTAAAAACAACTAACGCCTCAGAAAACATCAATGGGTGGACCGCACAACTAATCAAGTACGTAATTATTCAGACAATAGCTGAAGCATCATGGAACTCAGTCGGTGAAGGCTCCACACCATGGCTACCATGGGTAAGTGAGGTAAGAGTTGACGGCAGCCCACTAGGACTCTCTAAAAACTTAAGAGTTGACGCACTAACAGGCAGTAACGTAGTAGTAGACTTCAAAACAGGTAAACCATGCGAGAACCATAAATTAATGATAACTGCTTACGCAACAGCCCTAGAAGCAAATCTGGAAGTACCTATAGACTACGGCATAGCGGTTTACATAAA
>JAWBKW010000037.1:6670-7265 GCA_038831135.1 Sulfolobales archaeon | reverse complement strand
TATTAAGTTCGAATCTATCTACATATCATCAGATTTAAGGAAAGATTTCATAGACTCGAGAGATGACGTAATTGACATGCTAATTGCTGAGAGGGAACCACCTAAAGCACAATCATGCAGTACTGCATGCCCATTCAGAAACTACTGCTAGGTGCAACTATGAGAACCTTAGTGGTATCAGGTTACGGAATTAAGATAGGCACTAAACACAACTACATACTCATAAAGACTAAGGACGGAGTTAAGAACGTAGCCCCATCAGAAGTAGACCGCATACTTATAACAACTTCAGGGGTAACCATCACCTCAAAACTCTTAAGACTAACCATCAACTACGGCATAGATGTAGTGGTGCTTGACTCAAGGGGGTTCCCAGTAAGTAGGTTCTACCACCCATACATCACAAAAACCGTAGATAGTAGACTTGCACAATTTGCTAGCTACTCCAACGGACTTGCGACAGAAATAGCTAAGACAGTAGCATACTGCAAACTTATGAATCAGGCAGGGTATATAGCGAGATTAGGGAGGTCTTTAGGCATTAATGAGTTAAGAGAAACTGCACGCTCAATAGAAGCATTAGCCAATAAAGTAA
>JAWBKW010000037.1:0-6660 GCA_038831135.1 Sulfolobales archaeon | reverse complement strand
GACTTAAATAACCTACAAGAATTAAGAAAGGAGGTTATGGAGATTGAAGCGCATGGAGCCAGATTATATTGGTCGTCAATAGCCTACATATTACCTAAAGAAGTAGGATTCAGTGGAAGAGAACAAGACGCGCATGACCAAGTAAACATAGCACTTAACTACGGCTACGGTATACTCTATACAGAATGTTGGAAAGCACTAACCCTTGCGGGGTTGGACCCGTACGCCGGCTTCCTACACACGGAGAGATCCGGAAAACCAGTACTAGTGTTCGACCTCGTAGAGATGTTTAGAGCTACCGCGGTAGACTCCGTAATAATATCTAAGTTTAGGGAAGGGTGGGGAGTTGAAGTAACTAATAACCTAATATCACCTAAATCAAGGTCTGAAATAATTAAACTCATCAGAATCCCTAAATAAGAGAATCAAATGCAAGTACTCAGAAGGACATATGACGCAGGCGCAGTGGATAAGACATACAGCACTAGAACTAGCGGCAGCATTAAGGGAAAGGAGAAAACCTAAAGGATTCATAGCTAAGTGGTAATAATGAGAATACTAGTCATATACGACATAAGCGATAACGAATCCAGAACTAAACTAGCTGAGGACCTCAAAAAATTAGGGCTAGCCAGAATCCAAAGATCCGCATTCATAGGTAACATAACTTCAACCAACCTCAAAGAACTGAGTAGAGTATGTAGCATAAGAGCTAAAGACAAGGACGACATAATTCACATAGTACCACTCTGCGATTACGATTGGAGAAAATCTATAGTGATCGGTAAACCCATCAACGAATACGAAGGTGACGTAACCATTGTTTAGCCTAGAAATCGTTGACTACATAACATCATCGGATTTAAAACAATATATCTACTGCCCTATAATACCGTGGATAATGGGTAACTACTTAGTTGAGGAACCACCCACTCCAAGCATGGATATGGGTAAATTAGGGATCGATGAGAAAGAACTCATAGCTAACGAATTAGACCTACCAAAACCAATCAAATATGAAGTCCACATAATTAGTAAGAAGTTAAGAGCTACCGGCATAGTTGATATAATAGCCGGTAATAGAAGACTCACAGTAGTTGAGGTTAAGAAATTCCAGAGACCATTCATAAAACACTATGAGATCCAACTCAAATTCTACGCTTACCTAGCAAATACTGAAATAGCGCCAGTACATAAGGCAATACTAATAGTAGGTAGTAAAATGTTCAACTACTCAGTAGGACTTGAAGAAATTAAAACAATCGAAGAACTCATAAAGAAAGTTAGGGAAATTAAAAACTCACCAAGACCACCAACAATTAATGCAGAACCCAACAAATGCCTTAAATGTTGGTATAGGAGATACTGCATTAGGTTCTAAGTAATAGATATCACTATAATAGTTGCTTAAAACCTCTTAATCCGAACTTAAGTAATACTCCTAAACTCAACCACATTAGAATTATACATAATTGCTTCAAACAAATACATCATGTTGTATTAAAAAACTTGGGTATCACACTTCATCAATAAGTAATCCCCTTCTCCTCAGTAACTCTTTATAAGGCGTAGTATATTTAACAACACACTCATTAGCCTTATTGCATATCTCAACAAATTCCTGTTGAAGTCCTATATGCGCTATCATTACCCTATTATCAGGTGTACCAACTTCCTTAGGTTTTTTCCGATCAAGTAATCCTGAAGACCCGATCAATTCAGAATAATTCCTACATACGTCGGGTTCTAAATTACTACACATCAGCTCAACCTTACTTAACTCATTCTTCACTAAGTACTCGTAAGGCTCTATAATGCTTCTATACAACTCACTTAAATTCTTAAGTTTCTTAATTGATACCTCAGTGAGGTTCCCCACCTCGCTAACTCTCTTACAAGTGTATGCAGCCAACATAAACATGTAGATAGAGTCAACAAACAAATCGATTGACCTCCTTACCACTTTCCTATCGGCATCAACTTCTATACCGTTCATCCAAGCACTAAGAATCTTACTAAGTACCTCATCTAAAGTGTCTTGGATATTCGTCCCTAAATCGTTGCATGAGTTGCATAGAGCTAGCGGAAACGGGTAGAGCAGTGATGAAACTATATAACGTGTTATACTCACGTATTTTGTTAATTCATCCCTTAATTTCTTTAGTTCCTCACTTGGAGTAAACCTCACCGATAAAACCTTAGAAGGTATTCTTGGAGGTATGTATATACCCCTTACAACCTCTTTATAGATTAAGTTTAAGTTAAGCTCTGGCATAACACTACAGA
Organism: Sulfolobales archaeon; assembly: GCA_038831135.1. GTDB lineage: Archaea > Thermoproteota > Thermoprotei_A > Sulfolobales > NBVN01 > DTCV01. The sequence goes on along the minus strand of JAWBKW010000037.1, from coordinate 4,374 downwards.
CACTGCAAATGCCCCCACCCCCAGCACCACTTGATGGGTACGGATCACTATTAAATACTAAGACCTCAACCTCCTTCAGATTATGAGCCACAATGCTTAATGATGCCAACATTCTGACGAGGTATAACACCTCAGCAGGCATGAAGTTAATTCCATGAGTAAGATCTAGTACTATCTCATTATAGCACATCCTATAAAATATAACGCCGAGTCCTAGAAGTATCTTAGCAATGAAGTCAGTCGCGTTACCCTTAAAGACCCACTTACCTCCCGGCGAGCCTACGCTAGGGCCCACGACTACTTCGAAATTGGGTAAGGTAAATCCATCGGTTTCATAAACACATTTAATGACACATTTAGCGAAGTCCTTAACAAAACATTCTAAATCAGAATAATTATTAAAACTAGAAATAGGTTTAAAACAAACCTCATAGCAATAACTACATGTACTATCAGCCACTTCCTTAACTTCTTTGCCAGTCTTAACATAATCTACCAAACTATCAAGAACTATAACTACTACATCACTATTAGGATATAAAGTAGTTAGAAGCGGTAAACTGCTACAACTACTACAGGATCTACTCTCTTTAATCATATTATCATTAGAATATACATACCTAGCGCACCGCCATTTAGAAGGAGACCCCCAAGTAGATATAATAATTGTTCTAGATAAGGATATCACCTACAATGAGAATTCGTCAGAGCTAATTAATTTATCGACAGCAACATAGTACTATTTAGGTTCTGAATTCTTTTATCATATCACTAGCTATTACCCCTACCCTCTTACCATTCTCAGATAGCCTATATTCCCTACCATCCTTCAAGAGGTACCCCTTCTCATAAAGCCTCTTAAGTAATTTCCAAGCAGTCGTTTTAGGTATATTAAACTCCTTGCTTATCTGCGTGGGTCCTACAGACCCCTTCATGATGAAGTAACTTAAGACCTTCAACTCATCATAACTTAACTGTGTGAAGGAAATAATATCAAACACTGATAACTCGATAAACCCCTCACCAGTCTCCAAATCACACACTAAATTAACTCGACTACCTATATCCGAAGGAAGTAATAAAGTAGCAACCAGCATTTCTATAACCATAGCCCTCATACCACCACCAAGGGATACGGTGATGAACCCCTCACCAACACTTAAACTCATTAACAACCTCCTAAGCTTAGAGACCGCTGAGCCAAACTCCACGGGCTCCACCTCAACCAACTCAACACGATTGACACCAGCTAATCCAGCAACCTCCTTAATTCTCTTAACGGCATCATCGGTCTGCCTAGTTATTCTGCCAGAAGGAACCACAAGGTATACGCTGTTCACATTCTTAAAACCAAGCCTAAGCAGAGACTTAATAACATGCCTCTCATCGAACCCTAACACAGCAATTAAGTAGTACAACCAACCACCGTAATTGTATCGCATCAAAGTTAATAAAATTCACCAACAAAATACTAACAAATACCTAGGTTTACAAATTAGAAACAATTATTATATTTTTATACGGGAAAAAACTAAATTCAATTTCCAGTAAACTTTATTAACCCGCTAAAGATAGATAGTTATGGGGGGATAAAATGAGTGTTACAAACCCTCAAATAAGTGAGCAAGGAATTAGTAAGAAGTATGAAGGGATAATATCCTTGCTAAGGTTTTACATTGACGATTATAGGTACTCATTAGTTGATAGGATAGCATTTGCTCTCTCTCCAGAATCTGCTGAAACAGCAGTTCTTGAAGCCTTAAGAATTATAAAGTCTTTAATGGAGAGAGCCGTTAAGGTTAAGATAAGGACCGATGATGGTAAGGTATACAGCTTAACTTGCTGTGATTATGGTGAGGGAGAGGGTCCTGGAATATTGGGCGAATTCATAGAAACCTCTAAACCTGAGTTAAGGGGTAGGAGGGGCTACTGTGTACCCTGTCCCTTAGTACCTTCATCGCAGGAGTTAGAGGAAGTTATTAATGAGTTAAGGAGGGACTTAACGGTGGGTAGGAAATTAGCGATATTAGCGTATGGATATAGGAAGGGTTCGGAGAAAGAGTCTTAAGGTGGTCCCAATGGTCTTCCTCTCCTTAAGTGCTAGGATTCTATTAAACGTAGAAGCGTTGAATATGGTTGAAAGCGTTGGTAACTTCATTAGACATAGAAGGGCTCCGATAGCTGTCTCAACTGGTAACGGCTTCACGCTTAAGTACGTCCCAGTCATAAGTGGTGAATCACTGGCGCACGCGTATCAAGAATTAATAGCTGACGCAGGAATGAAGTCAGGAGTAAAGGTATGCAGTAACTGTAGCGCTGGATACTTCATAAAACACTCGGATGATTCCGTGTTAGAGGATTGGGCTAAAGATGCTATTAAAAAGGGCGGGACAACTTTTGAGAGCGTAATAATTCAGCACTGCGTAGTTGAAGATGTAGGAGGGTTCCTATACGCTGGTAAGGAACCAGTTAAAAGAACGTCAAGATTCCAAGTAGGTTATATGATACCTGCATTAGATACTATAACGTCAACTGCCGTAGAGGCCCAATTCCATGTACGATACGCTATGAAAAGGGAGGCGCAATCTATATATAACGTCGAAGTTGGTTCAGCCGTGTACACCTTCGGATTCAACCTCGACGTGGATGGTATAGGAGTACTGAGCTCTTCAAAGACTGAATTAGCTGTAAGTAAGGAGGAGAGACTTAAGAGAATTGAATTAGCGGTTAAATCATTAAATACGATGCTATCTAACGCGTTATTCGGTGCAAGAAGAACTAGATTCACGCCGATATGGAAAATACTTAACGCAGTGGCAGTAGTCTCTCACCCAATACCGATAACTGCAGAACCGCCGCACACCAAAGAATACATTATAAATACATCTAGGAAGGTTGAGTCATCAAAAGAGTTGCTGAATAAGGGAAGCGTTAAAATAAATGAAAGCGTATGGGTAGGCTACTACAGATCGAGTGATGAAGAATTACCTGAGATTGAGAACGTTGAAGAATTAAAAGACTTAACAAAGCTGATTAGTCAAGCATTAGAACATATAGTAAAGTTAGTTAGTTAATCACCCGAAAAGAGAGGTATAAGATCTTGAAATTAGTAATAGTTAAAGCAAGGATTTTTTGGGGGTACAGCATAAAACAACCCGCACAGACAGCAGCTCAGGACTCTACCCCCCTACCACCACCTACTACAGTATTAGGCGCGCTCGCATCATCATACGCTAGATACTTCAAACTACCGGAGATAATCAAAATCAACGACAATATCTACAGTACTGCAGCAAAATTACTAATGGACAACATAATTAAATACTGTACATCAGGACTTATGGAACCAGCGGTTAAATACAGCGACATATCTAGAAATATCATGCTTACTTATCAAAGACATAAACAGAAGGACTATCATTTTGCAGTTCAAGCTATGGGTAAAGTTTACTCACCATCGAATAAAGGAGGTATATTACTGGCATATATAGTAAATAAAGAATATGACTTAATAAGCAAGATTAGTTGGGGAATAACAACTATTGGAAGTAAAGAAGGGATGGTCTCGGTCTACGACGTAATAACCACAGACATTAAGAAGGTAGAAATACGTAAGAACCAAATAATAAAAACACCATTTATAACTCCAGCAGACATTGCTCGATGTGAGAAAGGATGTACTGAGGTAAGTCTATGTAGCCTCTCCCCAGACAGTTATTTAGCTGAGAGTGTATGTAGGGAAGAGAAATATTTGATACCTGTTTACCCGGAAATTAAGGACATTTATGGAGGCGAGTCAATGGTGTTGAAAGTAATCGATAATGTGGAAGCTATCGAAACCCGGTTAGAAGGTGATAATAAGACATATATCCTAGTCCCGGGGGGAATAGTAGATTGAGCGTCAGTATTCGATTACCGCCTAAGGGTTACATAGCACGCCGATTTGCCGAATTATCGGCAATATTCTTGAGAGGAGCTAGAATAGTCGGTGATGAATTAGTAATAACTAACTGCTTAGACCTGCACGAAAGCCTAAGCTCAGTTATAAGTGATCTAGAAGGAAGAGGTAATGAAAACGTCTTTCAGATAGGTAATGATAGACAATATGTGACTAATAAGATGGCAGTTAGCCTAGGATTAGATGCTGGAGTAACCGTTACGGTTCTAGACATACTTAAAGCCCTTGCAGCAGTTATCAAAGGAAAAAGTACTGAAGACTGCGTGCCTAGAGATCTAATGGACACTAAACTTGCAGTACTTAACCTACTTAAGGTTAACTTCTACGAGTACGGTAAAGCTTACCTAGCAAAGCCCAGTAATAAATACGTAACCATTGATAGATTGCCAATCATCACGCAATTACTAGCTGTTCTG
>JAWBKW010000036.1:0-9515 GCA_038831135.1 Sulfolobales archaeon | reverse complement strand
AAATGTCTCCTTAAATATAGTGATGGTGTTGTTATTGTGAGTGGTAAAGAACCTAGAGAGCAGTATCGTTTAGGTGAGGGTCCTGCTTTAGAGGTTGTTGAGAAGTTACCCACGCCTGAGGAAGTGTTTAAGGTTCCGAAGCTTAGTGGTTGGAAGTTATTCGCCACAATATTCGGCCCCTCATTCACTGCTTTAGGTGGTGCTTTAGGTTCTGGAGAGTGGTTGATGGGCCCTACAGTGGCAGTATCTTACGGTATGAAGCTCTTCTGGTTTATATGGGTTGGTTGCTTCTTCCAGACGATATATAACATAGCTTTCTGCAGGATGACTATGCTTATAGGTGAGCCCGCACTAGTATATTTCGCTAGGGTATTCCCTAGGAAGTTCTGGATTGCATGGAATGTTGCTGTATTATTCTTCGCGTTAGCATGGCCTGGCTGGGCGTTAGGCGCTGCTACAGCATTAGGCTCAATAGTGTTGGGGAGAGTGCCAGGTGTTGGTGTTCCAGCAGAGCAGGCGGCTGCTGATGCAGTCTTAGTACGTTATCTAGGGATAGGTCTATTCCTATTCACGTTCTTCGTGGTGATGTTTGGTGGTAAGATCTACAACACTTTAGAATACATATTTAGGTTTAAGGTCCTCTTCGTTACATTCACAGTATTCATCCTAGCGATAATATACGGTAAGCCTGAGATATGGGCTGGTGCTTTAGAAGGTTACGCAAGCGTTGGGTACATACCTCCAGGGGCTGATATATTCCTACTCGGTGGTTGGTGGGGCTATACAGGGTGGTTATCAGCTATTAACTTCCTGATGAGTAATTGGTATAGGGATAAAGGCTACGGTATGGGTTCATTAGTCGGTTACTTACCAGCCATAATCGGTGGTAAGAAGATAGAGGTATCCCCTGTTGGTAAGATATTTAAGTTCACTCCTGAGAACTTAGTTACTTGGAAGCGTTGGGAGAAGCTATTAGTATGGGATCAGTGGTTGATATTCTTCCCATTCGGAGTTGTAGGTATGAGTATGCCGGCAATACTCGTCGCTTCCTTCATACCGGTAGGCACTAAACTACCTGAGTGGGGTATAGCAGCACATGTAGCAACGCAGTTCGGAGCTATGTGGGGCCCCGTAGGTTACTACTTCATATCCTTCATAGGTTTGGTAGTGTTGTGGGGTACGCAACTCCAGATAATGGATACTTTAACTAGGAATATGACTGACTTACTTTGGAGTACTTCTGAAGGTGTTAGGAAGTGGGCTAAGGGCGATGCTAGGAGGATTTACTACCCATTCATGGCGTGCTACATAACATTCGCTATGTGGGCTATATGGCAGGCAGCACCACTCATAATCCTACTACTCTCAGCCAACATCGCGAACTTCGGCGGCTACGCGGTATTCCTCCTATACTGGCTTGAGAGGAAGCTACCTAAGGAGTTAAGACTTAGGTGGTATTACTGGATATTCCTAGTTGCTTACGCCGTCCTATGCTGGTTCTTCTTCGTAGCAGTATTCATATTAGGTAGGTTGTTAGGTATTAGAGTTTTCTAATCCTAACACGTTTTTTGGTTTTTCCTAAATAATTATTAACTCCGTAATTGCTATTTCTTAGGTGCTTTTATGAAGCGTTTAGTAGTTATTGACGTTAATAAATGCGTTGGTTGCCAGCTATGCATGCTTGCGTGTAGTAGGAGGTTTGGTGTTGTAGGTCATAGTAAGTCAGCGATATGGGTTAGGAGTGCAGGCGGGTTTGAGAGGGGTTTCACCTTAATTGTTTGTAGGGCGTGTAAGGACCCCCCATGCGCTAGGGTATGCCCTACCAACGCTCTTAAAGTTAGGGAGGGGGGTGGGGTAATTCTAGACCTTACTAAATGCATTGGCTGCGGGCTTTGTAGGGAGGCATGTGATATAGGTGCTGTGATGTGGGATTACGAATCAGATAAACCAGTAATATGCGTTCACTGCGGGTTCTGCGTGAATTACTGCCCCCACAGCGTATTATCTCTGGAGGAGGTGGTTTAATGGATTGGTTTAAGTCCCTCTCTAACGTGTTATACGTAGATCTAACCCGTAAGACTTCCTGGGTTGAGCCTAGGGAAGACCTATTTAGTAAGTGGTTGGGGGGTGTAGGGGTAGCTACGCAACTCTATAAGGAGGAAGTGCCTAAGGGTGTAGACCCCTTAGGACCTGAAAACGTTATAATATTTGCGGTGGGTCCACTCACTGGAATCTACCCATTAGCATCTAAGACGGTTGCGGTCTTCAAATCACCTCTAAATAATTACTTCTCAGAAAGTCATGCAGGCGGTAGGTCAGCACTAGCTATTAGGTTTGCTGGTTACGGGGCTATAGTGATTAAGGGCTCCAGCGATAGGCCTATATACCTAGTCATTGAGGACGGTAGGGTTAGGTTTAGGGACGCATCAGTTCTTTGGGGTATGAGGAGTACTGAAACTGTTGGGAGGATCTTGAGGGAGGTTACTGCGGGGTCTGGTCATAGGGCGATAATGAGGATTGGTAGAGCTGGTGAGAACTTAGTTAGGTACGCCTCAGTAGTTACTGAGACTTACAGGCACTTCGGTAGGTTAGGTCTGGGGGCAGTATTCGGGGCTAAGAAGCTTAAAGCAGTAATAATAGTGGGTCGTAAAGGCTTTACGATACCAGACATCCCCACATATAGATCTGTCTATAATGAAGTCTACGAATTAGCTGTTAAATCCACAGCGATGAAGAAGTACCACGACCTAGGAACAGCTGCAAACATCTTAGTACTAAATAGTATTAAGGCGTTACCCACTAGGAACTTCAGCTCAGGAACTTTCGAACATGCTGAGGAAATCAGCGGTGAGAAACTAGCTGAGACAGTCCTAGCTAGGAGGGTTGCATGTGCTGGATGCCCCACAGCATGCATCCACATAGCAGCCCTGAGGGAGCCCTACCCCGAGGAACCCTACTTCTATAAGATGAGGTTCATCTCATACGACCACGAACCACTCTACGCGCTAGCAACTAATTTAGGTGTAGGTTCTAGGGAGGGCTTCCTAAAACTATTAGATGCTGTTGAGGAGGAGGGACTGGACGCTATATCTACTGGAGTAATCCTGGCTTGGGCTACTGAAGCGTTCGTTAATGGAGTCATCACTGAGAAGGAATTACTCACTAAGCTCAGTTGGGGTGATTACGAATCCTACATAAAGGTTGTTAGGAACATAGTTAGGCAACCCAACGAGTTCTATAAAGCTATGGCTTTAGGGGTTGATGAAGTTGCTAGGAGGTACGGAGGTAGTGAATACGCTATAGCGTTCAATAGGGTTGAGCCGGCCGGCTACCACACAGGACCGCTCTTCATAATCTCACTCCTCATCGGCTCTAGACACAGCCACCTAGACTCAGGTGCTTACTCAGCGGATCAGGAATTACTAGCTACTAAGAAGCCCGTACCACCACCTCAAGAGGCTGTGGAGAGGATTATTGAGGAGGAGTCCTGGAGGCAGGTCCTCACAAGCCTCGCAGTATGCTTATTCGCTAGAGGTATGTACAGACCTGAATTAGTTGAGAAGTGCTTCAAGCCTTTAAGGAAGGAAGTGAGTGTGGAAGAACTTAAGAAGTTAGGTAGGGAGATATGGGTAGAGAAGCAAATGATTAAGTACTCAGAAGGATTCAACCCGCTGGACCTTAGGATACCTAAGAGGGTCTTAGAAACGCCCACACCGCATGGGTTAATTGATGAGGGTTACGTTCGGGAGGCGTTGAAGTACTTCAACCTAATTATTAATCTATCACATAAACTCAAAAAATAAAACATTTTTAATACCTCCACTACCTTAAGGGGTTAAGTGTCTCTAAGGAAAGGCATTAGCGAGTTATATGTGGATATAATGCTAACCTTAATAGTAATTAGTTTATCAGGTGCCTTCACAGCACTACTCACAGATTTAAGTAATTACTTACGTAGCGATCACTCATTAAGTGTTGGAGTACCTCCACTAGCGCTATCAATTAAGTATGGAGGCAGGAACTACTTAATAGTTGTGAACTATGGAGATAGTCCCCTAGAAATTGCGGTTATGTACGGAGGAACTAAGACCTCTAACTACGTAGTTAACCCTCAAAGCCCCCTAATAATAGATCTAGATAACGTAGACCCCTCAAACACCTACGTATTAGTCAGTAATTACTTAGTGAGGGTTAATTCCTTAGAACTCAGGTGAGTTTATGAGGGGCTCACTCTCAACACTAACCTCAGCACTACTTATATTCATGATCCTCACCCCAGTAATTACGTACATATCTATAGAGTTGAGGAGGGCCCCCACACAGTTAGCTAAGATCAACTACGAGATATTAAACCAGATTAGTAATTCAGCTAAGGACGTTGAGGTAGTATATGGTGGGGACGGCCTATACGTAAGGAGTAATAACCCACCTGTGAAGGTAGTATCCGCATTAGCCCTAACTACTTCAGGAATAAACACCTTATTAGGTAGTACCACCATAAACAATAATTATGAGAAAATACTCCCTAAAGAAGTTGTAGATCCCCTAATACTCAACAACTCATATATACTAATCATACTTGAAGGAGGTAAGTACTTCGTAATTGACGACGGGATCATTAAGAACGTAAACCAAACAGCTCCAGACTATATGAGAAGTATCAATATACAATACTTAAACTCAAGTAACTATTTAAGACCTCTAATATATGTGGGCATACTCAAAAACTTAAACTCCTTCATGAATAACCCGGTGCCTGGACTGCCCTACGACCCTGAAGCTAATTACTTACCAGTAGGTTACGCATTCATCACAGGTAACTCCCACACAGTATCTAAGGGTGATTGGTATATTTACTCGGACCCACGAAGCGATCCAAGTAAGGTGGGTAGTGTATTCGGGTCCGGCTCCACGACAGTTACCTACATGGGTATGGGTTACTACAGGCTTGACTCGCAGCACAGCGCCTATGTTAAGTGGTATGAGTCGGTATCCGGTTCATCCTCAGGCTGGTACATAAGTTATGAAACATTAATGAGTGGTGTGGCAGGTCTGTGGGCGTACCCCATGGTGGTATCATGTAATAGAACCCTAGACCTAGTATTCGAGGTTAAGAACCTAGGGGGTTGGGTAAGCCTGCACTTAAAGCCGGTTATATACGTTGTAAGTCCTGAGGACTACGTTAAGGGACTTCCGATAATGCCCTACCAAACCAACCCAACACTTGAAGCACCCATTAGATACTCAGTAATTAGGCCCATCTATACTTGGGAGGGCAGTACTCAATCAGCGTCGTTACCTCCTAACTCAACTACAACGCTCTCATTAACATTAAATGCCGGGCAAATACTTAACTCTCTTAAGATGGGTGAGGCGCTGTTCTTAGTTGGTTTTAGGTTCGCATCAACTAATTCATTAAGCCTTAGGCTTACCTCATTCATCCTAAACTACGAAATACCTGTAATGATTAGTGGTTCTGAGGTCGGTAAGTATGTATTCCTGCCAGCAACTACTGCTGCAGTGCCTGAGGTAATATCGCCTGACGGTAGTAGGTTAACACTCTACAGACCGAGTAATCTCGCCTCATCAACTCTTGACTCACTTACGTTCTTCACACCGCTTACTAACGGTACTTACGTAATTAGGTATAAGTTGGGTAGTTATGGATCGCTACCTCAAATGATTGCGTGGGTGAACCTCACTAACACTTCAAGCCCTGTGGTTGAGTACTTAAGGAATCAACACTTAGGGGGTTGGAGCCACGTAGTCAACGACTTAATCACCTTAGAACCCAATAACGCCGTGTTAAGGGACTATGAGTACTTCACAGCCGGTAGTGAGAGCTGGTACTCGGGGGACCTAGTAACGATCCGTAACGTACCTACTGCCGGCACATACAACTTCAGCTACTACGTTACAGCGAGCCTTCAAGGAGTTACGACCCTGAACTTAGGGCAGAACACCACATTCGACCTACGCTACTGCTGGAGTTCATGCACCAACTACTGGAGGATACACGTAAACTTCATACCAGACACTCAAGGCTACAGAATGAGGGTCTCAGGGGACGTACTGTACCCATCAGGCGCATACTACCTAAGATTCGGGGTCGATATACCACTATCTAATACTCAAGTAACTACTAATCCATCATTAAGCGGCGTCAAATACACCTATAAATCAGGCAATACAGTATATGTAGTATACCTCGCAACTCAGTTCGCTGAACTGACGAGACTTAATAATGGCTTCTTAGTATTTGCTGATTAAGCCTCTATTAAGTTAGCATTTTAAAGCTTTAATGCTCTTCCTTAAATTGTTGAGGGTGGGGTAGTACTAATGTGTTGGGTGGTGTTCACGTTAGTGTCTACGGTTGCTGCCTTCCTAATGACGTACTTAATTACCCCTTACTGGGTTAGAGTAGCTGTTAAGAGGGGCTTCGTTGGTAAGGATATGAATAAGTTTAATGCGGTATTTGTTGCTGAGGGTGGGGGGTTATGGGTAGCGGTTGGGTGTACTTTCGGGCTCTACATACTTGCATCACTTCATAGGTACTTAGGTGGTGAGACGTTCTACAGTGATGACTTATTCGCCTTAACGTCCTTACTACTCCTAACTTCCTTACTCGGGTTTATGGATGACGTACTTGGCTGGAAGAAGGGGTTGCCTGTATGGATGAGGGTATTCTTCTTAATCCCTATCTCAGCCCCCTTAGTAGTTATTAGGGCTGGAGTCTCAACGATATCGATACCCTTCGTAGGTGTGGTTGATTTAGGCACGCTATACCCGTTAATATTAGTCCCTATAGGTGTTTTAGGGTGTGCTAACGCCTTCAACATGATTGCAGGTTATAACGGGTTGGAGGCATGTATGGGTATTGCGTTAATGTTGTCTACAGCCATATTCTCCTACTTAAAAGGCATTACATTAGTTTTTGAGGCATCTATAGTTATGTTAGCTGCCTTACTAGCATTTATTAAGTATAATTGGTACCCGGCTAAGGTATTCCCCGGCAACACCCTCACATACTCTGTAGGGGCTTACTACGCGTCAATAGTGATATTAGGTAATATGGAGAAGTTCGGTGTGACGCTCTTCACCCTATACTTCATAGAGTTTATCTTATTTATTAGAGGGCTTAAAGACGGTATATATAAGGAGAACTTCGGACTGCCTAGGAGTGATGGTTCGTTAGAACCGCCTTACAGTAAGGTATACAGCCTAACACACCTAACGATCAAACTATTAAGGAGGTTAGGCATTAAACCCACAGAGACTAGAGTTACTTTAACCTTAGCCCTAACGCAGGTATTGATAGGTTTATTAACTATAGTAGTTGTGGTTAAGGGCTTTATCTAAGGTCCTACTTAAGCAGTTACTACTTGATTGGATTAGGTGGGTCTAACGGTTTGATTGATGCTGTGTTAGACTTTCTAACTTTAAGTAATGATTGTCAAAACACCTCAACAAAATTTATAATACCTTACCCAAACTTTAAATGGGGATATAATGGGTTATGAGTGGGTTATTTCTAAGCTGACGGAGTTACTGGGTTCTGAGAACGTCATCGCGGATCCTGAGGAGCTCTACACGTATAGCTTCACAGCATACGCCGTAGTTAGGGAGGAGCCCATAGCTATAGTTAAGGTACATAATTCTGAGGACGTCTCTAAGGTGCTTAAGTTCGCTTACGAGTACGGAATTCCAGTAGTTCCTAGGGGTAGCGGGACCAGCGTCATAGGCGCTTCAACACCTTCTAAAGGCTCTATAGTACTTGATTTAAGGCCTATGAGGGGTATTAAGGTTGACGTAGCTAACGGAGTGGTTGAGGCTGAGGCTGGGGCGTACGTAGATGAGGTTGATAAGGAGTGTAGGAAGTACGGCTTTATGTTCCCAGTAGATCCTGCAAGCGCTGAAGCAGCAACTGTCGGTGGGGCATTAGCTATGGATGCTGGCGGTATGAGGGGCGCTAGATACGGAACTATGAGGCACGTAACGTTAGGCATTGAGGTTGTGTTACCTGACGGTCAGGTACTCACGTTAGGGGCCCCCGTATATAAGCAGGCAACTGGTTATGACTTAATGCACATATTCATAGGTTCTGAAGGTACTTTAGGTGTGATAACGCGTGGTTGGTTTAAGATAGTTCCAGCACCTAAGTCCGTGGGTAGGGTTGTTGCGTACTTCGACAACGTTGAGGACGCTGCTAAAGGGGTATACGAGCTTAGGAGGAGGGGGTTCACCCCACTAATCCTTGAGTTCATGGATGACATAGTTGTTAAGCTCGCTAATAAGATTAAAGGCCTTAACTTCCCTGAGAAGAACATGGTTATAGTCGATATAGACGCGCCTAAGGAGGTTTTAAATAACTTACTTAATGAAGTTGCTGAAGTGCTTAAGGCTTCAGGAGCTGCTGACGTGAGATTCACCACAGACCCTGACGAGATGGCTAAGCTATATGCTGTGCGTAAGCAGGCATATCCGACGTTCGCTGCAGCCTTCCCATTCTCATTCATGGGCGATCTCTCAGTACCTCTCTCAGCGCTGCCGGCGATAGTTAAGAAGATTAGGGAGGTATCCGCTAAGTATGACGTAACTATAGGTTTGATCGGTCATGCAGGTGACGGCAACCTACACCCGTTGGTTGGACTACAGTCTAAGGATGAGTGGTGGACTAAGGCGAGGCCAGCACTAATTGAGATTGAGGGGTACTCAATAGACTTAGGTGGTTCTATATCTGGTGAGCATGGCGTAGGGATTGAGAGGAAGGACCTACTCCTTAAGGAGTTAAGGGCTAAGAATAGTGAGAGGATCTTAGAGATCATGAAGGGAGTTAAAAAGTTAATAGACCCTAAGGGCATTATGAACCCGGGTAAGATATTTGATTATTGGTGATTAAGATGGTCTACACTAAGGAGGAATTAAGGAACGACGCAAGTAAGTTCATAGATTACTGCAAGCAATGCGGTTTCTGCACCCCAGCATGCCCGGTACTTAAGGTAAGTGACTTCATAGAGACCTACGGACCTAGAGGTAGGTTACTCCAGACGAGGGGCGTCGTATTAGATGAGTTGAAGCCTAGGGCCGAACTAACTAAGAGGATTTACTGCACCTTATGCGGCTTCTGCGAGGTTAAGTGTATAGCATCACTTAAGCTCACAGACCTATACCTAGCCGCTAGACACTACTTAAGTGACTCAGGCCTAACACCTGAGGAAGTTAAGTTCGTATCAAACAACGTAAGCAACTTAAACAACCCATACGGAGTTGATCAGTCAATTAAGGCTATGTGGGTAGACTACCTACCCGAGAAACCAAACACTAATGGTAAAGTCCTTTACTGGGCTGGATGCACTTCATCGATAAGGGGGCCTGAAACATCAGCAAACGCCTACCAATTAATTAGTGGTTTGGTTGGTGGTGATGTAGCTGTTTTGGATGGTGAGCCTTGCTGCGGCTGGCCCCTCTACCTAGCAGGTGATTTAGAAGGCTACAAGCAGCAAGTGACTAAGGCC
>JAWBKW010000035.1:0-9809 GCA_038831135.1 Sulfolobales archaeon | reverse complement strand
CATTATAGATGGTTTAGTTGAGGTTAAGTTGTTATCCGTTCTAAGGACGTTACGTACTCCCTATGAGGTTGTTGAGATTCTATCGCATACCTCAATATGATTCAATTTTTAATTAATTTAATCACGTAATCAGCGATCTTCTCACTCGGATTGACTCCGGTGGCTGACATAAAGCCGGACCATTGAGGTGCTGCATTAACCTCGAAGATAACGAATCCTTCACCTGTCTCGCCAATGTCAACCCCAGCATAGTGGAGTTTTAATGTATTAACAGCTTTTAACGTCATATCAATTACTTCTCTATCTAGTTTCTCTATCTTCTCAGCCCGCGCACCTTGAGCAATATTAGTCTTCCACCCCCCATCTACTGAATATCTGTAGTAACCGCCTAGTACCTCACCTCCAACCACGAATACTCTTATATCCCTGCCAGGCTTAGGTACGTATTTCTGTATGTAGATCGGTTGACCATGAGTTAACCATGTCTTAGCTATGGTGAAGACTAAGTCAGGATCGGATGTTCTTACTGAACCGTAACCCATGCTACCCATCATAGGCTTTATTACCACATCCCCCCACTTCCTACATATCTCAACCGCAGTGAAGACTTCCTCTACCACAGCAGTTGGAGGGACGTTAATACCTGCAGCTTTAAGAGCTAATATTGACGCGTACTTATCTCGCGCCATCAGCATCGACTCTATGGGATTAATGATTTTTGTCCCCGAAAACTCCAATTGTCTAATGATGTCGGCACGTCTGAAAACCTGCTCCAACGTAGTTAAAAAACCTAAACTCCTTATTATCAAAGCATCTATAAAATCACCGACTTCATTCCCGTACATTACCTTAATACCCTGCTCATCTATTACGGAGGCCAGCTTCGAAATCCTTATATAGGAACTCTCAACACCTCTCTTCATGAGCGCAAGCATTAACTGCCTAGAACTTAGTGTTGGTACAGGTGAATCATGTACTATACCTACCTTCATCTCTTAAGCCTCCTAAGCCTATATCAAATGTTGGTAAGCAACTTAAATAGATTCTTAATCAACTAATGCGGTGGATAAAAACCTGATGCCCTAACTTAGCAACATTAGTAATCCAGCACTTCACGTCTAGTCCTTTCCTTTCCGCATAATCTAGTACGGAAGTCCTCACACTTAATGCCTTAGCGTAATTATCTACGAAACCATATATTGTAGGTCCCCAGCTACTCTGACCCACTCCTCTAACACCTTCCCTTTCAAGATACTTAACTAATTCAGTGTCAGCATCGTGGGCGAAGAGACCTCCTTGATACTTACTGAAGTATTCACCTATTAATCGTTGCATATTAGACAATGCCTTGGTAAAGTTGTTGAAATCACCTAAGCTGAGAGACGTTAGGAGACTAACAAATTCCTTATAGAGTAAATCCTGCTTAGGAAATGACTCAACATTTTTAATGATGTTATACTCTTCCTCCTCACTTAACCCTCTAAACCCTTCCGGCATAACTATAATTAAGTACCAGTTATCAGGTACTTCATAGATATGTAGTAATTTAGGGTAGGTG
This sequence comes from Sulfolobales archaeon, assembly GCA_038831135.1. GTDB lineage: Archaea > Thermoproteota > Thermoprotei_A > Sulfolobales > NBVN01 > DTCV01. The sequence continues at coordinate 8,251 of JAWBKW010000035.1, read as the reverse complement.
ATCGAGTCATCATTCATTCTTAAACCACTATCTACAACTAAATTACCATAAAAGAATGAGTAAATCCCAACCCCAGAGATCTTCTTACCAAGTAGCTTAGCTATAGCGGTGGGGTTAATCTCAACCCCTAAATAATTCGTAAGGGCTACGTATGCTGTAAGCAGCACTCTAGTCCTTGATCCTAGGCCTACATGATGACTTAAAAACCCACCTACTTCGATATCCGCATCCATAGCATTGAGGGACTTAGCGACTGAAGCTATTAAATCCTCACATACCTTAGTACTACATTTAATTCTTAGTGATTGACTGCTTCGGACAAGGACAGATATATGGGGTTCCTCGATGGAAATCCCTATAGAGCCATACATATATGGGTGGTCGTAAAGCCTGTAAAATCCTAAATGTAGTCGATACCCAGCTTTAGCCTCAACAACCCTATCGGAGCTCCTTATCATGTTTCAACCCTAAACGGTTGATGGGTTGCAGGGTTTAAATATGATTAACTAACGTTTAGGCCTAACATTTTAAGCAGTCTTTCAGCCCATCTAAACTTCCGCATCTTAAGCGGTGTCGCGTACGATTCCATACCCATCCACGGTTTTGAGTACTTACCTACGACCCCACTCCTTAAGTCAAACCCCACCAACCTTATCGTCCTAGCTTTAAAGTAATTAGCTAGGAATACTGCCCTATCACCATCTGTAAACCCTCCATAAACCCTTAACTTACCGTATTGGATGCATTGGTTCGTGCCTAGTAAGTCTCCTCGGATAAGCCCCACGTACCTTAGTAATTTATCTACGTTGTTTCCGTGGGCATGGACCACATATATGATATCTTCATACCTCAAATCATCTACTACTAATCCATCTAAATCACTAACAACTATATCTGGTTTGTAACCAGCATCTAAGCAACACCTCATCGCACCATCAGCCGCTATTAATACTTCAGGAGGTCTCTCCAAGGACTTAAGCTCTTCAAAACATTTAGGTCCTGCACCAACAACGTAAGCATCAGAACCCTCTATAAGTTTCCTAACCCTCATCTCTGTTACGTATGTATCTACGAACTCCTTAATTAATGTGTTAAGGACCTGCGACGCGTAATAGTCATCTAAATAATTGAAACCCATGTCTAAGCGTATGAGGTCGTAGATGTAGGCCCACCTAACACTATCTCTTAAGTCATTCATCATAGTCATCTATAATAGTATCACCACCATAATAAAGTATCTTTATATACAGCCATACTTTTGAGTTATTAGAGTATGGTGCTGGTAATGCGTGATGCTTGCAGAGACTTAAGACAATACTTAAGGTACGGTCATCACGAATGTGTAGCGACCACTATTGATGTTGAAGGGGTATATAATTCAGCCCCTATGGGTGTTGAATTATTTAACGATTCAATTATTCTGAAACCATACATAAGTACTAGAACGTATTCTAATATAGTAAGTGTTGGGGAAGTACTTTTAAACATAACTAATGATTCCCTAATCTACTACTATGCATTATTCAAGCCTGAAAGAATTAAATACGGTAAGTCCAGGCATATTAGACCTCCGAGGATTTTAGGGAGTATAGATCTATACGTTGAGACTATGGTTATAAGCATGGATAAAATTGATGAATCAGTTGCGAAGGTCTCATTACGTCCGATATGTTGTTATGAGGGTAGTGGAAGTAAGTTAGCCTTCAGTAGAGCTAATTCTTTGTTGGTCGAGGCCTTAATTCATTACACTAAATTACCGCCATTAATTAATGATGGTAAGTTTGATGAGGTTAAGCATAGATATGAGGCTATCAAAGAGGTTTATGATGTTGTGTTGAGGCTAGGTAGTAAGGATATTAATGAAGCAGTTGAAGAAATTTTACTCAAGAGTTCAGACTTGGTTAGGAGTGGCGGTATTAATGCATCACTAATTTAAGGTAATTGATTATGGAATCACTTATTCTAGGATTCGTGGTAGGTCTTTTGATGGGTTTTATAGATACTTACGGGTACGCAGTGACTGGGTATACCACTGCTGAGTTATCTCCGATCACATCAGCTATACTGATTTATGCGTTGTATTTAGTGATTTTTAAGAGGAAAATGCCTTTACTCGATCATTTCCTAGCCACTTTAGTAGCGTCAGGTTTTTCCATAACTACAACCATAACTTCAGGTATGTACGTAACGTACACTATGCTTTCTAGGGTCTCCGATCCTGAGGCTGTAGGGATTCCCCAGTGGACCTACTTCAAAGGCTTCATAGATCTCAACACTTTATTGTTTTACTTATTTGCTACTTCGATAACCGTATCAGGTGTTTTAATAGCTCACGTTTTCCATAAACACTTCATAGAGAGGGAGAAACTGCCTTTCCCTATAGGTATAGCATTAACTCTAACTATCTCGGTGGTTAGGTTATTGAAATCTAAGAACGTAGCAATACCGATATTAGTCGGTTTTACTTTAGAGCTACTCTTCTTAACGTCTTCACCACCATCAATAGATTTAACCCCAATAATTCAGTCAGCCTTTCCCGGAGTATCGCTAGCCTTATCGTTAGACATAATGATCTTCTTAATAGCGCTCTTAATACCTCTAAACACGTCTTTAGGGATAGGTTTAGGTAATGCAGTAATGTACACTATAGTTACATCTCTTCTAGTATACTTAGGTCTCTACAGTCCCTTACCAGCTATTACGGCTCAAGAATTAGCGATCTCGGTATCCCCTCTCACAGCTTCAATACTTGTAGGTTCTATAGCTTCCGTAACTATGTTCTACATCATTCAAGAACGTAAGCTATACGTATCAACTATTAAGTACTTAATTATGGCTAGGTATGAACTCAATAGACTAGCGATAGCAATCGCTATACTCTCGGCTACTATACTTCCTCCCCTAATATTAGTTCCAGAAATAGTTAACTCCTTATCTGCTCTAGTAATGATTCTCTTAATACCTCTCTACGTCTTCATTACGTTAATGACTGTAAGAGCAACAGGTGAGACAGGAACTACATCGCAGTCTACGTTACCGCTAATAACTCTAACACTATTTGCTTCCGGATATAGGGGCGCTGCCCCTTACATATTCTTAGATCCTTACACAGGTGTGCCAATGCCTCAATTCGTAGCTGGTACCTCAACAGCTATGTCTAAATCTGCTAAGTTATTAGGTATTGATGTAGAACTTACCTCCTATCTCTTAATAATTTCTATGTTAATAAGTGCCCCAATAACTCTAATGTATGGGCATTTACTCCTAAGCATATATGGGGTTGAATCACCTAAATTCAACTTAATCCGCTGGCTACCCACAGTCACATGGATGAAGGCTATATACTCCGGCGATCTTAGCGCATTCAGCATTGAGGCAGTCTTAATAGGCGCTCTCATCATGTTGGCTTTAGGCATGACCTTCAAATTCACTAAATTAGGGATATCTATATTCTCGATAATGTTAGGTATAACTCTAACCCCTGATGTAGCGTTTCTCTTCATAATAGCCAGCTTAATTAAGTATCTAACCATTAGACTGGGGGCTGAGGTCTACGAATTCCTATTAGTTAATGTTGCATTAGCATTAGCTGGTTGCGGCTTAGCGGTCGCCGCATACACCATAATCTCACTTATTTCGGTGATTTAATTGCTTGAAATCATTATGGCATTGACCTATGCGGCAGTCCTCATCTTCTCAATATATCACGTCGTAAAGAGCTTCAGAACGTCACATCATGAGCTAAGGGAGGAAATTGCAGAACTCCGTAAAGACATTTCATCAAGGGTAATAGTCACATATAAAGTTATTGTAGGCTTTATACGTTCCCCCATATTATTAATTGCTTTCTTCATGCTGCCTACATGTATGACGTTATCGGCGGTATCCACGCAATACAGCCTCTCAGTAAGCTCTAGAGATATCGGTCATACAGGTATTTATGCAGCATATGTAAAATTCAAAGAACCCGTATCAATAGGTGATTTAGAACAATACTTAAGCGAGTTTAGAGGTAGGACCTATACCTACATAAGATACGTTCTTGATGATAAGCTCGTACTAACGCCGAATGAGGAGAAATTATCTATATATGCTTTGGTTGGCATTCCATCCACTAAATCAGCTCACTTATTTAAAGACTTATCACTTAACGACCACTTACTAGTTCTAGGCTCTACAAAAACGTACAACAAGACAGTAACGTTATTTAGCTCCGAATATTTACTAATGTCACTTAATCCTGAAATAATTGAGAATATATCGATCTTTTATGGCATACCTTTATTACCTGTTGAGGCGTACTTAGGAACTAAACCAATAACTATACCCGTAGATGCTGTATTAATTTCTACTACTTCAACAGTCTCTAAGCTCATCAACTCCTCTAAACCAGTTACTACTGACTTAGTTATAGAGTTTAGTAAGGAGGAATTAGAAACTATAAATGTTACAGTATTTTCAGAAATAATGAGTAAGTATGACGGAATCGTTATGGTTTTAAGGGATAACATCCTTGAGACATCAAGTAGTTATGGATTACCCACTACCGACTCCTTTATCTCCGCAATAGTGTCTGCGCTTATCTCATCAATAATCTTATCAGTTACTTTCATATCGCTACAGCCTAAGGTTAGACTAATATACAGTAAGTTAAGCATTGCAGGTCTTCAGCCCTGGAACCTAACAGCGATATTAACGATTTTCGTAGGGATAATCTTATCAGTTATAGGTATCTCTTCTGTAGCGGTGATCAATAATGTTTTCGGGGTATACTCAGCTATAAATTCGTTTACAACCTTCATAATATCAACTACAGCTGTTATAGTATTCATTAATAGGAAGGTATTTAACGTAAGCGTTATTGAAGTCGTTCCAACACCTGTCTCAACGAAGTTTAACTTAATAGTTAAGGGGGTCGATACATGTAAAGCCCTTAACGTGTTGTCAGAGTTACTTAATAATGAAGAGTTCTTCGAACTTAAGGACATAGATATGAAGTGCGAACCTTCGGGAGGATTTTTACATGCTTCCTGCAGATTTAGAGGTTCTTGGGGTGTAGGCGTTGACTTAGACTTATTTGCTGGGAATTACGGTGAGAGAGATATTGAACTATCGTTCAACATATTCGTGTGGAGTATTGAGGAATTATCTGAGAAGCAGCTTGAAAGCGTTCTTAGGCTTTTCGAATCTAAGATTGTGGGTGGTCTTAGGGTATGGGTAATGAGCCAGGGTGCTCAATAGCTCTTAAAATCCTCTCTAGAGGTAAAGGTGTTTATATACTGGTGATTATCTCCTCACTACTCCTATACTACTCCATATACGTTAAACACCCGCAGATATCTGACCTACTAATCTTCATAGGTTTATTAAATATCTCTACTGCATTACTTTCGGATTCCGACAGCCATAACACCATATTTTATGTTTTAAGGATCTCTGGAGCTAAACCATCAACTGTTAGGGCATATATAATTACTGCATCCCTAGTAACATCCCTCATAGGTTTAATACCTATAGCTATTAAGGCAGAACTCATTAAGGTTTTAGCCGCTTTATTCGTAGATGCGTTAATAGCAACCTTAATCCTCTACATGATGTATCTGAGGATTAAGAGACACCTAACTTCAATAATTACTTAATTGTTTAGGTAGTCCGCATTACTATTTGGAAACCCTCCTTAGTAATAAGATATTAGGGCATATAGTGCTGAGATTATGTGGTGGGTATCAGCGATGTATGAGGTTTCAGTGTTGCTGAGGGATGTTTGGAAAAGCTATAAATTTGGTAATGAGTTAATTACTGTTTTAAGGAACGTTAACGCTGTCTTCAGACGTGGTGAAATGATAGGTATACACGGACCTAGTGGTTCAGGTAAGACTACCTTACTCAGGATTATTGCAGGGCTTGAAAAACCCGATAGAGGTGACGTAATAGTTAGTGGTTATAATTTAAACCTACTTGATGAGGTAGGGCTATCAATGATTAGGAATTCAATAGTTAGTTATATCCCGCAAGACTATGGATTAGTTGAGACATTAACTGTTTTCGAGAATATTGAGCTCCCACTCCTCATCTCCGGAGTTGATAAGGTCAGTAGGGCGAAAAACGTTTCGGAAGTCATAGAATATATGAGTTTAAAGGGTAAGGAGAATTTAAGGCCTACACACTTAAGCGGCGGTGAGAGACAGAGAGTAGCAATTGCTAGAGCGTTAGTTACTACTCCCTCAGTACTACTAGCTGATGAACCAACAGCTAATTTAGATTGGAGTAACGCTATAAAGGTGATGGAACTCTTCAGAAACGTTAGGAAGGACTTCAACACAACCATAATCATAGTCACACACGATCCCAGAGTACTAGAATTCGTTGACAGATCCCTAAATATGGTTGAAGGTACGTTAAAGGAGATCACGCCTAAACCGTAGACCCCCCTTTAAACAGTATAAAGTGGAATTTTATAATATATATTTATTGTAGATTGATAATAATTTTATAAGTAAATAATTTATAATATAATTCGATTTATGTATAAACATATTTTCACATCAAAACTTTTAAACTCAACCTAGAGGTGAGGAGGAAGGTGTTGTTATGGCTAAGGAAACTAAAGAATACTTCCGTTTAGGTGAGGGTCCTGCTTTAGAGGTTGTTGAGAAGTTACCCACGCCTGAGGAAGTGTTTAAGGTTCCGAAGCTTAGTGGTTGGAAGTTATTCGCCACAATATTAGGTCCTTCATTCATGGCTTTAGGTGGTGCTTTAGGTTCTGGAGAATGGATTATGGGGCCATCAATAGCAGCCCGTTACGGTCTATACCTATTCTGGTTGGTTTGGGTTGGCGTAGTACTTCAGGCAGTATATAATATAGCGTTTGCTAGGATTACAGTGCTTATTGGCGAGCCAGCCTTAGTTTATATGGCTAGAAGTAAACCTAGGTGGTTCTGGATACCTTTCCTAGCATTCGTGTTGTTCGCAGCTGCTGCATGGCCTGGCTGGGCCTCAGGCGCTGCTACGGCATTAGCTGTATTCATCCTAGGTAGACTACCAGGCACTGGAGATATACAGCTCGTAACGATTCTAGGTGCGATATTATTCCTTATATGTGTGTTGGTGGTTTCTGTTGGTGGTAAGATAGCTTCAACATTAGAAGCGGTATTCAGATTTAAAGTACTTGTAGTTACGTTTGTAGTATTCTTACTATCCTTAGTTGTTGCTAGACCTGAAATATGGGGTGAACTAGCTACAGGCTTCGTAAGTATTGGTTACATGCCTAAGGGAATTGATGTGTATTTACTTGGTGGTTGGTGGGGTTATATTGGCTGGGCCTCAGCCATTAACTACTTACTAACCAATTACTATAGGGATAAAGGCTACGGTATGGGTCATCTCGTCGGTTATATCCCAGCAATGATTGGCGGTAAGAAGATCGAGTTATCTGCTGTTGGTAAGGTATTTAAGCTAACCCCTGAGAACTTAGCTACTTGGAAGCGTTGGGAGAAGCTAGTTATATACGATCAGTGGCTTATATACGCTACATTCGGTGTAGTAGGTATGACACTACCATCAGTTATGGTTAGAAGTGTAGTCCCGTTAGGCACTACGTTACCTGCCTGGGCCATAGCTGCACATACAGCGAATCAATTCGGAGCTATGTGGGGCCCCGTAGGCTTCTACTTAATAACGTTTATAGGACTCATAACTTTATGGGGCACACAGCTACAGTGGGTTGATATGTTGACTAGGAATATGACTGACTTACTTTGGAGTACTTCTGAAGGTGTTAGGAAGTGGGCTAAGGGTGATGTTAGGAGGGTTTACTACACATTCTTAGTAGTTTATGTGGCATTCGCTATATACGTCTTCGGAGCCTACATAGCTACCGGTACAGCACCACTCATAATCCTACTACTCTCAGCCAACATCGCGAACTTCGGCGGATTCTTCGCATGGTACCTGCTTTGGGATATTGATAGGAAGTTACCTAAGGAATTAAGAATGAAGTGGTATTACTGGCCTCCGATAATACTATTCTGCATAATGTGTTGCTTCTTCTTCATAGTGATGGTGTTAGGGCAACTCGGTATAAGAATACTCTAAAATTAAAAACTACAGATTTAAAGAACTAAATAATATAAATTATTAATGACTTTTTTAAGTAGATATAATCACTCATCTCTCAAATAGAAATTCTACGTTAGTAATCAACAGTTTATAAAACAAATCAATCCTTAAATTTTATAACGAAGGATATTTG
>JAWBKW010000034.1:0-9895 GCA_038831135.1 Sulfolobales archaeon | reverse complement strand
ACCGGTATTATGAAGTATTTAAAGTTCAGTCTAGAAAGAGCAGGGTTAACTAATGGATTAATAGAGCCGTTAATCAGTATTACGAGAATAGCTATTAGACCTACTAATCCTGTAGAAATCCATAGAACGATCGTTCCCTCTACAGAAGGGACACCTCTAACACTAGATAACTTAAGTAAGAAATTAGTTATGCCGAACATGAGGAAGGCACCTACTGCGTATATCAACCATAAATACTCGTTATCACCTATTTCAGACACCATAATAACATGTTAGCTGGGTTTTTTAATTAAATAACATAATATAAATAATATAATTTTGTGGTCAGTCCAGTATATTTAAATGGATTTAATACTTAAATATTGGGTGTGGTTAACATAAAACTGCCGTACGTACGTAGGCATCTTCAGGGTTTACCTACAGGGGTGTTTCCCGGTGGTTATGAATTAGGGTATCCTAAAGGTACGGTTGCATTAATACTAATTAACGTTGCAACTTATGTCATAACTTCTCTCAGCAACATGTTTATGTCTATAAGTGATTATTGGGTGGAATTAGGGAGCTATATCCCAATCCTAATGATAGAAGATCCTTTAAACCTATATAGGGTCTTTACATCTATGTTCCTCCATGGGGATATACTCCACATATTTTTCAACATGTACTTCCTCTACATATTTGGTAAGTCTGTTGAGAATTCTTTAGGTTCTTCGAGGTTCTTAATGCTTTATTTTATGTCAGGCATCCTAGCTACGGTATTCCACACAGCATTTAGTTATATTCAAGGAGCTTACGCGTTGATGATTCCTGCTCTTGGAGCCTCTGGAGCTATAAGTGGAGTTTTAGCAGCTTATTTAATGTTCTATCCGGGAACTTCATTAAGTGCGTGCTGGTTCTTCTTCATATTCCCAGTATGCTTCACTGTTAGGGCTTCTTACTGGTTACTCTTCTGGTTCGCAACCCAAGTAATATATGGGTATTCAAGACTTGGTGCTGCTGTAGCATTCTTCGCGCATGCTGGTGGTTTCGTAGCTGGGATTGCTCTACTACCTCTAGTTATTAAGAGGGAGAGGATTGAATTACTTAGGGCTTGGCGTAATTACGGTCATTTATTTAACGTTATTTTTAGGGATATAGAATTCGTTAGTGGTTTAGGTAGATTAGCTAAGATCTTACTATCAGTTTTAATAGCATCATTAATAGCTGGTTCAGCCATCATCATTAGCGATGTTAATCAATTAGATATCTATGTTGCTAATGTTAATGGTAGGGCCTTAAATATTGCTGAGTTGAATGAGAGTATAGTATTTGGATTAGTTAACAATAATATAGAAGTACAGACCATAACAAATACCTACACTAGAATATTAATTAATAGGCTGGTAGGTCTTGATTTATTAATTAATAAGACCGCCTCCTCATCTTCATTAGAGGTCGTCGGTCTAAATACCACCTCCAAATTAAAAATAGGTGACTCCGTAGTTAATGTACCGGTCTATATAGAGCGTTTAAGTCTGGTTTACGGTGATAATGGTGTGTTGAAGGAGGTTTACGGGATTTTCAGAACTGTGGTGGTGAGTATTGCAACAAATTCTTATAGATTTGGTGAAAGTATTACGTATGATTTCAAAATTGAGGTGATCGAGCATTACGACGCATCTAGGATGATCGTTTCAACAGGTCTAGTGTCTTTAGCTACTTCAGCTTTAGCTCTAATGGTTGCGTTATTTAGAGATAAAGAACTTACGATAGTAGGTTAGTATAGACATTAATAGTATCTAACGGTTGGTTACTCCCTTAACTTTGGCCTAGTATCTTATTAATTATATCGCCGTATTTGTTATATACCTTAATAGCTAGTGATTCCATATGTAGTGCTTTCATAATTTCCCTTAATTCTTTCCTTCCTATAATTCTTGATTTCAGATAAATAATATATGAAGATGCTACCATAGTGAGCGTTATTAGCCAATGAACGTTAAGTACGAAGCAAACACCTCCAAGTATTAAAGGTATGGTAACCGTCTCAACTAATAAACGCCATTCTACAATGAATCTAATCATCTTAGCAACATATAATGTCACTAGAAAACCTGCATAACTACCTATAGTGAACGATATTGCGCTACCTAAGCCACCATATTCAGGGATCAGTATATAGTAAAGTACCATCCTAACAATGCTTGTAACCATATTGATTGTTAGAATAAGTGAGTACTTACCATAAGCGTAGACGAGACTTCCTACACCCGAAGTAATTGCTAACGGGATCGACGATAATAATAACGTTGTTAGGACTGGTGCTGAATTAACGTATTCGCTACCAAGCCATGAGAGAGGAACCCACGAGTAAAACATTACATAAATTGATGGAGGGGCTATTAATGCAATACTAATCTTAAGAACTTGAGATAACGCTCTCTTCCTCCCATCATCCATACCGCTTAATACCGGAAAAGTAAGCGATAATATAGTAGTGCCTATCATTAAGATTATGTTAGCTATAGCTGAAGATACATAGTAATAACCAGTCTCTAAAGCCCCTGATACTGCGTAAACAGATAAAATACCAGTTAAACTACCTATAGATGTTATAAGTCCTGGAAGCCATGAAGGTATTCCAGCAATTAATACCTCCCTAAGTGCCTTATACGAGAAACCTATCTTAATAGGTGCTTTCCTAAAAGAATATAGGTTAATTATTACTAATCGAGTATATAGTTGGATCAAGTTACCAATAACCGCACCAACCCATCCTAAGCTATAATACGATATTAGGGTAATTCCTACAGCGAATCTAAAAAATATACTTAATATTACTGATACGAATATAACTTCAGTCCTAAGCATTGAAGTCACTAACGATGATGGTATGGAGTTTAGCCCCGCTATCACCATAAATGATGTAAAGATAAACATGTCATTCGTTATTCCGCTAAACTCGTAACCCTCAAATCCTAGTAAGAGGATAAATACTCCAACACCTAAATGTATCAGTAAGTTGAAGATGTAGGTAGTCCAGAAGTACGCTCTAAGCCTATCCTTATCATCGCTCCCGAGAAACATTCCAAAAAATCTTATAACGCCTGTGCCTATTCCTAAACCTAAGAAACTTGTAATCAATCCAGACAAGCTTGAAATAGTACTTGCGATACCGATTGCTGTAGGACCAACTAACGCCGAAACTATCATCCAGTATATAAAGCCTGAGAAATTATCAATAATACTACTAAGGTAGAGCCAGAAACCTCCGGCCACCACTTTACCAATGCTAAATCTTTTAGACTGTCTCTCCATTTATACCACGTAAATATTACTGAATGATATAAGCTAGCTTAAAATTAAAATATTCTATAACTTGTGACATTTAAGAGAAAATAGTTATCTATGTTCCTGTATGTAGTTACATATTAATAAATTAATAAATAAAAATTATTAATATAGTATTAATTTCGGGTTTGAAGTAGCAGATGCTAATGAAGTTATTGAATGAGCTTGCAAACGGTCTAAGTACATATGTATCTAATAGTAGAGCATCTGTGGAGCTCAACACTTCAGAGACTATTCAGAACGCAGATGTTATTGATGAACCTAAGGTCCTCAACATGCCTGCAAAAACATTCATGAGTTGTGCAGTCGACGCAGCCTCAACTAACATCTTAACAGCTAGTAACGAGATAGCGTTTTCTTTAGGTGTAGTAGGTTCTTCAAAGATAGTAACTTACCCTAGCTTCACATCTACGAATTTTGAGGTACCTTTTATTGGAACGTTATTTGGTTATAAGTCTGAAGGAGTTACAGATTCTTATCTGATGCTTAACTCAAGATACGTCGACGACCCTGAGCTACCAACTGGTGCTATAGCGCATGACGTCAGGATATTCTTGGAGTCGTACATGATTGAAAAAGCTGTAGATGCCATTCCTAGCGGTACAATCTTAATGATTGATGGTCCCATATATTATCCATCGTATCACCCGAAAATAGTGTGTAAGTGGAATAATGAGTTAGCCAAGCTTAATGAATTTAGAGTAGATATGATTAGGAAGTCATTTAAGTACGGCTTAACCCCATTAAATATAGTTAAGAGAATTAGAGATTCTTACTATATACCTCAATCAATCACTGGCGGTAAGTCAGACATAAATTATGTGGAACGTTTAATCAGTAATTTAGGTATTAAGTCAAAACCTATTAGAACACCGATTTACCTATATCAATTAGGGGGAGGTCCTGCAAGATGCTTCACTTACGTAGCAGTACCGAAGTCATCTATCTATGGTAGTCATTCGATATTCAGGGTTGAGATTCTTAAGGAGATTTATGACGATGTAGGACATGAATTCGTGGATGAGTTAGTGTCGTATGTTGCTTTTGAAGCGCTTAATTATGGGTTAGGACTCCCTTATAGGTTAACTATAACTGACTCGTATAGTAAAAACATGCTCTCTAAGATGGCGAATATCTTCATAAACATGCTTGCAGTAAGAGGGATATCAGTCCCTTATGAGGTGTTCGAATATGGAGGATAGGTTTAATTTCGTAGTTGAGATGCTTAAGCATAGGTCTCACGAAGCTTTATCTAAGCTCTCAGCTGTCGGTAAAATTATAGGGTTTGTAAGTAGAAGGACTCCCTCTAAGGTTTCTGAGGGTGGGGTTAGGGTAGTAGTTGAGGTAGATCCGGGTGTTTACTTTAGTGAGGGGGTGACCGTAGGTGTTGGAGATTACTTAGTAGCTACCGATCTAAAGAGTTTAAAGCATATTGGGTTGAAGGTAATGAGCGTTTCTAGGGCTGATGCGGCTTCAGAAATCGCGACACCTCTAAGTCTAGGTTTAGATTTTAGGGTTGAGGGTTTAATGACTTTTACATTGATAGAGGCTGAACCTATGCTTACTGAAGAAGGGCTTCCAGTAACTTCTCCAATCGAGCCTCAATCACCAGTAGCCATACCAACGGATCCTCATCTATTGCAGGTTGTTACCGGTTTACCTACAGATGGCGTAGTTATTGGTGCTTTAACATCACCGTTAACTCTAAATTTAGGTACATCGGTACCACTTAAGCTGCCGAGGTACGAGTTCTTCAAGCACTTATTTGTAATAGGTACTACTGGCGCGGGTAAGACCACATTCATTAAGAACTTAGTTTTTAGTTTATTAAGTAGTTGGAAAGACGTATTTGTATCAATAATTGACGCTACCGGTGACTATACCCAAATAGCGATCCCGCCTAATAAACCGCCAGGAGATTCAAAACCATTCATTAACGGATTTGATGAATTAATAGATAAGTATCCTAAATGGGTCACTTATTTAGTACCGTTGAGAAGAAGACTATATCGAAGCCTAATAGAGTTCTCGAAAACGTACATACATGAGAGATTCGGGAAGATTCTTTCATCATTCCATAACAAATCACTAAGTTATGAATACTCGTTAGAGGGTAGGGACCTAGACGTCATTAAATCTATACTTGTTACCTTGAATTTAGATACGCTTAAAATTAATGTAGAGATTATACCTATATCGTTAAGTTATGTTAGAATGAAGGATCACCTAGATGCCTTGCCGCTATTTTCACGTCAAGCACGACTCTACTTAAGAAACATAATAAGTTATATAGAGAATCAGGTTGGAAGTATTAGTAACTTTACATCACTTTATATGATGTTCACTAAGTTCAGGAATGAAATAATTAATGATATGAAGCTTCACAAATCCACCATAGAGAGTATTGAGAGGGTTTTTAATTTCTTAGCGAGTTCTGACGATGTAGATGTGGTGGTTGATAGTAGTTATTTGGGGGTTCCATCTATTGATGTTTTAGTAAGGGAGTGTAGAGGACCCGTAGTGTTGGATTTAGATTATTCTTTGATTAGAGGATCTAGTATCTTCATAACTAACTTAATTGCTTACGAATATCTTAGGTCATTATATGAGTGGAAAAGAACGACACATTTAGTTAGTATCGATAAACCAGCGATGATAATTCTAGACGAGGCCCATAGATTCTTTCCTTCTGAGGGTTCATCACGTGAAGAAGTTGATATGTTAGCAGATTTTATTTCCATGATTGCTAGGCTGGGGAGGGCTAAAGGGTTAGGTTTCGTCTTCTCTACCCATTCACCAAAAGATGTACATAAGATCATATCACAATTAACTAACACTAAAATAATCTTTAGAAGTGAGAGGGAATTCCTAGAGTTAATAGATATAGCTAAGGAATATATGAATTACCTACGATTAGCGCCCGATAGGGTCGGTTTACTCAGAAGTTCATCTATAAGGTCCGGCTACGTCTTATTTAAGACGTCAGAACCATTGCTAGGGCATTACGATATTGGTAGAACGTTAGTTTGAGGGTGATACTATAGGTAAGTGTAGTAAGTGTGGGAAGAAATCGAACACTATAAGTGAACTCATCGGTCTCTGTTCTGATTGTTTAAGGACATTATCAAACATACCTACCAATATCGTAGATCTTCATAAAAAAGCTAGGGACAGGCTCGGGTTACCTAGTATTAGAAGGGAGGCAGGGATTTTTAGATGCGGTATCTGCGTTAATAATTGCTACTTAGGTAAAGATTTAGTAGGTTACTGCGGTAACTACGTCTACGATAACGGATTAAAAACTGTTTTAAATTCCTTCAACATATCGTACGGGTCTTGGTATTACGACCTCCACCCAACCAATTGTGTTGCTTTTCCTGTATGTCCTGCGATTACAGGTAGGGGATTCCCTAAATATTCGTTAGGGCGGAATGGTGAGAGAGGGTATTACAATTTAGCAGTTTTTTACGCATCATGCTCTCTAAATTGCTTATATTGTCAGAACTGGAGAGGAAGGGAAGACTCAATAAGATTCAAACATGTTATGAGTGTTGATGAAGTTGTTAAAGCAGCATTGAATGAGAAGGTTACATGTGTGTGTTACTTCGGAGGTGACCCGACACCCAACATCATTCACGCATTGACTACTTCTAGGAAAATAATGAGGAGTTTAGGTGGGGGTAGGATTTTAAGGATTTGCTGGGAAACAAACGGTACCTTAAACCCAAGGATAATGGAGGAAGTCACTAAAATTTCCTTAGATTCTGGAGGTATTGTGAAGATAGACCTTAAGGCTTGGTCATCTAATATATATCAAGTGCTGACCGGCGTTAATGCTATTGAGAGGGTTAAGGAGAACATTAGGCTAGTATCTTCATACATGAATTTAAGGGACGACCCTCCGTTATTAGTGGTTAGTGTCTTATTAGTCCCTGGGTATGTCGATATTGTAGAGATTAGAGGTATTGCAGAGTTTTTAGTATCTTTAAATGATGAGATACCTGTAGTCTTACTTGCGTTTAGACCTGATTTCATTTTGAAAGACTTACCACCTACTGGTAGGAAACATATGCATGAGTCAATTAAAGTAATGAAAGAAGCTGGATTGAAGAACGTATTCGTGGGTAATGAGTGGTTATTAGGTGATCATTATTGAATCTTTATTTAATTACCTTAAATAATTATTCACTCACTAATTAATTAGTTTAATAGGTGTGAGGAAGTGGTGATATGAATGGGCTCTCTTCCTAAGATAGTGAGTTTGAGTCACGGGGGAGGCGGTAAAGATATGTGGAACCTTATTAATGAGTTAATAGTGTCTAAGGTTCCTGAGGATTTTAAAAGAGTTTTAGATGGTGTTGGTCTTGATGCGTTAGATGATGGCGTAGCTATTAAAGTAGGGAGCGAGTACGTAGTTGTAACTATTGATTCTTATACCGTTAAACCTCTTATATTCCCCGGCGGTGATTTAGGTTCATTAGCTGCGTCAGGAACTATAAATGACTTACTTATGATGGGTGCCAGACCTGTTGGTATAGTTGATGCTATTGTTGTTGAGGAAGGTTTTTCAACAGATTTCCTTAACGATTTAATTAAGTCTTTAATACATACTTCTATATCTGAGGGTGTCGCTGTTTTAGGCGGCGACTTCAAAGTTATGCCTAAGGGGGCTCTTGACGGTGTTATAATAACTACAGCTGGCATAGGTGTGGCTAAGAGGTTAATCATCGATAATAACATTAGGGTTGGTGATAAGTTAGTTGTTACTGGCCCTATCGCCGAACACGGAAGTACCATAATAGCATCTCAGTTAGGTCTCCTTAAAAATGCTAAAGAATTAGTTAGCGACGTCAAACCACTAACTAAGTACTTACTACCTATATTAGATGAGTACGGTGAACATATCCATGCCGCTAGAGACCCCACTAGAGGCGGGTTAGCCTCAACTCTTAATGAATGGATAGTGAATAAGGACCTCACAATAGTAGTTGAGAGAGGTAAGGTGCCTGTAAGGGATTCAGTTAAGAAGTTCCTAGACATGTTAGGTATTGAACCACTCAATGTTGCTTCGGAAGGTATTGCTGTATTAGCGGTGGATCCTGATGTCGTTGATGAAGTGCTCAACATGCTTCACTACCTTGGGTTAAAGGAGGCTTCAATCATCGGTGAGGTTGCGAAACCCTTTTCAGAATTGGTTAGGGGTAAGGTAATTGCTAGGACTGAGGTAGGTGGGTTAACATTTATCGAGTCTTTGACATCACCCGTCCCGAGAATCTGCTAATAATCGCTTATATATCTAGAAGAGATTAAAGTAGTTCGTGGTATCATGAGTGAGTCGCTGGTAGGTATTAGTGCGGCAGTATTAGCCACTATTTCATGGTCGTTAGCACCTATAACGATTAAGCATGGAATTAAAGCAACCACAGATTTAATTAGTGTTACAGGTATTAGGGCATTTACTGCATTTCTAGTTCTCCTACCTCTAACTATTTTCAGAATTGGCGAATACTTACCTACGAATTACGAGTTAACGCTAATATTAATTACAGGTGTTCTAATAGGGGTAAGCGACATCTTCTATATGGAGGCTATTAAGAGGTTAGGTAGTTGGAAAGCTATATTAATTGCCTATCAATACATACTAATTGCGCAAATACTTGCTTACTTAATACTTGATGAGGTAAACGGTATTTACGCAACCTTATTTACTCCAATCGCATTATTTGGGATATTCATAGCTTTAAGGGGCAGCAGTAATAACGGCAAAAGTATTTCAATTAAGCTCTTATTAATAGCTTATATGCCTGCGGTGCTTTGGGGTATTGCGACAGTAATTAGTAGATATCTCACCTATAGCGTTGATGCCGTATTGATTGCTTCTTTTAGGTCCCTCTTTATAGCATTTATATTTATTCCAGTAGGTTTTAAGAAATTAACGAGTTTAACTACTTTAGGAAGACGCGGTTTTACATACGTATTATTATCCGGGTTCTTCACCCACGTAGGTGGTTTCCTAGTATTCCTGTATGCTCTAAGGTCTGTAGGAACCTTTATCTCAACGCTTGTTAATTCTATGGGTCCTCTAATAACTCAATTACTGTCTAGGAAGTTGAGTGGTGAGGAGTTAAGCATTAGACATGTAGTTGGCGCATCAATTACTGTTGGGTCTGTAGTACTAACTCTGGTGCTTAGTAGTTTAAACATTATTTAAGGTAAGATAATTTAATATGTGAGATTAACGTTGTTTAGGTGTCGTGATTGAGTATAGAAATGGTCGTGGATCGCGGTATTAGCTCATTAGGTATTTACTCTTATTACGGGTTTGCTGAAGAGGTCGTAGTTGAGAAGGGTAGGGTAGATCTAAGGGAACATGTAAAGGGGTTGATCAATAACTTACTGAGTACCTACACTCTTGACAGGATTAAGGATAATCCTACTATAAGGTCTTATAGGGAGATAATGTGGAGGTTAGGGATAGACCCTACAAAAGTTAGAGTAAGTAGTGAAGCAATGCTTAGGAGAGTGATTAAGAACGGTTCTTTTCCATACATCAATAATGTTGTTG
>JAWBKW010000033.1:0-10299 GCA_038831135.1 Sulfolobales archaeon | reverse complement strand
ATGCTTAATTCTTTTTCAGCAACTTCCTGAGGGACTTTAAGGTAAAGAAGTATATTGAATATATTGCCTAGTAAGTAACCTTTCCTCACGGGGTAATTAAGACATTTATAAAAGCATAATTTAATAGGACCTAATGAGTAATGAGTCTTTATAGGTTCTTTCAAACGTTTTAGATGTTTACTGTATAAGGAAATAAATTGACATGAATAACTATTACTATCCTTTAATCCAGCATACCCGATACCACCCCTAAAGAATCTCTTGAGTACTTGGATGGCGTAGAAAGTATCAATTCCTTCCTTACATAAAACGTAATGTAAGTGACCGTTAATTAAATCCTCAACAATACCATCCTCAACACATACATCGGCAGAAGCTTTAGTAGAATCTAAAGATACTTCAAAGACCTTGAAAGTCTTAGGTGATTTCCTATATTCTAGGATATTGCTTAAATTAAACCCTTCATATATGTAATAATCCATACCTAACGATTTATCTATTAATGACGCATCAATCACTGAAACCACTTAAAGTAATTTAAAGTTGCCAGTGATTCTATCTAATAAACTTGATGGAGCGGGACCCACACCTAAGGCAGTTAATGTGTTAGGCGGTAGTTCAGTTCTTCCGGCATCATATATTAAGGATGTAGGTAGTCCTAATTCACTGAATTCTTCGTAAGTTTTAAGTAGTTCAGACTCTGAAGCGCAGGTAAGAACTACTTTCTTCTGACCCTGTTCAACCCATAGATAGACCCACTCAGGTTTTACCTTCAATGCCTTTAATACTGCATCAACTGCTGCATGCGCTACCTGAGCAGCTAACTTACCCTTACTCATACGTAGGTCCTTCCTCACAATTATTACCTGCTTAAATTCCTCCAAAGCATACATCCTTTTAACAATCTAGGATGAGTTCTTATAAGCGATACTTAAACTTCCTAAGATCGTGTCTATAACTGAAGATTTACAGATAGACATACACTCACTATAACATCCACTTCTAGAACTATTTTCGGAGTGGCACTTTGAGGAGCACTTATGACCACATATTGAGGTGTCTGGTTCTAATATGTAGTAGTTTCTATTGCTGTCAAGCTCATTTATCCTGACCAACTTAACTATATTGGTTGACTTCAACAAATTAATTACATCAGGGTATAGAGTCTTCTGAAATATGAAGAAGTTAAAAATTCTTAAAGATTTAGTAATACGTGTACTTAATTCCTCATCTCTTAATGATTGCATACTTCTTCACCGGAATCTTAAGTTGAGAGCATACACATGTGAGGATGTTGATTATTGATTTATCAACACACCCTAAAGCTCTTACCTTAAGCTTCCTATATACAGCCCTACATATCACAGACCCGCTAGAATTAAACACTAAAATCTCGCCCTTAACCCTACCTCCCAACCCTCTAACAAACTTTAGCTGAACTGCGAGATACTCATTAGGTACATCAACCTCATGTTCGAATGCCTCACCCTTTACATAGAGGGGCTTTACAGACCTTGAAGCCCTTGGCTTAATATCTAATTTATTGCAGCTTCTATTAATTACTATGTAAAAACTTCTAAACATGTGCTTACCGCTACTACTCTTAGACCTCTCCACGTAGAGCCTGATCATTAGGGGAGACACCACTGAGGGATGATACTAATTAACTAAGGAATAGTAAGAAAAGAAGATTAAAATACTTAATAATTATTAGTGAGGACCGATCGTAGCACTCATTACTACATCTCCGAAAGAGGACTTAATCACGTATCTACCGATAGGTACGTCCACCTCAACCAACACACTCCAATAAACACCGTCCCTAAACATCTCCACGACCTCCTCAAAAATCTCCCTCCCAGTAGAATCTTCAATCACTTCAAACGTAAGTAAGTTACTACTTACGTTACTGGGGTCAAATATCCACACCCACACTAAAGCCGAGGTATCGCTTACAGGATTAACAAGCATGGAATAACTCCGAGTAGAGTTGTGCGCCACAACCCAACCATCAATACTACCAGGTTTAATCCCTATAACGGAGATTGAAACATTACCTGTTGTCTCACTAAACTCTAATACTAACTTTAAATGGAATCTACCTACTCCTTCTGCACTCCACCTAATAGTAAGTGCAGCATTGTAGTCCCCCTCCGAAACAGGTAAGGGAGCATCATAACCAGGTATTAACATCATAATCCTATAACAATTATCTCCTATGTTTGCTAAACAAGGCATTAAGACCCTATAACTTGATGTGTTGGACTCTAGCATTAACTCACCACTTAAAATTAACGTGAAATTACCTTCGTAACTAACTAACTTACTTCTAATAATAACGTTACCTGCAGGGATGTGAATGTTACCTAAATCTATTAGTTTCTCACCCACCCCATCATCTATGCTGAACTCGACGTCTACCACCTTAATGTTTGGTTTAACATCAACAACTCCTTTCAAATTAACCTCTAGTAAACTCCTCACATAAAGAGCTGCAGGTATTAAAGCACCAACAACTATTAATGCAATCAGTATAAGATGTATAGCGTATTTACTCCCCATTAAACCACCAAACAGTTATACATTTAATTAACTAAAACTCTAATCCCTATACAGTCCTGTACAAGAAGTTGAACAGGAATTCTAACAAAGTTCCAACGCATCCCATATAATAACAACTAAATACCGCAGGAGATTCATCAATTAAAAAGTTATCTGATAACAGCAGTATTACCGATTACAGGAGGGAATAATATTTATGAATTTCAATGATTTATGAGATGATATTTTGAATGAAAGGTTTATAATTAAAAATAAGCCGGTAGAGTTAATTTCAGCACTTACGATACTTACGGTTATAATGTTGATCTCACCCTTGACCGTGATTTCATCAGCTGATCTGGGTAGTAAATCCGGTACAGTGTTCTGGGATAACAATCATAACGGTATATATGATGAGGGCGATGCTCCAATAGCTAATATTGAGGTAAGGCTCTATAAATGGAATGAAACCCTCAATGATTGGGAATATAGTAGCAGTACCTACACAGGAGATGGTGGATCCTACAGCTTCAGCGATTTAGAAGCATATAAATATAAGGTTGAGGTCGTAGATCCGGCATCAGAATGTTGCGACTTGATAATTAATACCACACCGAAATATTACGAATTTGAGCTAAATGAAGGGGAAGTTGAAATCGGTAATGATTTCGGCTTCGTCTGTCTAAAACAACTAACGAATGCTAAGAGTAAGGGTTACTGGAGTTGGTCAATCTATAATAAGAAGACTAGCACATGGATGACTACAGTAACAAATGAAGATGTCGCATACATAAATAATGAGTTAGGAACGAGTTTCGAAGATACGCTTAACCTAGCAAATTACCTGGTATCACCTGTTTATGGAGATATGAAGACCATACTAACTCAACAATTAATAGCTACACTGTTAAATCTCAGGTACGGATATATTGATGGAGGAACTGTTATCTACTATGATGGAGTATTTTACAGTATTGATGAGGTTGTGGATGCTGCGAAGAATTCGCTTTCGAACGGTGATAGATGTGAACAGGAATATTGGAAAGATATACTTGATACAATAAATAATAACCTGATATATTATCTAGTAACAATGCCTTGTGAATAATATTTAAAACCCACCATTTTTACTTAAATGTTCCCGTATACGATAAGCGGACATCTTCATAGAATACTTATTAGTCCATTTATAATTAATTTTTTAATATGGACATGTTATATTCCTAAATCTTTTTGTGGCGGGCCCGCCGGGATTTGAACCCGGGGTCTCCGGCTCCGCAGGCCGGCGCCTTATCCTGGCTAGGCCACGGGCCCTTAGGAGGTTCTACGGCTTCATTATGCTATTTGTGTGGAGGTTTTATAAAGTAATTATGTTTGTTATTAATTGGTTGGTAGGTGTTAGAGAGTTATTATGAGTAAGGGTAGGTACAGGAGTTTACTGCAATATGCTAAGGAATGCGATTCCGTAGGTAATGGTATTGTTAGGTTTAGTTTTGACTCTCTTCAGGTTAAGGTTCTAAGGAAGTGTGGTGAAGGATGTAGAATTGTTTTACATTCGAGTAAGTGTGAGGTAGTGAAGGATGTAAGTGAGTCGTTTTTGTTAGGCTCTTATTATTCAGGAGATTTAGGGAAGGCGTACCTTAAGTTCTATGATGATTTAAATGATAGGGTCTATATATGGTATGATTCTTTAGGGCATAAACCTTACTTTATAACTGACCTTCCCCCAGACAAAATCTTAAATAATAAAGGTATAGTATCGGATAAATCCTTCTACGGCACTGAGTTAGTTGAGAGGGTTGACTTATTAAGTGGTAGGAAGGTGGCGTTAACCAAAATTATCGTGAAGGATCCTCAAGCAGTTCCCCGCTTGAGGGAGTTAGTGCCTAAGGCTTGGGAGGCTAAAATAAAGTATCACGATAATTATGTTTTTGACGTAGGAATGATACCGGGTATGATGTACTCGATACGTGATGGTAAGATACAGCAAGCAAAGTTGGACCTAAGCGAGGAAATAATTAATAATGTAAGTAAGTACTTCAGGGATGAGGGTCCTGAAGCAATTAAATTAGCACTTACGATGATACCTCTTTACGAGTTAAGGCCTCCTAAGATTAGGAGGTTAGCAATAGATATTGAGGTATTCACACCCTATAGGAGTAGAGTGCCTAACCCTGAAGAGGCTTCATACCCTATAATAAGTATCTCCTTAGTTTCTAATGACGGTCTTCAGAAAGTTCTAACCCTATGGAGATCTAATGTAGATCTGGGCGATATGCGTGACTTACCTAATAACGTGGTCGTAGAGTTCTTTGACTCTGAGGAGGCTATGATTAAGGAGTTATTTAGGGTTGTTAACGATTATCCACTAATAATTACCTTCAACGGAGATAATTTTGACCTACACTACCTAATGAATAGAGCCTTACTCTTAGGCATTGACGTAGATTCTATACCGTTTGAGGTTGTGAGGGATTTCATAGGTGTGAAGCACGGCTTTCATATAGACCTATATAAGTTCTTCAGCATCGAGGCAATACAAAATTATGCCTTCGAAGGTAGGTATAAGGAGAAGACGTTAGACGCTGTTGCAAGCGCCTTATTAGGTGTTTCGAAAGTTGAGGTTGATACCTTCGTTAGTGACTTACCGCTCACTAAGTTAGTAGAATATAACTTTAGGGATGCGTGGCTTACATTAAATCTGACAACATTTGATGACGAACTTGTCTGGAAGCTAATAATTTTGATATCACGTTTAGCTAAAATGAGTATAGAGGATGTGACTAGGAGGAAGGTCTCGGCATGGATTAAGAACCTAATGTTTTGGGAGCATAGACGGAGGGGTTATCTAATACCTAACCAGGAAGACCTGCTGAGCATTAAGGGTAAGGTAGTTACTGCAGCTAAGATTGGGGGTAAGAGATACGCTGGTGCAATAGTAATTGATCCAGTACCAGGCGTATACTTCAATGTAGTTGTTGCAGACTTCGCATCACTATACCCCAGCATAATAAAGAAATGGAACATAAGTTACGAAACTATAGATCCGCTAGATAAACAATGCATTAAATCATACGATATTAAGGATGAGAAAGGAGATACCATACATAAAGTATGTGTTGATTCTGCAGGCATTACCGCCCAACTCGTTGGTTTGTTAAGGGACTTCAGGGTTAAGATCTATAAAAAACTATCTAAATCACCGAATATTAAGCAAGAACTTAAGAGTTGGTACGAAGTCGTTCAGAGAGCTATGAAGGTATACATTAACGCTAGTTACGGTGTCTTCGGACACGCTAGATTCCCCTTCTATACCCCCTCAGCTGCAGAATCCGTAACAGCCATAGGTAGGTACGTAATATCTTCAACTATATCTAAGGCTAAGGAATTAGGTCTTAAAGTACTCTACGGGGATACTGACTCCCTCTTTCTCTGGAACCCCAGTGAGGATTCACTACAGAAGTTAAGGGACTGGGTCGTAAGTAATTTTGGCTTGGACCTAGAGTTAGATAAGACTTATAAATTTGTAGCATTCGCGTTGAAGAAGAATTACTTAGGCCTCCAAGATGGTGGAGGAATAGATGTTAAGGGATTAATGGGTAAGAAGAGGAACGTACCTAAAATACTGCAGGAGACATTCATAGAGGTTGTTAATGCTTTATCAAAACTTAATAACACTCCAGAGAGCATGGAAGATGTTAAGGAGTTTCTAAGACTTAAGGTGCATGACTTATATGTAAAACTTAAAGATAGGTCATTCACCTTAGATGAGGTCGCATATAGAACGACATTAAATAAAGACCCATCAGAATACGTAAAAACTACACCACAGCATGTTAAGGCGGCTAAGCAACTAGTTAGTAACGGCATAAATATAACTAGGGGTGATGTAATACTTTACGTAAAGGTTAGGTCTAAGGATAAGGTTAAAGCCATCCAACTCGCTAAAGTCGATGATGTTGATGTGGAATCCTACTTAGACTACGTTAAATCCATACTCGAACAAGTTCTAATACCTTTCAGTATTACATGGGATGATATAGCAGGTACTGCAAAACTTGAAGCTTTCATGAAGTAATCGAGTTTGTGGCGGGCCCGCCGGGATTTGAACCCGGGACCTACGGGTTAAGAGCCTCGGCTAACTGGGTCCGCCGCTCTACCTGGCTGAGCTACGGGCCCTACGCACTACAAATATTAAGTTACTGAGTTAATTTAAATTTTATTTCTGCAGAATCAGTACATCATCCCATCATCATCGCATTAGACTACGTCGGCATCATCATCTTAATATCAATACGTTTTAACGCTAATAAAAATTTAAAGTTATGTTAAGAATTCCGGAGATTCTACGAGGTTTATTATAGGGATAGATATGTAAGTAGGTTTGATCCCTTTACTAACCTCAACTTTTTCCCCAGTCTCGTCACTCCTAATCAATATGTAGTTCCCTTCCACACTACCGTCTTCATCCACATAATAATATAGTAACGGAATACCGTGGAGGTTGAAGTAGTCCCTGAAAACAGCCAATAATCCGTAGAGGTTCTTTCCACCCTCCTTAATTCTAACTATGTATGTAGGTTGGCCCAAGGCGATTACCGAAGCAGCCATCCTTGCTAAGTCGTTCAGTGACTTAACACGTAGTTTAATTACCTTCCTTAACTCACTCATCTAAACCACCTAAATATAATAACGATAACCATTAATATTTAAAATAGTTGCCTATAGAGTTAAACTTGGTGTGTAAATTTTGAGCAGATTTGAAATTAGGTGGCATGGTAGAGGAGGGCAGGGTATTGTCACAGCCGCTGACCTAACTGCTACAGCTGCTATTAAGTTGGGTTATTATGCACAATCTATACCTACTTTCGGTACTGAACGTAGAGGAGCACCAGTCATAGCTTATAATAGGATTGACCGCCAGCAAATCTTTGAGAGGTCCCCCGTAGTTGAGCCTGATGCCGTAGTTGTAGCTGACCCCCACCTACTCATAAATCCGAAGCCATTGGGTGCCGGACTTAAGAGCGGAGGTTATCTGATAGTTAATACTGCTAAGACTGCGGAAGAGATTAGAAATATATTTAAGAGGAATGACGTCAAAATAGCTGTTATTAACGCCACTAAACTAGCTATGGATGTTCTTAAGGCACCTATCGTTAATACCGCTATGGTTGGTGCTTTAGTATCAGCTACTAAAGTACTTACCGTAGAGTCATTAATAGACGCAGTTAAGGATAGATTCCCAGCAAGATTAGTAGAGCCTAACGTACAACTTATTAAGCAGGCCTACGAATCAGTCAAGGTGGAGTGATATGAGTCTGCCAGGTTGGAAACAATTACCTATAGGAGTAGTAATTCTAAACGCTGGCAACAGTGTCGAGTACAAGACTGGTGAGTGGAGGACTCTAAGACCTGAAATAGATCAAGAGAAGTGCATCAGGTGCAGGACCTGCTGGATGTTCTGTCCTGAGGGATCAATACTAGAGGTTGAAGAACCGTATAAGACTAAGGCTGGCAGAGAATTCAAATTAACATATAAGGTTGATTATGACCACTGCAAAGGATGCGGTATATGCGCTAACGAGTGCCCAGCTAAGGCAATAACTATGGTTGAGGAGGTGATCTAAATGGGTAAAGTACTTCCATTAGGAGGAAATTACGCCGTAGCATATGCTGTTAAGGCATGTAAGCCTGACGTAATTACTGCTTATCCCATCTCACCACAGACAACTATCGTTGAGAGACTTAGCGAATTTGTAGCTAATGGTGAATTAGATGCTGAATTCCTACATGTGGAGTCCGAACACTCAGCACTAAGTGTTGCAATAGGCGCTGCCGCTGCCGGTGCTAGAACTTACTCAGCAACATGTTCTCAAGGTTTAGCATTAATGAACGAGTTACTCTATATAATGTCCTACGTTAGGTTGCCTATGGTTCTAACAGTAGTTGCTAGAGCTTTATCAGCCCCTATAAATATATGGAACGACCACAGCGACTTTATGTCAGTGAATGATTCAGGTTGGATTATGATGATGTCTGCCTCCAACCAAGAGGCATACGATGAGACTCTCATAGGGTATAGAATTGCTGAAGACCCTAAGGTCTTACTACCAGTTATAACCTCTATGGATGGTTACATACAGAGCCATGTAGTAGAGCCTGTTGAGATAGTTAGTGATGAGGAAGCTTTGAGTTACGCACCGAAAAGGAAGTCTTGGGTTACTTTAGATCCAGACAAACCAGTAACTATGGGCCCCGTAGGTGATCCCAACTGGTACACTGAATTTAGACGCCAGCTATGGGAAGCTATGAAGGAGTCTAGGGCAGTATTCGATGAGGCGGTTGCGGAATTCGCTAAGAAATTTGGTAGGAGTTACTCAGCCATAGAGACTTACAGATTAGATGATGCTGAAGTAGCCATAGTCGGTATGGGTAGCTTTATGGGAACTATTAAGGCTTATGTAGATAAGGCTAGGAGAGACGGTATTAAGGTAGGCGCGGTGAGAGTTAAACTATATAGACCGTTCCCAAGCGAAGACATAGTTAAAGCACTAAGCAATGTTAAGTTAGTGGGTGTTATGGATAGGTCGTTAGTTCCTGGCTCACCTACAGGAGGCTTCTTACATAGCGATGTAGCATGTGCGATCAAACAAGCAGGATTAGATGTAAGGACTTTAGGCTATATGGTTGGTTTAGGTGGGAGGTTATTAACTATGGATAATGTAAAGCAGATGGTTGATATACTACTTAAGTACAAGGATTCGAAGGAAGTTCCTAAAGAACCGTTCTTTATCGGGGTGAGAGAATGAGCAGACCCCTAACCGTTTGGGACCTACCTAAGGAAGAATATCTAGCACCCGGACACAGAATGTGTCAAGGATGTGGAGCCGCTGTAGCTTTTAGACACATACTTAAGGCCGCAGGTAAGGATGTCATAGTATCAATGCCGACATGCTGTGGCGAAATAACATCAACGGTTTACCCACACACTGCATGGAGAGTTCCATGGATCCACATAGCATTCGAGAACGCAGCAGCTGTAGCCTCAGGTATTTCAGCAGCTATTGAGGCCCTAAAAAGGAAGGGAGAGATACCTAAGGAGAGAAACATAAATGTTATTGCTATAGGTGGCGATGGTGGCACATTCGATATCGGTTTCCAAGCACTTTCAGGGATGCTAGAGAGAGGGGATAACGTCCTCTACATATGCTATGATAACGAAGCATACATGAATACAGGCATTCAGAGAAGTGGCGCAACTCCTATGGGTGCTTGGACCACTACAACTCCTGTAGGTAAGGTATGGCGCGGTGAGTGGAGACCTAAGAAGAGGAAAGACTTGATAGCGATTGGGATAGCTCACAATATACCCTACGCAGCAACCGCTAACCCTGCATTCCCTGTAGACCTGTATGCGAAGGTAAAGAAGGCGCTATCTATTAAAGGTCCTAAGTTGATGCATGTATTAAGTAGCTGTGTACCTGGATGGAGGATAGAGCCTGAAAAATCTATGGAAGTAGCAAAACTAGCAGTGCTAACAGGTCTATGGATTAATTATGAATATGAAAACGGCACCTACAGAGTTACAACACCAGTGCCCAAGAGGAAGCCTGTTAAGGAGTACTTAAGGCTTCAAGGAAGGTTCAGACACCTAACCGATGAAGATATCAAGAAGATCCAGGAACTTGTTGACGCAGAAGTCGAAAGAATTAACAAGTTAGTTGGTAAGCAAGTAATAGGTCCGGTTGAAGGTTAAAC
>JAWBKW010000032.1:0-10760 GCA_038831135.1 Sulfolobales archaeon | reverse complement strand
AGTAATGAAGCGAAGCGCAACGCTATTTAAGCACTAAACTCCTCCTCAACAAACCTAGACATTAAATCGACGGCCTTACGCCTATTAACATCAGAAACCTCAA
Source organism: Sulfolobales archaeon (assembly GCA_038831135.1). Taxonomy (GTDB): domain Archaea; phylum Thermoproteota; class Thermoprotei_A; order Sulfolobales; family NBVN01; genus DTCV01. The sequence goes on along the minus strand of JAWBKW010000032.1, from coordinate 10,657 downwards.
CAAGGTCTACCCCAATACCTGGAACGCCGTAAACCAAGTAATCACCGAGGTCAGCATATGCTAAGACAGGTAATCCGAGTAGGTCTTCCTCACCATCAACTAAGATTAAAACACCGTCACGACCAACACAATACTTGATAGCGTTTAAGGCTTCCTCACTAATACATCCTGGAGGGTTTCTAACTCTCAAAACCTCCCTAAACACGTTCCTAACAGATTCAGGAACCCCTAAACCAACACTCCTTAAGGTCTTACCATCAACGACGCAGACCTTAGGAATACAGAACAAATCAACAACGCTTAGACAAACAACATCACCAACGGCCCATAACCTACTGCAGTTACCTACAGCCCTAACCACGGAAGCTGCTACGGACCTCCGATCCCCACTAAATAAGGTACCCATAACCTTACGTAACTCGCCCCTCAATGCATCAGGTAACTTTAAAATCCTCATTAAACACACCTAGAATAAATAATCAAAGCAATTAATAACTCCATAAAGTAATTACATCCAAAAAATAAGAATAAAGTGAAGCAGTATGAAGTACGTCATAGTAGAACATCTAGAGCCTTGTTTATCGCCTTGGATGTTATGCGAGTATGAATACCTATCCAAAATATTTAGTGGGAGAACAATCTACACAAACGTCAAAGATGGAAGAGCTATGGAAGTACTTAAGAAGTATGGGGAGGTATACAGTGATGAATTCACTAAAGCAATAAAAATACTTAACCTACGTGATGTAATCGTCCTAGACCCTAGAGCTGAAGAACTACTTAAGAGGGATGAACTGATTCAGGCAGAAGGGGTAGTAGTGGGTGGTATTATGGGAGATCACCCACCAAAGGGAAGAACATCAGAACTAATAACTAATAAGGCAAAACATCTAAAATCCAGGAACTTAGGAAGTAAACAATTAACAATAGCAGGGGTCGCATACGTATTGAAGGAAATGGAGGGAGGTAAGGAATTCAGAGAAATCCCGATAATTGAGGGAGTAGAGATAAAAGTGAAGGTGGGTATGGTTGATATCGCTTTGGAACTACCCTACGCATTCCCAGCAAAGAACGGACAACCAGTACTGCCAGATAACTACATCGACACCGTAATTAAGAAGTCACTAATATTTGAGGATAGTCCATGCGTGAATGACGTAAGTGATGCTTAATGCAGTACATCACATCAGAGGAAGAATTAAGCAACAAGTTGGCGGAAACGCTAAGCGGTAAAGAAGTAAACATAATATGCTTAGGGAACGAATTACGGGGAGATGACTCAGTAGGAATCCACATATGTAGGGAATTAATGAGGTGCGGAATCAGGAACGTAATAACTTGTGAGGATGACCCCATAACATGCGTCTATGAATCCCTCACAGAACGCACTGCATCAACACTACTAATAATAGATGCTATAGACCTAAAAATAAAGCCGGGAACTGCTGTAATTGCAGACCTAGATGAGGTTGAGGAGTACTTAACACCTCTCTCAACACATTTACTGCCGTTAAGTACCGTGACCAAACTCCTTAAAGAGGTAACTAAACACGATTTCAACGTGTTAGTACTAGGGATACAGGTCTTAAGGACTGATCCAGACCAATCCCTAAGCGGGGACGTATTAAACACCGCACAGAAGGTAATTAAAGCGATTACGAAGATATGGACCGCGTTAAGCCCTTTGAGTAGGTCCGTCAACACCCTTAACTCTTGAAGGTCTACGAACCATCCTCCCCCCACACACGGGGCAGAACTCATCAAATTCACCCCTATAACCGCATGATTCACAAACCCATAAATACTTAATAACCTTCTCGATGACCCTCCTCTTAACACCGAGTACGTAAATGTTTAGGTAAGTAGCTACGTTCTGAATGGAGTAATCATCAGTCACCAAAATTACGGAACAACCTTCCCTCAAGTACTTAATCATCAACGCTATTAGGCTTAAGTCAGCTCTAGAAAGCTTACCAACCTCCCCTAACTCCTCAGCAACCCTAACAGCCTCCCTCACAAGGTCATCATCAACGTCAACAATACTTAACTTACCAGCACTTAAAGATAGCCCTATAGACTCCTTACTCGCCTCATCCTTAACCTCCTCAATAATTAGGGGGGTAGTAACAACTCTAACGTCGTGGGGTAGCATCAATTGATATGAAGCGAACAAAGCAGCAGCATCTAATACATACGTAACGCATTTAGCAAGTTTAGAACTCATACGTAAGCCTCTGAAAAACCTTATCAAACCAGTTCTTACTAAATCTAACGAACTTAGCTGGGCTTGAAGCCCTCCTCACAACTAAAGCCTCGCCAGCCCTAACCATACCGACATAATTACCATCAGCAATCACATCAACGTCGTAAGACTCCTTAACAACCTCAACAATAATCTCATAGTTCGTGGATAGGACTAAAGACCTAACCCCTAATGATAGAGGCGCTAACGGAGTTAATAGGAAGACATCTAAGTCAGGATCTACTAAGGGACCACCAACCGATAAATTATATGCTGTAGACCCAGTAGCCGTAGATATAATAAAACCGTCTGAAAGGACTTCGTAGATTAGTTCCTGGGTCAAGGAGGAGGACTTAAAAACCTTGAAGTGAGCTACTTTAGACCTAAACAATCCGGAAGTAGTTAAGACGTACTCGTTAAGCGCGTAAGGTAACCTTACACCACTTAAGGAAGCCTCCAACCTCATGTACTCCTTAACTACGAAATCTCCTCTAAGCAAACTACTCATAGCGTCCTTAAAACCTTCAGGACTAACATCACATAAGAAGCCCCTCTTACCACTCTTAACAGTTATTAGGGGAACTACCTCATCACCTAAACTCTGAAGAGTTGTTAAGACCGTACCGTCACCGCCAACAACAACTATATAATCAACTGAAGGGTTTTGTAGGCTGAAGCCTTCGAAGCCTCTGAAAATACTTAATAAGCGCTCATCAATAAGCACCTCAAAACCCAGCGAAACACAGTAATTAAGGACATCACTAGCTAGTCTCAGAGCCCTCTCATCATCAGGTTTAGCGACTAGACCTAACCTCAGCAGTAATCACCCCTTAAACACTTTCTACATACTTCAAAAACTTAAAAGGTTAAGAAGGTTACTCATCAATGAGTAGTAAGTTATTCCCGCACCATGAAGGATAAAATCATTACTTAGAAACTATATTAACGATGTTAGGATGGTAGGTGAATTAAGGGATAGTCAATATAGTAAGAGGATTAGGAACTATAAGGACGTCTTAAAGGATTTAATACCTGAAGAAGTATTGAAGTTAATACCGCGTTCATACGATATCGTGGGGGATACAGCACTAATAAACCTACCTAAAGAGTTAATGGGTTACGGTAGGGAGGTAGGGGAAGCCATACTAAGGGTTAATAAGAACGTTAAATCCGTCTACGCTGTTGGAGCAACATCAGGTGACTTCAGGGTTAGGGAGCTAACTCACTTAGCAGGTGAGGATAAAACAACAACAATACATAAGGAATACGGCATCAGGATATACGTTGATCTTAAAAGTGCTTACTACAACCCATCACTCTCCGAAGAACGAAGAAGAATAGCTGAGAAAGTACTTGAAGGAGATTCGGTACTGGACCTATTCGCTGGTGTTGGACCCTTCACACTCCATATAGCCTGCACTAAGAAGGCATCAATACTGGCTAACGACTTAAACCCCTATGCAGTGGAGTGTCTCCGCAAATCATTAGGGTTAAACATCAAGTCATTAAAAGGTATCGTAAACGTAGTGAATGGCGACGCATCAGAAGTACTTAACGCCTTAAGAAAGAATACGTTCAACAAAGCAATACTGAACCTACCCCACAGGTCTATTCAATACCTACCTAAGACATACGAAGTACTAAAGGATGGAGGTACTATATACACGTACGTAGTGGCTTCGAATGAGGAGGAAGCAACTAAAGAAGTAGAAAACGCGTTAACAGAAGTTAAGTACGTAATAAGGGAAAAAATCAAAGTACTAGACTACGCCCCCCATAAATACATATTCAGAGTGGAAGTGATTAAGACGTAAAAGAATATTTATAAGTTAATCAACCCATAAATAACCGATGAAATAATCCAAAATATGGGGTGCCGGGGTGGCCGAGCGGCCCAAGGCGGTGGGCTCGAGTCCAGCAAAAGATAGAGACCCACTACCCCTATCGGGGTACGCGGGTTCGAATCCCGCCCCCGGCGCTTAAGATATCTAAATAATTTTTCAATTTCGCATAGTTTTAAAATAACTACTGTTAGGAAGCTACGGTTAATTTGTTGCCGATACAATAACTTTCTTAAAACTAATCTTAAATAATTAATTTATCGTGTTAAGTATGATATAACCAATAGGTTTAATAAGATGAATCATTAATTCGAATGCGGTAATCAATAGTGAAGAAAAGTATTGCTGCGGCCGTAATAGTAATGGGATTCCTCGTAGCGTTATTCCTCTTTGGAGGTCTCGGAGGAACGCCGACAAAGCAAGATAGGAAAGTCTTAGCTTCGCAGGAAGTATCACTTGAAGGAGGTACTGTTTCAATATCTGATAAGTCCTTCACAGTATCGATACCACGTGGTGCCCTCCAATCCAAGGAAAAGATTGAAATAGTTGAGCCGTCCTACTTGCCTCAAACTACGGTCGGTAAGATCGTAGCAGCCTATGAAGTGTTAAGTAAAGTCGAATCCCTCAACACTCCCGCAGTAATTAAGTTCAAGATCCGAACGCAACTAATACCTTAAATAAGAGCTTAGAGGATACGTACACAGTTATGTACTACGATGAGGTAAATAGAGTATATGTTGAACTCCCCTGCGAATACGACTCCGTTGAAAGAGAGATAAGCGTATCAACACATCATTTCTCGCTATGGGCTCTCATAAGCTTAGAGAATTACACAATAGCGCACTCACCGAACTTCAAGATAATGTTCGACCCAAACATTGATGCCGCTGGTTTAGGTGCGCGGAATATATACGAATTTGTAGCGAAGGTCAGAGAATTACTCGAAGATACATACAATATCTACGTAAAAGCAGGCTTCACGAAACCGAAACATAAGATCTCAGTCTACGTAATAGGTAGCGAGGAATCATACTACAATCCTCTCACGGGAAACATAATCATCAGTAGTATATCCCCCTCTGATAACGAGACAAAACATGAGATAGCGCATGAATTATTCCACCTCTTCCAAAACCAGGATATGAACTACTTACTCATGAATAAGCATAGGTGGTGGGTTGAGGCTACAGCTGATTACGTTGCTGATAGGCTAGTCTTCAATACAGGTCAAATGGGCTCAGGAATTAAGATGAATTACTTTGAATTACCATTATCAGCAGTTGATGGAAATCACGAATACGCGACAGCCCTATTCGTGAATTGGTTGGTGGGGACTGTTGCCAATTTTGGTGGGGATTTCAAATCACTTTGGGGTGCAGTAGTCAATAGGTCAATAGTTAGTAGTGCAGAAACCTCTCTTGACAATTACCTAAGGGAACGTGCGAAGACGAATTTACTTGAGGAATATTCACGGTTTATAGACCTCCTTCTCTTCTATAATGGAAGCCCTATAAAGACCTCAAACAACCAATATCACCATAATATGACCTCATCGCAGGTACTTCTAACACCTCAATCGAAATCTAAGATAACCAGCGTTTCTGTAGATAAGCCTTACTCTTCTAAAGTTATTAGCGTGAAATATGAAGTCCCGAGCGGTCTACGCGATGTTGACATAATAATCACAGCCACTGAAGGTGTGACGAGCGACGTCAAGGCTAGGGTATACCTACTTAGAGACAACGACAGAAGTAAGACACAATTCATTAACACACTCGATAAAGTCGGTAAATTAGTGAAGATTAGGGTCTCAGGGAATGAGGCAATATGCATAGCCATTTCAGCAAGCAAACCAACCACTGTAGCTTTAAATCTCTCCTTAATGTATGAGGAAATTAAGGAATTCCCCATATCTTTCAACAACACATACAATACTACATATTACTATACCCTAGATCACAATGCGTTATACGTTGAAGTACGTGGCTCCGTACAAGGACCGATAACAGCAGGCAGAATAAGTAAAGCAATATCTATGTATGGCGGGCACGGCAATGTTGAAGTATTCGTCCACACGGCTTCGGTCCCAACAGAGTTGAACATAAATATCAAGCATAAATTCATTAACGGTACTACGTGGACTGTAAAGACCTCCGAAGGATACATAAAATACAACATCACCCAAGTAAAATACTCGGTGTCATACTATGAGATACTTCCTAATTGCAACGTATCTGATAAAAGAAGTCTTACCTTATTGAAGGACTCATGGACATATACCACTAACGTAATTAATTACACGAGCTGCAAGCCAATTCAATACCAACTTCTCCTAGCAGATATTTACGTATCATGGAAAGCTGAGATAACTACTGTTAAGGTGGAGGCAGGAGGAGTAGAGAAAGTAGTAGGAGTTAAAAACGTAGATGATGGAGCGCAAATAATGCATATAGTCATAATATCTTCTATTTAAGATATTCAGAAGCATTAGATACGCGAGCGAGGAACCCGAAACAAAAACTTTTTGAAACGACGGTGTAAAGGAGGTCGAGTGAGGGACTACGAACATTTCACGTGAGAGGCGCCGTAAACCCACACTTGATCTCCTCTAAGCCCCTCTACAGTCAACTCATCAAAGTGGAGAACTATCCTTCCTAAGTGGGATGGCTTCCTCCTCCTTACATATAAAGTCAATATCTACAAGCCCTACATTATGCTGGGTAAGAGCAGTGAGTCTAGAGTCGGGTGTGGGTTTAAATCCTAAGAATGGCATTATTCCCCAATCCTCCCGACCTTAAGGGGGTTGGAGTTTCTGTAGGGAAGGAGGTATTGATTAAGGACGTACTAATTTGAAGTTGCTTTTGCTTGCAGCATTGTTCTTCTTTTCATTGCTTATCTCGCTAGGCACTATTAACGTAGGATTAACCTATACTGTAACTAGTGTTGTTAAGATATGGTATGATGCGATGGTAGGCATTAGTAATCATGACTTATTATCATACTTCACTTACTCTAACTTCAGTAGGGTAGCCCTTGAGGAGTTATTTCACTATCCCCCTATTAGTCATAGTCGATCCTGTTAGTAGGATAGAGTGGCGTGTAGGTCTTACATATTTTATCTGTTACCTCATTAGTGCTTCCCATTATAGTACCGCCTAATGGATTAGTGGGTAGTACAGTTTCATGGGGTCTCATACTTTTTCCTAGTAAGCTCTACGACCTTAGTAGGAATTTAAAGAGAACTCGGAGTGTTTGAACACCTAGCTATTCAGGTGTTAAGGCTTGGAAGGAGCGGATTCTCATTAATCGCTTTGATATGCTTACTCTCATTCGTAACTCCTGCAGTATTGGATGAGGTAACCAGCATACTCTACCTGATGATGGTGGTGTACTATAGGTAGAGACGGTCTTAAGACCGATGTCATACCACTCACAGTATTAAGCGTCCTAGCAACTAATACTGAAAGTACCGCACTACCTATAGGGAACCCCATAGGTGTGTACATATTCTTCAGCGCCAAACTCGATACGTCATCATTTATGAGGTATGCCCTACCGCTAGCGGTGACGGACCTCATAGCCCTACTAGCTACGTCGTACTTACTGCTAAGACCGTATATTAAGACCTTAGATAGGTTATTGAAACATTTAACCCAAATACTGAGGCATACCTGGTTTAAGACTGCTTCAATCCTAACTAGAGTTCAACTACTCATATCATTGATGCGGGTCTTATTCTCCATGTAGCTACTCATAAGCTCTGAACTATTAAGTTGAGTCAGCTTTAAAGTTTAAGGAGTGGTTAATATCTTAGTATGATGTTTAAAAGTTCTCTCAGAGTTGTGAGGATGTTCGATCCGTGGGGGTCTAAGCTATGTACGTGTCCTCTGAAGTATAATTTAAACCCCTATACTGGGTGTTCCCATGGATGTATTTACTGTTATGCGAGGACTTATATAAAGGATTTTAATAGGCCTAGAGTGAAGGGGAAATTACTCATAAATATTGCAGCAGACTTAAGTAAGATACCGGCAAATACGTTAATAACTATGAGTAATAGTAGTGATCCATACACGCCGCCGGAGGGTAGGTTAGCTGTAACTAGGGAGGTTCTGAAGAAGGTCTTAGGGAGGGGCCATCCCTTACTCATAATAACTAAGTCAGACCTGGTCGTAAGGGATATTGACATACTTCAGGAGGGGAGGGTAGTAGTATCGGTGACCATAACCACCATAGATGACAGCACGGCAAAGCTATTAGAACCTAACGCACCGCCGCCGTCTAAGAGGCTTAAAGCGCTGAAAACCTTAACGGAGCACGGCATTGTAACCACGGTCAGGGTAGACCCGATAATACCTTACGTAAACGATGATGCGGACATGCTTAAGGATTTAATTAGAGAACTAGCTGATATAGGGGTTGCCCAAATAACAGCATCTACACTTAAGGTTAGGTCAGACATACTGGGCAATGTTTGTAGGGCATTCCCAGAAGTAGCCAGCAAGTTAAGAACGCTGTACGCAAAAGGTGAAAAACTAGATAACTACACCTACCTACCAAGAGAGCTAAGACTTAAGTACCTAACATGTGTTAGGAATCTAAGCTATGAGAGGGGAATACCATTCACGACGTGTAGGGAAGCACTCTCGATAACAACACCTGGCATGGCATGCGACGGAAGCACCTTCCTATACATGCCAAAGAAATTTAAAGATATGTAAAGTAAACTCTTAAGGGGCCGGTAGCTCAGTTAGGAAGAGCGCCGCCCTCGCACGGCGGAGGTCCCGGGTTCAAATCCCGGCCGGTCCACCAAAACCTCTCAAGCTTCTCACAAAGACTTACGTGAATGAATTTTTCTTGCCATCAACGCATACAACTTTCAATAGATTTTATTCATCACTTCTATTTAAACTCTACCTCAGAATTAACTAAGTAGCAATTCATCCCAGGATAGCCGTATCCTTGAAACTACTTAGTTAGGTCCTCCAACCTCATGCTCGATTCCATGCAGAGCGTAAATGACGCATCTAAGTCCAGATATAGTGCTTATAGTGCTAAATCCGGTGAAAGCGTAGATTTAATATATTGTGAAAACCGTTGATAGAAGTTTAGCGAGTTAAGATAGTTAGAGTATACGTTGTATTGATCCAGGCATTCCCCAATGAGTGCTGGGAATATTGGTATGATGAAAACCCGTGAGGGTCGATGAACGTACCAGTGATTGCTAACACCATTATGATAGTAAACCATTTATCGACTTTCTAGGAATGTCCGACCTTTATTCGAAACGCTCCTACAACTATGGTCGCACCTAATAATATGTTGATCGCCTGAGAGCAATTATTAAGGTGCCTAACTCAATCGCTACTCCAACCCTCTCATCCGAAAATACGGTTTGGTTATAATATTACCTATAACTAAAAGCGCTAACCAATGCACCACTAATCAATAAGAATGCTCCACCCATAAATGATAGCACGAAAACCAACATCAATAACCCAACCGTTACCGCATTACGATTAAATCCTATTTACATCTTTTTAAAAATTCGTTAAGTCTTAAACCTACCTTTCTCCCTGATTCTCATGAAGCTAATGAAGAGTACATAAGCTAAAAAATACAACACCTAAGCTGCACGGATCTCTACGACAATATAACGCGTGCTTACACGGCATATGTGTAACTACGGAATGTAGCCCCATAAGGACTTACATAGCAGTGAGAGGTTTAGGTGATGTAGTGATCGAGACTAAATACTCTCGAATTATTCAGCTCTAAAAAGACCCAAGACATCATTAAAGAATAACCGTAATTACGTATCCGGCATTATAATTGTAATAACTTTAAAACCTAACTTAGTTTAAACGTAATGAGTGGCAATATGAGAGATAAGACAAAGTTACTCATAATTCTTATAGCTATCTTCTGCGTATCTTTCGTATTTCTAAAGATGGTTTATGTTGGTGCTGATCCGTTAGGGAGGAGTATCGTTATTGTATGGTGTAGTGAGAGGTTAGAGATAAACGCTACTGACGTTGATGGGTGTTACTTAGCGATTAATGATTTTGGGGTTGTCGTTGAGCAGGCTATCGCATTATCTGCATTCCTTTTTGTCGTAGTTGGTACTGCCTTGAAGATGGAGTGGCGTGTCGGACTTGCTGAGCTTGCAATCGTTACGTTAATTCTTTCAGATATAGTGCCTCCGAAGGTGTTGATTGAGAAGGCAGTATCGTGGGACCTTATACTCTTCTTAGTAGGTTCTATGACCTTAGCTGGTATTTTAAGGGAGCTCGGAGTATTCAAACATTTAGCTATACAGATCTTGAGGATAGGGAAGAACAACTCATATGTGTTGGTATCCCTCATAACGTTGATATCCTTCACAACTGCTGCTGTCTTGGGGGAGGTAACCAGCATTATATACGTGATTATGCTCATCTTCGAGATAGCGAGGATATTGAAGATAGACGTGGTTCCGTTAATAATCTTAAGCGTCCTCGCTACAAATACGGGAAGCGCCGCAATGCCTATAGGCAACCCTATAGGTGTCTACATATTCTTCGCAGCTAAATTA
>JAWBKW010000031.1:0-11202 GCA_038831135.1 Sulfolobales archaeon | reverse complement strand
CCTTGTCCTAGGTATTCCTCCACAATTAGATATCGATACCTCCTTCCACTAACTTTGACGTTCTTGACGTAGAGGTACAAGTTTGCAGTCCTCATTAGAAGCTCATCAACTGATAATGATTTTAAGGCTTCAGGTTCATCCTGCTTCAACATCAACTATTACCCCGCTGGAAAATTTTACACAAAGGAATTCATGACGTTAATCACTATTGCTCTTACAAATATTACTAAGATAAACATGTAGGTTAGGTAGTATATCCTATCATTCCTGTATGTGTAGTAGACAGTTAAGAAACCCACTAAGCACTTAATTATTGTAAATAATGTGAAACCCTCCAAAGAATTCAAGAATGGCTTAACTATTGGGTTTAACTCATATGCCCCGTTTTGGACAGCTACCCAAGTTGTTACATTATCAATTAAGAGAATAATAGCTAGCACTATACTAAGTACTATCTTCATCATCCTCTTCATCCTCATCTAGTTTGACTTCCTTCTCTACATCAAGATCATTTAAACGGATCTCATATGATTTACTGATTTCCTCCAACTCCCTGCTGGCTTCATTACTGATTTCTTTCAAAGCCTCCTCAGTCCTCATCACACCTATCTTTACATATTCCTTTCTTTTCTCTTCATAAAGAGGGTACCACTCAAGATACTGCTTAAATACCCAACTAATCAATGGTTCGGGCAATGAACGACGTCTATCTACCCTCATAACTTCTAAGTAATCCACATCATACATGTATACTATTGAACGTCTTTTCTCTAAATCAAAATAAAAATCCTCAATTCGAACTAAATCAATTATATCTAAGTTATCCCTCACGCCTCTTGCTATTTCCCTCATTCTAGGGGCATTAACCATTAATGTAACCACATGAGTTCTAATTACGTTAATGAATTCCCGAATTGCTTTAACAAACTTATTATTCCATCTGCTAGACCCTATCCAAAAACCCGCGTCGTCCCATACAATCATGTTTATACGTATGTTTTTATCAACTGCCTCTTTAAACAACCTAAGAAAATCGTGAGGCATAAAAACTATATGCTTCATAACCTCATCAATGTTCTTACCGTAAACATTGTAAAGACATTTCAAACAGTAGACACTCTTACCAATACCTCTCTTGTACAAACTGAATGGTGATGAAAAAACCCCTTCAAGAATTGAGGTTTTAGTTTCATAAGCATACTTATTTAACATAACTGATGGAGGTATTTTAAATCCTTTACCACTACCTACTCTAATATCACTATATCTTTTATATAATTCTAACAATAATGTTCTATATGTAGAGAATGTAGATATTTCTGACACTAAGATCCTCCTCTATGTATACTACTCTTCCCCACCTACTAGTAGTTTCTTCCACCTACTGAGGTTTAGCATGAATCTAGTAGCTGATGAGCGTGCTACTTTTGAAGCTTCTTTGACTGCCCAACCATTCTCAAACTTATTGTATTTTTTAAAATCGTCTAGGAGGTTCTTCAACCAAGTAACATCGCTGACGTAGTTACTTATTAAGGATATAACAGCATCGGCTTCCGCTAGTGCTTTTGCCTGACGCTTTGTGAACTTATTCACGTACACGTTATTGTGGTCTATTAACGCATCTACGATTATCGCCTGCGGACTCCAAGGCTCACTATACTCCTTCTTACTCATCTAACCCCCTCCAACGGTGAAGTTTCCAGGAGGAATTACATGTGGTTGGGTCTCATACACATGTATAACATCGATTGGCTGCTTACCAATCAGTACGGGAATTCCTAGGATCGGTAGTAACACAAATATAATTACGGATAGTATGAATGCACCTAGTCCAACTCCAGTCAGCAATGCCCCCAAGTCATATCTCAGCGATCTAAATATCCTTTCTAACAATACACTATCAACCACACTTTTCTTAATTACTGGATCTACACAGACTGGAGTGGTCTTATCCTCATTTATCGATAATGCGTTACCCTTCCTATCAAAGTAGAACGTTAAATACACCTTCTTCTTCCAGAAACTTACCTTAGGTCTGTAATCACTTGGTACGATAAAACCCATCCTTATTTTCTTACACACTATATTATTGTTAGGCTCTAACCTACATTCATCCTCAAATTGATGCTCACCATCTATGACTACAACTTTAACTTTCTTAGCTATCTTGTATTCCTTACCCTTAACCTTAAGTGTTAATTCCTTTTCAAGTAATTCGGGCTTTTCTCTCAGTAACTTCATCAATTGCCTTCTTCTTAACCAATCACTCACTTCAGTAACAATAACAACGAATAGGACTAGTCCAACTGCTACGTAGATCAAATCAGTTATACTAAATAACTCATTCATGTTCACACCTCATGAAGTTAATAACCACCCACATGATTACAAAGATAAATAATGATGCAGACATCACTATTAAATGTATTAATATCATGTTCACCATCTAATGAAGTACTTACACAGTCTGTAAATCAAATATGATAGGGTTGATGATAGCACTACAACAAAGATGACTTTGTTAGGGTCTTCCCACCACATCCTAATCCTCCTTCCTAACAACTATTACATTTATTCCTTTCTCACGTAACTTCCTAACAAAGAACTCAAAGCCAGGCTTCAACTCAACAGCATCATTGACAATTATCTTAATTGACCTATCACATCTATCCTTACTGATATTGTAGAGTTCTGTAATTGAAAAGTGTTTTACAATGGATAGAAACGCATCAATAAGTTTCCTAGGGAGGGGGAAACTCTTCTGGTATAGAAACGGTGGATCGGTTCTACATTCGATCCTAACAAATGCGTGTATTTTTTCACTTGATATGTTTACATCTTTTTCTGATGTGAACATATACACACCACAAGTAAATATTTACAAGTAAATATTTATATATTCCTACTTGAAAACACGGTTTAAAATATAGATATCTATTTGTTGATGATATCATCACATATATTAATACATTTTGAATTGATAGATAGGTGTAAATAGGTGATTAGGAGTATATTCGTATATATGTTATCGGTACTACTATTGTTAGCACAGACTTACTCTAATATCACTGAAACTACTACAACTCCTATTGATGTGTCGGGAGTTTCAACTCTGATAACTACGCTAATAACCACACTTCTACCAGTTATCCTATTGATAGCAGTACTGGGTTGGGTGTTTAAGATACTTAACAAGATACCATCAATGCTATCCATACTTATTCCATTGTTCTTAATAGTGTTATCTATTGGACAAACTGAGAGTAGTACTAACATCTCGTCAATAACTTCATTGTTACTTTCACTAATGACTGCTATATTACCTTTGATAGTCATTGTTATGGTATTACAGATGGTGTTCAAACTCTTTGATAGTTTTGGTAGGCTATTCATCTCAAAGATATGGAAGGTAAATTTTTGCCTTAGACTGCTACCGTTAGCATCGCTAGTAGCTCAAACAAGTACTGATCAGGCACAACAGATAGCATCACTACTATCTCAGTTGATGATGCCTTTGATAACAGTACTATTCCTTATAGCTATACCGATATTGGTGTTCAAAGCTCTAGCGGAAGGACTGCTAGGCAAGATATAGCTCGCAGGGTGATGTATAAAATGAAAACCATTTTTTTATCAATACTAGTTAGTTTTCTGATCGTATTCCTAGCCCAGACTAGCCAAAGCAATACTGAAACAATAGCTATATTCCTTCAAAACCTAACACAATTACTTGTAATACTCATAACGTTAATTGCACCACTCTTGTTATTCTACGGATTCCTGAAGTCATCTATAGATGCTGTAAAGATGTTACCACTCACGCTACTGCTAGCTCAGTCATCAATTACTGAAACATTAGATAGCTTAATCGCAGTTTTAATGTCGTTCTTCATGATAATACTACCATTTACGATATTGTTAATATTCTGGAAGGGATTCACAAAGTTGGTGAGGGCGTAATGAAGAAATACATACTTATCTTACTCACTTTAGTCATACTATCAACGCTACCAATCACAACACATTCTCAATTAATTGAGAATGTGTATTACATTAATGCTATTCAAGGACGGTGGTACGCAATTAACACCAATGGTCAATCATATAGAGTATTTTATACAGATAGCTTAGGACAAGTTGTTTATGTTACAGCTTATAGATGGGATGTTAATAACAACTACATAATTTTTCAATCACCAATTACTGGCAGGATTTACCTACGTCAAGAAAGTTACACGCTCACAACGTTAGATACAAAATCGTGGTTTGCTCCACTCACATCATCATTGCCAAATGCTGTTCAGGTAACGATTCAAGCCATGGCAGCAGTATCTTCATTAACATTGCATGGATGGATCAATAGTAGCAATTCAACTAACCAAATTTCATCATACACTCCTCAATCATCTTCATGGTCTCCTCCAAACTTAACTATAACTCATATAGTTACGTACCAAACAAAACATATAATAACATCAACACAACCATATCCTCGAGCATCTGGTAGCCTCTCACCATCAGACTTATCGATAACAATAGACCTAGTATCAATCAATGCATCATACACATCTTATAGTGGTGTCGTTGTTAATGCTTATCACAACTACCTCGACAGTAGTTACAATGTTAAAGCTACTAACGCATACACCTATGTAACTTCATTCTATTATTATAGTGTAACTGTAAATCCACGTACTAATTTACAATTTACAACATTACCATATACATTCAAACTCATAAGGGGAAGTTATTCAGCTAATTCTGCATCAGAATACGGTTCATACAACTATCTTTATCTAGATGTGTCAATGAATATAAACATATTAGTAAGTAGTAGCTATCAATCATCACAACAACAAGATGGTAGTTGGTTACTAACAGCGTCAAACAATAATCAAATACAAATATACGATAGCTTAAGTAAGTTATCAATAGCTCCATTTCTAGCAACATCATCTTCATCAACATACTATATATATACCACAAACATTGATATAACATTTACAAACAACAGAACATTACAATATCCATTAGTGGTTGTACTTGATACAACCAACATATCACAAACAGTTAAAAATCCAAACATAGCAGTCTTCATACCATCACTAACTACGTGGATTCCTGCGTACTTGATAAATTATGGTACACAAAATACATACATAATATTTCCAACACCATCAATAACAACAAATAACTTACAAATAAAGATAGCGTGGACATACCCCATACAATACTCTAAACCACCTCTTGAATACAACTATATTACTGGTATTAACTTAATAAGTGCGTTCCCAATAAGTGGTTCATACATGTTTATTGATAACACAGCTGTTGTTAACGGCTCACTATCACTATCAAACTTTGTGGGTTCTACAGTAGTATTAGACTTAGGAATATCTGACTCATACGTACTTGAAAACATTGTTGAAGGATTTATAAACTCATTAAAGGTATTTTATCCGCAGAATTCATACGCAGTTATTGACGGAAACATAAGCTTTACTAAATGTTTGATTCTCTACAACACATTAGTGGAAAGTAACTACACATATACAATATCTTCACCAACCTTTGAAGCATTTCAAATTAGCCAGATAGCATATATGCCAAGCGGGCAAATCCAAGGTTCATGGAATTACAGAATTCCGATCTACATTACATTGAGTGAATTACCAACGCTTCTTCTGGATAGTGGTTATATATTCAGATTAAAGCTACCGCTTAAGACGTGGATCAGTCTTCAACTATTAAGCCCTGGATTGGAGGACTTGATGATTGTTGATAGTGCTATGCGTCCACAACCATTCTACATCTACGACGTAGAGAATGGTATAGTCTATGTAAGGTATAACAACTTACTATACTCACCGACGATAGTCTTATATGTTTTGCTTAAGAACACACAGCTGTGGGGTAGTGGTTCAACCTTTTCAACACTCTCAGTATTTGATAAAGTAAACAGTTATGAGTTTGTTGATGATTTTGGATTTAACATTATATACACCTATCTAGCATACAACCTATACGTCATAAGGACAACGTCATCAACTGAGTTTAAAGCAGGTAAGACTTGGTACGACTTCATGAGTGTGAATAACACAAACATATATGAACAACACGGATCTACAGTATTTGATAGCTACAACATTAACCTAGGGATTAAGGACAATAGTGAGTTAATCATATTTATAGATAATAGAAGATTTACTGATGTGTTTGTCTACGTTGATGGTAATCCAAAGATATCGTTCACATTGTCAAACACAACCAACCCCGCCTACTACGTTGGATATAAGAATGTTCAAAGTGTTTATGTAGGTAAGACGTTAATTTATACTTACTCAGTTGGGGATATCCAAGGAGGCATGAGTAGACCTGAACAACTTAAAACAACCACAACAGTAGTAAGACCTCCTCAGGCTCAAACAATCGATTGGATGAGTATGTTCTTAATGGTATTCCTATTGATTGGGTTGGGTATTGCGTTTAAACTAATGAATAGCGGAGGAGGAAGTAGATCTCAGTCAGTCCTTTCGAGGTTTTAGCTATGACTGACTACGTATATTTGGGGAAAAGGGTTAAAGATATTGGTGAGGAAGGGCTAGATACTGTTGAAGAGTGTAAGCAGATAGCTGACGCAATCTATGAGGACTACATAAACGGGGAAATATCGTATAAGACCGCTATGAGTCGTTTAAACCTACTTGAGTTGATTGCTTCAAGAAACAGTAAATTCAGCAGTTGGGAGGAGCAGGAATGTCGTGATTATATTGATGAAGTCCGTGAGGAGTTGATGAGTGAACACTATGAAGAGTAAAAACAAAACCTATTTTTTCGTTATATTCCTTATTATATTATTAATAGCACAAACTGAAGGTACTGAAGGTGAAACAACTACAGACATATTCACACAAATAAAGAACGCCATTGGGGGGTTTTTTGGTTTTATTTATGACTCCATCGTAGGGGGGATTAAATCATTCGTAGATTTCGTAATCAGTATATCATCGTTCTTCTCAAACTTCTTCAACTCATTACTTGAGTTCTTCACAAACATAGCTAAGTCAATGTGGATAATAATACAGCTAATTGGGAAATGGGGGGATCCCGCAACACACTTCAAGATACAGTCTACTCTAGTGTTCTACACCACAGCTGTTGATGAAGACATACGAAACATAAGCACTAGAGCGATACAAGGAGACTGCAACATAAGACTGAGTAACCTATCATTCGCATTACTAGAACTAAAAAATGATACAAGAAGTGTATGCGATATAATACCTAGCGGTTTTTTAGGATTTATTTCAACATCACTATGGGTAGCGGGAGGGCTTCAAAACATAATCATGTGGTTCTTCAAAAACTTCATAACGATACATGCTTTGCTTTTTGGAGGTACGATAATGTTAGGAACTGCATCATCAATAACTAAACGTAGTTTAGACCCGTTAAAATCTGTAATTGATCTGTGGAGTAAGTACGTAGGACTATACATAAACTTATTCAACTGGATACTAGATAAAATATTGAGGTTAGCCCAAATAATAGCTGAATTAATTCCCTTGTAGACCTTCAAAAACTGAGTTGATGAATTTTTTAAGTTCATCGATATGTTGATGGGAAACGTGAAGGGCAAACGTGTTTTTCCTCCTTTTTCCGAATATCCTACCACACCACATACACCTATACCTATACCCATCATCAAATAAGTCAATGATGTTGAAGGACTTCAACATATATAGACGTTTAATTTCCTCAATAACATTATTCATTCTACTAGACTTCACACGGGATATGCAATGCCTAACCTTCAACCTATCAATCATATACTTATGAGATATCACGGATGGAGGGACATTATTCACAAAGTACTCGTAACATGTTTCCAAACACGTAGGACGTACTAGAAAGTAGTAATATATAGTACGAATAGAATCGGACTCCAAAACCATCAAACCACCCCTAAGATGTTATGCAGGGTTTGTCGCTCACCACGACTTTCCCCCTCAATACCTTCATGTCTTTGACTTTCTCAACATCTATCTCTATTAGCCACGCCCACGTCAAGATAATTATCTTATCATCCCGAAGTTCAACCACGCAGTCAGGTGAGGTAATACACTTCACGCTCAAAGTCTCACTTCTCACACTTACTCAGTATATAAGACAGTAGCATTGACGCCACGCTTTGCTCGTTGTTTGTCCCCATCCTCTCACACACCTTCATCAGTTTCTTATAATCTTGTTCGTCTAACTCCACCAAGATATACCTCTTCCTACCCATCACCAAATCACCTTATACAGGTGAAAGTCTTCAGTCGGTACGAATATCGTTATTCTCTTCTTCCTACCATTGATGTTAATTACTTTAGACACTCTCTTGAAGTATCCCGCAGATGCTAACCCTCTCACGACCCTATCCACAGTTCGGTCAGTCAGGTCAGTCTGTCTGTAGAACCCAGTCCTAGCAGCATACACCTTAATATCATCGTAGGTGAAGTAACTTCTCTTATACTCATTTAAGTACTTCTTAATTAGGATCACAACATCAACCTCAGCATTGGATAACTCCCTAAACATCATTACACATCACCACGTTATTATCAATCTCTTATATGGATATGTCTTAACAATCCTGATGAGTTCATCAGGATCGTCAACGTCAATAACGTGGAAGTCTTTCCCCTTCCCGTAGATGATTACCTTCATAACTTACCCTCCTCAATATCATTTAACACATTAAACACGTACCTTACTATTTCATCACAATTGTATTTAATAATATCTTTAACGCAATAAGTGATTTGATCTTTAAGCGATGGATTTTTAACAAACTCATTCAATATTTCCTCTATGTTTATGACCATCTCATCACATAGGTATTTTATATCATCTTCTATTGTCAGTTTCGCCATTAACTTCATTCTATCACCTTCATAACCTCCTCCAACAGCTCCTCAAGGGTTTCGCAGTCCTCTATTCCTGACTCAGGACACTCTAGGTGGTCGTAGAGTATGTTAAGGACTTCATACACCGCTTTAGCTAGCTTACTCATTAGAATCACCACCCTCTGGTACCGCTTTAAGTATCTTCATCTTATCATCACTTAACGATAGCTTCGTTCCTTGGCTTTTCTTGAAGACTATCTTATCGGAATCTGCTATACATATGTAATCATCGTCATCAAGATATCCCATTTGGCATTGCTCCTTCAATTGTTTGAATATCAGATATGCTGTAGAACCGTAGCGCCCCGTCCACAACGCTATCAACCCCTGTGTAATCATCCCTTCCCTCTTACCCATCTTGATAATGAGTGCGGGATTGATTGACGATCTAGACATTATGTATCACCCTTATGTATCGTTCTCCTAATCAATTCACGAACGAACTCTGCATATGTTACACATCCTAATTCCAACATCTTCTTATCAACAAGATCCTTCCACTCAAGAGGTATGCGACACTTTATTACCCATGTTTTTTGTATTTGGGTACGGGACATTTTCGGTACACCAATAATAGTATGTACGGTACAAGCTTAAAACTTTTACGGTACTTTAAAAGTTTAAATAAGGTACAAGAAGGTATAAAAAGTATATAAGGAATATAAAGCTCTAAGTGAGTACTTTATGGTACTCATAAATGCCACGAAAAGGATGGAGAAGTGTGTCAATACCTGAAAGCCTAGACAAAGTAATTGAGGAAGTAGTTAAAAGTGGTAGGCATGGGTACAGATCAAAGCAGGACTTTGTACTAGACGCCATCCGAAGACGCCTAGAACAACTAGGATATCTTAAATAGTTCAGGATATGTTTAAACATTTTCTGAAATGTTTAAACATGTTTAAACCCTGCATTCGTGTTTTTATTTTTTATTATTTTATTTATTAAAAATAAGAAGTAACTGAAAACTGAAAACTTTGAAAACCGATGTTCTATCATGATAGAACATTCTATCATAATACACCATTATACAAACTGTATAAACTGGATCTGTTACACTACTAGTTCTGTTTTTAATAAATAAAACAAAATAAAAAATAAAAAATGACTCTTAGTAGAGTTCTTGGATTACTTCACTCCACGCCGATTTTCTCACTCTGTCTATGTAGTCTTGGAGTGTTTGCCTGTCCTCCTCGCATTTGAGTTCATCCTTTATCTTCTCCAGTAGTAGTAGTATCTGGGATTTTATGCAGGGCATACTCTCTAATACTATTCATAATATATAAAGAGTATTTGGGGTAGTTTTGGTCTGCTAGGGTTAGGAGGTTTAGGTAGTGCCTCGTTAGAATTGTGTTTGGAGTCCTTCCCTGCATGAAGTCCACTACCTCGCTAGGTATTCCCAGGCTTAGCATCTTAGTAGCTACCCACTTACGGATGTACTTTGGTTGGAGTAGTCCACGCCTGCTAGAGTACTTGCTTACCGCATCGGGGGTTAAGAAAGCTTTCTGAGGAAGTTCAACCAAGTACGCGTAGAAGCTTCTTTTACTACCACGTTCTAGGTCAAGTTCAACCCTCCAGAAATCCCCCACTTTAGTCTTCCTTAATTTGTCTATATTACTAATAAGGAATACCGCCTCATTCAACCTTAACCCGCTTTGCACTAACACCCAGTACACGTTTTTAAACGGTTCTTCAGACTTTGTCAGAGTTTCAATGACTTCCTGGTCTGAGGGTACGTACTTGTCCACACCACTCTTTCTGCATTTTAACTTTTCGTGCAGAACGCATGCGTTATTATTCCCAACTTCATCGCATAGATATTTTAAGAACTTCTTCCACGCTAGAACTGACCACTTATTACTTTCATCTAACCCCCTCTGTATGTATCTAACGTATTGTTCACACGTTTCCTCTGAGGCGGTTTTAACGCAAAAACTGTAATATCCATTCAAGTGAGTTAGAACATACTGCTTCAAAACTCCATCACCCCCTCCCTCATCAGATACGGCAGGGTCGGGCTGAGGCCCCGATGGTGTAGGCCTGCGTGGGTTCGAATCCCACCCCCCGCACCATAGAAGCCTTCTTATCACTTCATCCACTGGTAGCCTCAGTAATACTTTACGCCTACCTTGTCCTAGGTATTCCTCCACAATTAGATATCGATACCTCCTTCCACTAACTTTGACGTTCTTGACGTAGAGGTACAAGTTTGCAGTCCTCATTAGAAGCTCATCAACTGATAATGATTTTAAGG
>JAWBKW010000030.1:0-12189 GCA_038831135.1 Sulfolobales archaeon | reverse complement strand
AAACAACTACGTTAGCACCAACAGCAACTATCTTCTCGACAAGGTCTTTAAGTATGTTTTCTTTCTCTTCAATAAACTTTCTCATATGGAGTGGGTCACTTATCCTTATCTCAGCATCTATTTCAGGTTTTTCAATCTCTAGTGGGGCATCTATTAATGCTATTTTCGCTTTCTCAACTCTCTTAGGCATGCCTGGGTGTACTACCTCCTTATCTAGCACTATACCGTAAACTAATTGAGAATCAGCTAATGAAGCACCATGCTTCTTAATTATCTGTATATTATCTAGGTCTACGTACCACTTATCACCTCTTAATTCCGCAACCTGCTTAACAGCCCTAACCGCGATCTTCGCAAATAAGTCTCTAACACCGTGTACTGCCTTACTCGTTAAGGCTGTTGAAGCAACACTTGCTAAGAACCCCTCATCATCTATGTTTACGGGTTTAGCGATCTCGTTCGCGTAACTAACAGCATCCTCTAAAGCCTTCTTGTATCCATTAATTATTATTGTTGGATGAACATCCTTAGCTAATAACTCTGCAGCATTCTTAAGTAATTCCCCAGCAAATATTACTGCTGTCTTAGTACCGTCACCGACTTCATCATCTTGACCCTTAGCTATTTGAACTAACATCTTAGCTGCAGGATGTTGTACATCCATCTTATCTAATATTGTAGCGCCGTCATTAGTTATAGTAACATCGCCTAAAGTATCAACTAACATCTTATCCATGCCTCTAGGACCGTAAGTAGTTCTCAACATCTCAGCAATAGTTATAGCAGCCATCATGTTAGCTCTTAACGCATCTGCACCAGTAGTTCTGCTACTACCCTCTTTAAGTATTAGAACAGGTATACCGGTAGGTCCAATAGCTCCTACGGCTTGACCACTCTGACTCATACTCTAATCCCTTGAATTCTATTTCAGTGACTTCTATATAAGCTTTAATGAACAATAACGAAGGCACTCTCAAAGATTAATAAACATATTTAAGACTGTGTTCTAAACTCTTCTTTCAGGGGTTGATGTTGGGGAAGGTAAGGACATCAGCTGTAAAAAGGACAGCTGAGAAGATATTCGAACAGTTTCAAGATAAGGTTACCACAGACTTTAACTCGAATAAGGAGTTAGTGAAGAGTTGCGTGTATGTTAAATCTAAAAGGTTAAGGAATCAGATAGCTGGGTATTTAACACGTCTTGCTACGATGAAATTACGTAGTAGTGCGCAAGTCCAGGGTCAGTGATTTTGAGGATTACCCTTGAGTTTTTAGGGGTTTTACGGCGTGAGTTAGGTCACGATAGTGTTGAGGTCTTTATTGATGATTTAAACGCTTATAGTTTAAGGGACTTACTCATTTACCTACTCAAGAAGTATTCGAAGTTATCCTCAGCAGTAAATAGTGATGGAACGTTGAATACTTCATATATAGTGTTTGTAAATGGGGTTGACTTTATGATTGTCGGTGGTTATGACTACGAGGTTAGGGATGGTGATAAACTCACCTTCATACCTATAAGTCATGGTGGTTCGTACGTCGTCTGAGATTAAGGGGTTATTGGGTAAATTATGTGAGGACTTAAGTAAGATAGATCTATCCGTTTATGAAGTGGGTTCTGAGGTTGCATTAAAACTTATAGAAGATATAGATAGGTTGCAGGTCAATGGTTGCATTACGCAGGTATTACCTTCAACATTAGTGATATCTGATAAGCAACTCTTACTAGCATCGCTTCAGACCTTCAAAGCTATTGGAGAGGGTAAAAATTTAAGCAGAAAACCATACATAGAATTTCTGCTTAGGCTTTTCTCAAATAGGCAAATAAGTGAGATAATTAACGTATTAAGGAGCATTAATTCAGATAGTTACTTACTCGTAAGGGTTTGTAAGGGGCCTAAAAAAATCGTTAGTTCTTCACAATTGATTGGTACTTCTATTGAGCCGTCAGAATTGCTGAAGCGTTTCAGTATTGAAGCATTAGAGCAGATCGTTAAAGTATACGGCATCTCTAAAGAAGTTAACTTAGATGTTAATAAAGTACATTCACTCATATTAACTAAGATCTCATTATTTCAACATGTTTTGTAGTAAAGGTTTAATAATGTTTAAATACTTAATAGCTAGTTTGTAACGGTGAAGAGTTAATGAGTTCAGGTCTTGTAGGAAGGATAATTAGTAATGCGAAAGAGGAGGGAAGATATAAGTTACTTGAGCATGAGGCTTACGAAGTTCTTAGGGCTTACGAGCTTCCAGTACCTAAAGCCGGCTTAGCTAAGAATGTAGAAGAAGCTGTCGAACTATCTGAGAGGATAGGTTATCCAATAGTTCTTAAGGTAGTGAGTCCAGACATAGTTCATAAATCTGACGTAGGTGGCGTTGTTGTAGGTTTAAATAGTTCTTCTGAGGTTAGAGAGGCATTTAATAAGATCTTTAGAAACGTTGGTGAGAAGGCACCAAATGCTAAGGTATACGGGGTTTTAGTTCAGGAAATGGTGCCTAACGGTTTGGAGGTAATTGTTGGTTCTACTAGGGACCCGACTTTCGGTCCGTTAATACTTTTCGGGTTGGGAGGTATTTTCGTTGAAGTTTTGAGGGACGTTAGCTTCCGCATAGTGCCTTTAACCCTATACGATGCTGAGACCATGATCGGTGAGATTAAGTCAGCTAAGATACTTGAAGGTTATAGAGGGCAGGCTCCGAGGGATAAGGGAGCCTTAGCTGATATACTGATTAAACTTTCTAAGTTTGTTGAGAGTGTTGGTGAGGTTAAGGACGTCGATCTTAATCCAGTAATGCTTTATGAAGTGGGTAAAGGAGCTAAAATAGCTGATGCTAGAATAATATTAGGGTAGCAGTTCAGATGGCTGAGGAAGAACTACTCAAGCAGATTATCGAATTAAGGGACGAGTTAAAAAGATTAGAAGAACATAAAATAAGTACCAGGCAAAGAATTAACGAGTTAAAGAGTGTTAAAGTAAAGTATCTGGACTCCCTCAGGGCTTATAGAGGGAAAGTTGAGGAAATTAGAAGAGAGATAAAGGAATTAGAATCTAGGAGGAATGAAGTAATAGTTAAGAGAAGAGAACTCATCAGTAAGTTGAGGGATATAAAGAACGAATTCTTTAGCAAAAAAAGAGAATTTAATGAATTAAGTTCGTTTAGTAAGGTCTCGATAGACTCTCTGAGGAAGAAAATAGATTCAATGGAATGGAGAATTATAACTGAGTCCCTCCCTATTCAAGAAGAGAACAGGATTATAAAAGAGATAGGTAGATTGGAGGGAATGTTAAGTAAGGCTTTAGAAGCTAGGAAGTTGAGTGGTGAACTACTAGATCTGAGGGCTCAGATCTCATCACTAACTATTGAGTTGAATGAGCTGAATAACGTAGTTGATAAGTTGAGTGCAGACATAAATTCACGTAGAGAGGAGATAAGGAATATAAATAAAAATAGGGAAGAAATTAAGCGTAAATTAAATGAGGTAGGTGAAGAGATCCGTAACTTAGTTCAGGATTTAATAAATACGGCATCTAAAATTAATGAGTTGAGGGAGAAGTACGCCTCCCTGAATCAGAAGTTGAGGGAAATCAGGGTAGCTAAGAGTAAACAAGTTGAAGAGAAGATAATTGAGGAGAAGAAGAGGCTTGTAGAGGAGAAGCAGAGGAAGGGTGAGCGACTCACATTCGAAGATCTCAGGATACTTTATGGAGAATATCATGAGTAATTCTAAGAAGTTAGCAGTAATAGCTATAGACTTCGATAATGATGTTGGTAGGTTAGGTATTAACACACCGATCATTGGATACGATGAAGTACTTAAAGTAGCTAATGAATACGCGCTTTCATCACCTCAGGACTCAGACTTGAACGTTATATTCACAGCCCTCAAGCTCTATAGGGATTTGAGTAAGTCGGCACAATCCTTGGTTGAGGTGGCTTTGGTTGCAGGTCATGAAGGTTCTTCTTCTAAGGCAGGCATTAAGATAAGTAACGAATTGGATAAAGTATTAAGTAAAATCAATGTTAATGACGTAATTGTGGTTGTTGATAGTGTTGAAGATGAGAAGGTGCTACCGATCATTCAATCTAAGGTTAACGTGGTTGGTGTTGAGAGGGTCATCGTTGAACAGCTAAGAGGTGTTGAAGAGACATACATGCTTCTGGGGAGGTACTTAAGAAAGGTATTGGAGGAACGTAGATTCTCCAAAATATTCTTAGGGTTTCCAGGCATTTTGATACTAGTTTATTCTGTTTTCTTAATGATTAACTTAGTCACCTACGTATCTCCAGCGATTTCATTAGTTATAGCGATCCTACTCATATTTAAGGGGTTCGGGCTTGATGAGGTAGTAAGTAAATGGTGGCGTATGTCACCAATCACTAGGATATCCTTGATATTAACAACTATTTCGGTGGTTATGACTGGGGTCATCTTCTACATAACACTAGCATCCAGAGGATATAATTATGACGTTAATTCAACAATTTTATATCTTAGTAATACTATTCCATTCTTTCTCCTTTCTTTAATTCCTTTAATAGTAGGTAGGTTAACCCTCAGAGTGCTTAGGAGAAGTATTAAGATTTGGAGAGACTTAATAGCGTTAATACTTCTCCTAATATTTTATCAGTTTTTGACCCGTGTCTTCGAGATAATAACATCATTACAACCAACAGATGTTCAGCAGGTAATGATGATTTTAAACGAGTACAGAATAACTAACACGTTATTCATATATATAATAGTGATAATGAGTGTTAGCGCTATTTTATATATAGTTGAGAAGAAATTCGTAAGAACTTAGTATAATATTTTCATCGGCTTCAACTAAAAATCGTTAAAAGTAAATAACTCCTATTCTTAAGTAGTATCCTTAATGACATCAATACGTTCTATTTACCGAATCTCCTCTCCCTTTTCTGGTAAGACCTTACGGCTCTCCATAGGTCGATCTTCCTGAATTCCGGCCAGAAAACATCGCAGAAGTATAGCTCACTATATGCTATCTGCCATAGGAGGAAGTTGCTTAGCCTCAGCTCTCCTGAGGTCCTCATAACGAGGTCGGGTTCGTCTAAAGAACCGCTAAGATGTGAAGTATATAGATATTTACTAAATAGGTTCTCGTTTAAATCCCCGGTCCTAACGTCCCCACTTACTACATCGTTTATTAATTTCTTTACAGCATCAATTATTTCCTGACGTCCACCATAGCATAGAGCTACGTTAATACACCTATCCTCGTAGTTCTTTGTTAAATCCTCTATCTCATGTATCTTTTTAATTAATTCCGTAGGTATCATATCTAATCTACCAAAAACCCTAACCCTAACATTCTTCTCGCTTAATACTTTACTATTCATTAAGTCCGTGAAGGCCTGATCTATTAAGTTAAATAGATGGGACTTCTCATCCTCAGTCCTATAAATACAGTTCTCGTAGGACATCGCGTAGATCGTGACGACCTTAACACCTAGCTCCCAAAGCCATGTAAGTAACTCCTTAAGCTTGACGTAACCGATATCGTGCCCGTAAGTAATTGGTTTGCCTAACTCCTTAGCCCACCTCCTATTACCGTCAGGTATTATAGCTACATGCTTTGGTATAGGACCATCAACTATTTGAAGCCATAACCACCTCTCATATACCTTATATATAGGTTTTAATGCAATACTTAAGTACTTACTTAACCTCCGTAGAACCCTCTTAGGCAACGTTATCGTTTCCTCCCTTACTAACTTAATTAAAACTTTTTAAGCAGTAATTCCCTACACTAAGTAAGGTAATGAGTAATGAGTGTCTACCAAGGTAATGATTTTAAGAGGATTTCAGGGGGTAGGAGGAGGCCGCATAGGAGTAATAGGAAGTATGAGGCTGGTAGCTACCCAACACATACAACATTGAGTAGTGAGGAGCACCGTATTATGCATGAGAGGGTTAGAGGCGGCAACATAAAGCTAAGGGTTAAGAAGTGTCTCTACGTTAACGTTACTGATCCCAAAACCGGTAAGTCAAAGAAATGTAAGATTTTGAAGATTCTAGAAACACCTGCTAATAGGGAATACTCGCAGAGAGGTATAATTACTAAAGGAGCTGTAGTTGAGACTGAATTAGGTAAAGTTAGAATTACTTCAAGACCTGGGCAGGAAGGCGTTATTAACGCTATTTTACTTGGGTAAATTTGATGGAGAGTGAGAGACGAGCCATAGTTGTTTGGCCTCAATACTTAGACTTAGCTCTGAGTAGGAGATTAGGCCGTAGATTATCGAGGCAGTACTCAATTACTAAGCCAACAGTGGATGAGTTAATCGTAGCGTGTAAGGAGTTAAAGATTGAGTGTGTGGTGGAGAGAGAAGCGAAATACAGTAGGGCTTGGTATTCAGGTACTGGTGGGAGGATCATAGCATACTGTGATAAAGGGATTAAGAAACTAGCATTACTGAAAGCTCTATCAAATAAGGTTAAGGAATTAAGAATGTTGAGTAAGTGATTTACTACTTAAATATATGGTTTAGGTCTTCTATCTTCGCCCCTAGCATTCTTTAAGGTCTCCGAAAGCAGGGTCTCAGCCTCCTCAACAACTTTCGAATACTCCATAAGCCCTTGGACACTTATACTTAAACCTAATAATTCGTTAACCTTTTCTATGAAGACTGCAGCAGCCTTAGGATCGAATCTATCTGGCTCAGTGTAAGGCAGTATCACGATTGTAGGTACTTTCTCAACCTCCAATGTTAGGAAAAGTATTGCTAGAGGACCCACGACATAGAGCCCTTTATGGAACTTAGGTTCCGGCAATTCCCTATCACTAACTGATGTCTTAAGCCATCTAAGCCTCTCACTTCCTTCTCTAAATTTACTGTTAAGCCCACCGACCAATACGAATTCCTTAACGCCTAGGGACTTAGCCCACTTAGTAATGGCTTTAGCGAAGGCTACCCTCTCAACAGATGCTGGTGTAGCGTTATTAACTAAAACTATCAGTCCATGATCGTATGACATAAATAACTCGTAGGGGGTTAGCACACCATAATCGTCGAGCGCTATGAAATCAGGCATATACTTAGTCATTATATTCCCTACCTTATCAGCACCTAATTGAGTCACTATATACCTAGTAGCTATAGTGCCTACGTATCCGAAGCCCGGAAACCCTGTAATTAATACCCAATCATTCCTAAGTCTCAATCTCTCTAAGTACTTCATATCTACAACTATATCAACACTCATTCTACTGACCCCACACACTCCCTTAACTTTACGGCTACACCCCTCGTAAAGAACATAATCTCGTATGGTGATAGAGCTAACCTCCCAACACATAACATGTCATCATCTTCATTAACAACTAAGACCTCATCACCTGCCCTCAACCCCTCATCAACACCTAACACATGCCTTGAAAAAAGCGAACCTCCGGAAACAACATACTTAACAACCTCGTTAGCTACTATAATCCTCAACCCATTAACTAGTTTATGAAGTACTGATCCACCATACAATGATAAGTTAAATGTGAATGTGGAAGCTCTAATCGATGCAATCCTTTTACTATCCGATGTGAAGACCTCTCTAATCCTTCCAGTATTCTTAGAAATCTTCAGCAACGCATTATCAGGTATGAATTTATTACCAACATCGCTTCTAAATTGGTAGTCAGCTATAGCTCTCAACGTCTTAACCTCACTACGTGTTACCTCCCTAACTAAATCCACTTAGATCACCAAATGTTTTCCTTCGCCGTCCTTAATTTCTGGGACGTACTCAGTTTCATTAGTGTACGGCCTGAATCTACCTTTTAAAACCTTATTAATTGCGTGTAGGAAATCTTCATGACTTACGTACATTCTGTTGGACCTCAATGCTGAGAAACCTGCCTCAGTACATATAGCTTTTATATCTGCCCCAGTAGCTCCCTCAGACATTCTTGCGAGAGCGTTAAGATCTACATCATTACCGATTTTCATCTTCTTGGTATGTATCTTGAATATCTCTAATCTTCCGGTGAGGTCTGGAAGAGGTATCTCAATAATTCTATCGAACCTACCGGGCCTCAGTAATGCAGGGTCGAGGATGTCTATCCTGTTAGTAGTTGCTATTATTTTAACGTTATCTAGTGGGTCGAAGCCATCTAACTCAGCTAGTAGTTGGGTTAGGGTTCTATGTATCTCTCTCTCACCACTGGTTCCGATATCAATTCTCTTAGCAGCTATGGCGTCTACCTCATCTATTAAAACTATTGAGGGAGCCTTACGTCTCGCTAAAGCAAATAACTCCCTCACCATCCTAGCCCCCTCACCAACAAACTTCTGAGCAAGTTCTGAAGCAACTAACCTTATGAAGGTTGCATCAGATTCTCCCGCAACAGCCTTAGCTAGGAGGGTCTTACCGCAACCGGGAGGCCCGTAAAGTAGAATACCTTTAGGTGGTTCTATACCTAAATCCTTTAAAACGTTGGGTTGTTTCAAAGGCAGTTCTACAACCTCTCTTAACTCCTGTATCTGCTTACTTAAACCACCTACGTCTACGTACTTAGTCTTGGGTTTCTCGATAATCTCCATAGCCCTAACTGCGGGATCCTCTCTCATAGGTAGCACATCAACTATGGCTGATCCTCTCTGATTCAAAGCTATGTATGTACCTGGGAGTAATTTCCCCTTATCTACGTTGCCACCAATGCTTACAATTAAGTTAGGCCCTGTAGTGCTTTTCACTACGGCCTTATCCCCATCCAATAATTCAAGCACTATACCCTCGATTAACGGAGGCGCCATAAGCTTATCTATCTCTTGTTTATAATACTTAATCTCCCTCCTGAGAAGGGATATCTCCGCCTCCATCTCTTGAACTCTCTGCTCTAAGTACCTAACGTAGTCTAGTAGGTCTTGATACCTCCTCTCACGATCTTCAGATATACTCACACTTCACACCACTAATAAAGTAGGTATGAGAAAGCATATATACTGTAGGTCTCTTAGCTAATTCTATTCTTCTCTAAATAAATGGTTTACGACTATAAAGTACTTATGAAAGCATCCTGAAATGTATAATCTTAACCTCAGCATTGCCTTTAATCCTATTACCATATATTTTAATCAAGTCCTTAATTAACTCCTCCCTACTATCATATCCATCATATAGGGCATCCCGATCCGTTAATTCATCTAACCTCTTAGTCTTAATGGATTCTATGACTGCTGTCCCCACCCTCAAGTCACCAGCTACAACATCAACTACGTCTCCAACACTGACATTACTCGCAAGTCTTATTGTTGTAATCTTCTTACCTAGTAGTAAATCCCTAAAGTACTTACTCTTAAATACTAGTTTCTTACGCCTCATCAAATAAGGTAGTCATATATCGAGCTTAAATGCTTATCTTGCCAGCAAAATAAATTATATGGTATTAGGATTTAAGGTTCTAGTCTCTTCTTATCTCGTGGGAAGAGTGTTACCTCCCTCACATTATTTCTACCAGTAACCATTAACGCTAGCCTGTTTAAACCCATTCCCCACCCAGCATGTGGGGGCATTCCGTAATCAAACCATCTTAGGAAGTAGTTAAAACTTTCTGGATTTAATCCCTTCTCCCTCAACCTATTAACGAGTACTTCTTTCCTATGTACTCTAGAACTGCCTGAAGCTACTTCTAGGAAGTCATACATGAAGTCGAAGGACTCAGTGAATTCTGGATTATTATCGCATAACTTCGTGTAGAAAGGCCTAGCATTTGACGGCCATTCAACTATGAAGTAAAGGTCTTCACCAACCTCTTTAGAGAAGGTCCTTAAGTCCGTAGCTGTTAAGTCGTCACCCATTTTAATGTTCGACCCTAAACCGTTAAGAGTCTCTATAACGTCCACGTACTTAAATCTCTTAAGTGGGAGTCCCATTTGAGGTAATTCATGGTTTAATATCTTAAGTTCTTTAGAACATTCCTCACCTACGTTCTTAATAACCCTATATATTACTTTTTCGAGTACGTCCATAACGGTTTCATAATTTGCGAAGGCCATCTCTATATCAACACTTATAAATTCCGATAGGTGGTAAGGGGTGTCGGACTCTTCAGCACGCCATGCATGAGCTATTTCGAAAACCCTCTCGAACGCGCCTGCAAGCAATTCCTTATACAACTGCGGACTTTGCGCTAGGAACGCCTCCCTACCGAAGTATATGACTGGGAATAACGCTGCACCGCCTTCCGTAGCCGTAGCTATTATCTTGGGCGTGTTAACCTCTACAAAACCGTTGCTGTAGAGCTCCTCCCTGATAGACTTAAGAGTTACTGAGATTATTTTAAATATTGCTCTACTCTCCTCTCTACGTAGGTCGAGTACCCTCTCACGAAGCCTGGTATCGATGTCGGCTCTTACCTTACCAGTCACATCTAGCGGTAACGGAGCATTAGCTATGCTGTGGACTACTATATTATTAGGCACTATTTCAAAGCCTCCTGGAGCCCTCTCATCAGCTCTTACAATACCCTCAACACTAACTACTGATTCTGGAGTGAGTTCGTAGAACTTCTTCATTAGTTCTTCAGGATCTGATTTACTGATGACTACCTGAATATATCCGTCCTTATCCCTAATTATTAAGAATTTCTTACCTCCTAAGTCCCTCTTAGCATGTACCCAACCAGCAATAACTACTTCAGAACCTGCTAACGATTTATTAATATCGCTAGATAGGTGAGTTCTAAACACATTCATGTCTAATCACTTCACTCAGTTCTGATCCTAACGCTATTACCTACTAAACTACTTAAAACTTCTTCAATAGTTTCCTTACTAGCTGGTAGGTACCTACTATCAGATCTAGGGATCCTAACTATGTACTGAGTTGACCCGTCGGGAAGCCATAGAGTGTTTATTCCTGAGACTCTAGCGGGCATAATCAGTTGGAGAGCTACAGACTTAATATTATTTGATGACCTATCTATGACTCTGACTCTAACACCTAACGCCTCAGATAGTTGCTTATCTAACTTACTAATTAGTCTGGGCGTTGTAGAAGAGTCAGGAAGCTGAAGTAGGAGTACTAAGAAATTACCAGACTTAACAGACTTATAATATACGGAATCCTTAAGGAACTTAAAATCTGGATTATTCTCAAGGTCAAGTAAAGCCCTCATAACCTCAATCTCGTAAGGTTCAACAGCTCTACTATCAACTAACCCTTGACATCGTGGGCAGAGCACGCCAGACTTAACACATATCTGATCCAGCGGTATCTTCACTATAGGTCAGCTCACACTACCCGTAATTTTCCTAAGAACATCTTAACCAACAACTTAAAAAGCTTTTCATAATTTAATGAGGTCTATACTATCTAATCAAGCTAAACGATATAGTGATTTAGTGGGAAGGGGTTGTATTAGTCATCAATATTAAATCTCTGTAGGCTCTACTTGTTTGGAGGCGAACATGATAGTATCTGTTGATGTTGGAACTTCTAGCGTTAAGGTTGGTTTAGTTGACCATGGTCTCAGGATCGTAAGGAGTTATGTTGCTGAAGTTCCACTAATCAGTAGGGTGTCATCAGCCGCTGAACATGACTTAAACACCTTATGGGAATTAACTTTAAGCGGTATTCGTGAAGTAGTTAAGGGTTATGAGTCAAGTGTTGAGGCTATCTCACTTAGTACATACTTGCATGGCTTAGCTGTACTAAATTCGGAATTTGGGGTGGTCTTTAACGTCATGACTCATCTAGACCGCCGTCCTTCAAACATGCAGAAGTTTTTGGACGAGTATGGTAACGAACTCTACAAGAGGACTGGTTGCCCCCCTATATTTGTCTTCCCAACATGTAAGGCGCTCTGGCTGAAGATGCAAGGAATACTTAAATCTAATCATAGGTTATGTTTTGTAAAAGATTACCTAACCTATAAATTAACTGGGCGTCACGTAGTTGATTACGGTGTTGCCTCAGGTACCGGGTTCCTAAACATACATAGTTTGAAGTGGGATTCGTTAGCTTTGGAGACCTCTCAAGTTAGTGAGGATATGCTTCCTGAGCTATATGAAGGGGCTAAGGTCTACGATTACATAAACTTACGTGAGGCCGGGATTAGTAATAAGGTAGCGTTAGTTCTAGGTTCTTTCGATGGTGCCTTACAGAACATTGGGTACGGCGCCTTCGGCTCAGAAGCTGTTCTAAACCTAGGCTCTACAGCCGTCATA
>JAWBKW010000029.1:11123-12630 GCA_038831135.1 Sulfolobales archaeon | reverse complement strand
GTGACCAATGGAAATTAAATTCTATGGAGAGGTAAGGGTAGTTAGCAAGATGGAGACTTGTTGTTCGGTTGAATTAGAGGAATAATAGATGCTGACAGACCTAACGTTAGCGATTCCTCATCTATTGAAGAGATTAATTGTAAATTAAGCATATCTTACATCTTTAGTCAATACCTTATACGTTTTCGAAGTCATCTCTGATATACACCCCATTTTAAGTATAGTGCGTAGAATTTAAAGATCAGGCTTTAACGACCTTATAGTCCTGCTAAATCCTGTTAGATTTGTAGATCTGTTTTCTAAGTGTAAACTTTTAGATTTTACTGGAAAAGTTGGCTTAATTCAAAGAAGTATATTTGACTTATTCCGATTATTTAACTGCTTACATAGCTAATTATGCTATACTCTTATTAGAATTAATAGCTTATTTGCGCTAGATCTTTCAGCGTTTCATGGTTGATAATAACAGAGCTTGTAAAGGCGATTAAGGCTGTGAGAAGTATTACGGCTAAACAGCTTGGGGGATCTTCCAGGCTTTAAAGGAAGGTAAGTCAAGCGATGTGTTTGTTGATGTGGGGAGCGTATATCGGGTTCTACTCTATCTACGCAGTTAAGATTTTAAAGTGTGGTATAGTTATTGCTATTGAACCTCATCCAATAAATTATAAACTACTTACCATTAACATCTGGTTAAATGCTCTAAAAGATATCATAGCTTTAAATGTAGCGACTTAGAGGGAGGACTCTAAGCTACCTCTACTCATCTCAAACCAAAGCGGTGGTCACGCCGTAAGGACCTTCTCAGAATGTGGGAGTAAGATGTGTGTTAGTTAAAGCTAGAAGATTGGATAAAGTATTAGAGAAGCTTAACGTAGGACGGACTTCTTTTGTAAAAATAAATGTTGAAGAGGCGGGGTAGAAGTGCTTGAAGGCTTATACAATACTCTTCAATACCACAAATCGAGACTCGTGGTTGAGGTTTCGTAGTAATATGGGTATGGTTTATACCTTCCTAAAGAGCCTAGGTTACCTAGTCTCGATAATACTAGCTCTGTATCGGAAATTGGATTTCACATTTACGCTACTCCCGTCCTTAGATATTCCTTCTAGTATTCAGAGATGTATTATGCAGAAAGTAGCCTCTATTAAGGTAGATTGAAAAGGAAGGTGGAGTTATAAGAACTTCGTACCAAGCTTATTGAAGATTTAAGTAATTAATGTTAGATGGTTTTAACTGCTTAATTTAAGCTTTAGGTTTTAATTAATTTCCCACTTCTTAATAGTCTTTACTACTTTCTCTTCATACAGTTTTAAAAGTTTTCTCCTCGTTCCAGTAAGGTATAATAGTATAAGTTCTCTTAATGAAATATGTAATATAGGTGCCTTATACACATCTATGAGGAGGTTATATCTATTCCTTAATATTCTGCCAAGCTTAATACCATCATAGAGGACTCTCATACGATATGATGATTCAAATACGTGGGGTAAAGTAACTCTTAAAGTG
>JAWBKW010000029.1:0-11113 GCA_038831135.1 Sulfolobales archaeon | reverse complement strand
GATATATCTTATGTTGCTTTCTAAAGGTTGTTCCTCTTCTATGCGTTGCAATGATTTCAGGGATAGCAATAACCTTGTAACCGTTATTCCATAGCACAAGTCCTAATACATTATCGTCTCCATAACTGAGGAATTCGTTGAAGAAGAGCTTCTCTCCCATAGATTTAAGTATGCAGTCAACTCTATATAGTGCATATGCTCCGTCAGCATACGTTATATAGAATGGTTTTTTAACGATCCAGGGGGCAGGTTTTCCTACGCCTATGGGATACATGTAAAGTAGTTCGTCCATTACATCACCTGCTGTGTCAATTAGGTTACCCCCACCGTATTTTAGTATGATACCGCTTAAGCCTCCGACATTGTATTGTTCTGCATACTCCACCATCGTCTTAAGACTTTCTTTAAATGGTACTGCATCGTTATTTAGTATAACGACGTACTTGGAGTCCTTATCTCTAGCCTTAAACCCCACGTTATTCCCACCAATAAACCAGAGATTGCTACTTAATCTAATTATCTTCTTCCTTAAATTATCTTTCATCTCTAAAAACGCTTTAATCTTCTCAAAACTACCGTCAGTAGAGCCGTTATCAACAACTATCAACTCATACCTGTTGTTTGGATAATCAAATTCTGAGACAGCCTTCAAGGATTCTAATACTAAGTCCACTATCTTCATGGAATTATAGTTAAGCCAAATGATAGAAACCTTAGGTAAGCTCATAGAGCCCAGCCAACCACATATATTACTAAATACTTTAAATGGATTTAAACTTACTCGCGGTATCTCTCGATCTTAATGCCCGCCTCTCATAACTGAGTACTCTGCAATGGTTTTAGAGTTATATTGCTTTAACTCTACTATTTCTGAAAGGTATGTTGGGGGTCTTTACACTGGTGTGGTAAGGTTTATTCTGTTTGTTGATTTATTTAGAGGTAGGTAGAGTCTCTGGTATGGTGGTCTATGCCTATTAGGGATGAGGTTTTGAATTGGTTGGCTGAGGCTAGTGTTAGTATAGGTGATTATAATTGGGCTTGCTTCGCAGCTCATCAAGCTGTTGAAAAGGCTTTAAAGGCCTTAACACTCCACGTCTTAGGTGAGTATCCACGGGGGCACGACCTTCTCAGACTCTACCGTAGGGTTAGAGACTCTATAGTCATATCCCTCAGTGAGGTAGCTTTAGCCAAACTATCCACATACTACACATTAGCTAGATACCCCAACGCTGGCATGGAGAGACCTTCAGAGGAGATCTTAAAGGAGCATGCAGAGGAGGCTATCTCAACTGCTAGAGGTGTCTTAGATGAGGTCTCAAAAACTCTTCGAGATCCGTAGGAAGGCTGTAGAAGCTCTTAAAAAACTTGTTAAGGAAATCAACGCCACAGCCTACCTCTTCGGAAGCTACGCAAGAGGGGACCACACACTCGAAAGCGATGTCGACATTCTCATCATATGCGAATGCTTCGAAGGTATGGAATACACAGATAGGGTTAAATTCGTAAGGATGAAACTACCACACGAACTAAGCTTCGATATACTAACCCTAACACCTAAGGAGTTTAACAGCAAGATAGAGAAAGCCTTCTTTAAAGACATATCAAGATATTGGATAGAGATCAAACCGTAGACCTTCAGTCATTTCTAATCGTCTCTGCTTTTGAATCTGGGTGAGAAATTTATAAATCCAACCAAATAAAAACAACGACGGAAGAAGCAATAGGAAAAGAGTGAGAAAAGAAACGTAAGTAGTGAGAGTAGTGGAGTCCGCCAGGATTTGAAGTATTAACACTCCTCCTCCACCACTTAGAGCTATTAATCAAAGTCGTCATGCATGATGTTTCAGTCCGCACTATAAAGCTGAGACATTTAGAGAGCTAATAAGTTTTTTACTTAAGGATTGAAAACTGGCGGGCCCGCCGGGATTTGAACCCGGGGTCTCCGGCTCCGAAGGCCGGCGCCTTATCCTGGCTAGGCCACGGGCCCTCTAATTTTTAGGGTTTAGTTTCTTAATTATTTTGGTGATTGTTTTCCTGCTTTTTGTTCGGATTAGTATGTTTTCATTGTCTATTGGTATTAGTTCTACGTTGTTTAGTAGTTCTTTAATTGTCTCTTTTCTTTTCTTCGGGATCTTGATTATGTAGTAGCCTTGGGGGTCTTTAGGGCCTACGTCCTTCATGGTTTGTTGATTACCTATTCATTTTTGTTGGTATGTTTTTACTGCTGTTTCAGCCATTTCTAGTAGGGTTTTCTTAGGTTCTTTGGCCTTCATGATGGCTGATGCTACTAGGACTCCGGAGGTTCCTAAAGCTATTGCCTTAGCTACGTCGTCAGGTGATGAGATCCCCGCGCCTGTTAGTATTAGCGTCTTCTTATTTACCTCACGTACTTTCAATACCGTATTCGTTATTACTTCAGGCTTTGCTTTTGAGACAGCTATGCCTGACCCTATAAGCTCCGGTGGCTCTATAGCTATCATGTCCGGGTTTAAGAGTGATATGGCAGCAGCTACTTCAGGTACGTCAGCACATGCTAGGGTGGTGAGGCCTAACTCAGCAGCTTTCTTAATGAGCTTAGCTATCTCATCAATTCTTAACCTCCTCTCACTATGGTTTACTATAAATCCACTAGCCCCAGCCTCCTTAACAGCTTCAAGTGGTAGGTGACCCGTATAAGCCCCTAACTCTACAGGGTCTACATGCTGTGCGAATACCGGTATCCTAACATTGGCTGCTAGAGTTCTTATCTCGGTTGAG
This sequence comes from Sulfolobales archaeon, assembly GCA_038831135.1. Classification (GTDB taxonomy): domain Archaea; phylum Thermoproteota; class Thermoprotei_A; order Sulfolobales; family NBVN01; genus DTCV01. The sequence continues at coordinate 8,356 of JAWBKW010000029.1, read as the reverse complement.
GGCGGGGCTACAATCACGGTGACTCCCACCTCCTGCGAGACCTCTTCAGCAGCTCTAGCTATGGATAACGCATTCAAACCGAATGACGTGTTGTAGACCTTATAATTAATCACTATTATAGGTGGGTTAAGCAAGGTAAGACCTCAAAAAACTTTTAACTTTAAGCTACTCACTTGAGTGAGTGCTTAGGAGTTCTGACTCCACCTTAGGCTTCTTAGCCTTAGGCTCCCCAGCAATCACTTTAAACCTATCCTTAAGTCTTTCAAGAACTTCAGGAAGAGTCGTGTACTCCATCTCCTCAGGACCTAACCTATGAGGCATGAACGGCCCCATCCTCCTTATGTAGTCGGCAACTACTTCAGCGGTCCTCCTACTATTATCGAATGCAGGATCGTCGAATAGGTCTGCAGGACCTACGAGTTTAGCATCCTTAACCTGAAATCCTAAAGCAACTATCCTCGGAGGTCCGTCAAACCTAGTGCATTTAGAGTATCTAAGCGGTACAGGCATGATCGGTCCGTAGTGAGAGCCCCTCATCCACCCAGCAACTAGGTGCGGGGTTGCGAAAGGCTCTAATATCTCACCAACTGCCGGGAAGCCCGACTGAGCCCTAACCACAGCTACCGGATCGTCCTTACCTACGTACCTACCAGCCATAAGCCCTAACCTCTCAACACTTACTGCCGCAGCTATCTCATTATCCTTCTTCCTATAGACCCTCCTAACGATGTATCTACCCGTAGTACCTATAATGGCTAGTAAGTCGTACATCTCCTCAGGAAGTAAGAGCTCTACACTCCTACCCTCGAATACGTCGAAGACTTCGAACTTAAACCCGTCATGTAGCTTAGGGTCCACCACTAGACCTGCGGTATTGAACGGGTCTGCAAATATCTTAAACATCGGTAGGTTGAAGGCCCCTGGTTCAGTCTTATCAGCCATAAACACAACTATAGGTTCTGAAGGTCTTTCAACGAACTCCATCTCAGCAACTCCAGGCCCTAATCCCCTAACATTCCCTGAGAACGCATCACTAAGTAAGTCCTGACCAGCAGCATAAAGACCTAATTCCTTAGAGACCTTAGCCGCCTCCTTAAAAGCCTCCCAGGCAAGACCGTGAACCTCCGGCGAGTCAACACCCTTACGGTGAGTCATTATTAACTCTAGATCGTCACCGGCATTAGTCACGTAGAAGTCCTCAATCACGCCCTTAATTTTAGCCTCAGCTAATACTTTAGTAGCTGCAGCTAAGGTATCTGGGTGAACTATGTGGTGACCAGCTAAGGAACCTATATCAGCTTTAATAACCGAAACTGTTGTTAATTTCTTCTCAACCAAACTTAAACACCCTTCATAATATTCCTAAAACACTTAAATACTCTAATCGTTGATGCGGAGGCTTAATACATAAACTTAGTGTTGTGGGGAATTAAAAATATTTTAAGTGTATGACTGAAGTAGTGATGGTGATTTAAGTGAAGCTGTTGCAGACGATAAAGCCGCTGACGCCTGGTCAGGAAGAGCTAGTAAGCGTACTCAGTAATGGTGAGTACGAGATAGTCGGTGTGTTCGGCCCTACAGGTAGTGGTAAGTCTTTATTAAGTCTAGCCTTCGGGATAGATTCCCTAGATGAAGGTAAGTATAAGCGGTTAGTTGTTGCGAAGCCAATCATAGACGTTACTACTGGTGAGGAATTAACCCTAGCTAGGGCAGGACCTCAATATATAGAACTAATTAAATCATACGTTATCGACGTGTTAGGCGCCTTCATTTCCTGGGACACTATAGCTAAGTTAATGAGTGATGGGAAGTTAGTCTTCGTAGACACGCATTATTTGAAGGGGAGGACCTTCGACGATTCGTTAGTATTCATAGATGACGCTCAATCAATTAAGATAGAATCACTTATTGAGGTACTCTTAAGGGTGGGGAGGAATAGTAGGTTAATAGTTGCTGCAGACCCGATATTCCAATCATTAAGGGGTAAGAGTATTCAAGACGCAACATCCTTACTCAGAGATGTTTTAGCCAGCGAATCTAGGGCTAAAGTAGTTGATTTAGGAATTAAAGACATAGTTAGGGCCGGAGCTAAGAGGGGTATTAAAATAGCTATTGAGTACTTAATGAGGAGCCGTGCATTAAATGAGAATGAAGCTAAGTCGTTAGAGTTTGTTAGGGCGCACGCACCTGATGCGGATATAGTAACGATAGCCGAACTTGATGAACTCATTAAGAAGTATGAACTCTCCTCCGAACACGTACCGAGTTTACTAATAATTGTTAAGCAGGGACACTTAGGTAGGTTAGTAGGTAAGGGTGGTGAGAGGATAAACGCTGTGGAGAAAGACCTAAATAAGAAGGTGAGGGCTGTAGAACTAACTTTAGACTTCACTCAATTCATACGAGCGCTACACCCCATTTCATGGGTCTGGAAGAAGGTTAAGGACGTAGACTTCGTAGGTACGTACCTAATAGTTAAGATATCTAGTGATGTGATAGGCCCATTCATGGGTCAGAAAGGATCGTACATAAGGTTCCTAGACAGCGTTGTTAGGAAGTTATTGGGGGTTGGTGTTAAGGTAGTGCCTATAGAACCTGCTGAGGAGGCTAAGGAGAAGGGAAAGAAGCGTAGGAAGTCATGAGGAAGTCCATATTTCGAGTACGTAATTAATGCGTTCATGAACCTAATTAAATACCTCTTCAGTAATTACGTGTTTTAATCTCATTACTTACTTATTCAATTTTTAATTACATCATTATAAAGATTTTAATTAACTTAAGTAAGGTGGGGGTTTGATTAGGTTCAGTGCTGCAGTGACTCATCAATTTTCAGTCCGCCCATCGTTAACATCATTCCAGTAATTCCTTAGTTTAACCTTATTTAACCTTATATAATACTTAATTAATTAAGGTATGGTGTGTGTTATGTCTGCTATAAGTGATGTATACGCGTTGCAGATAATTGATTCTAGAGGGGACCCCACGGTCGAGGTCGTAGTTATAACTGAGGGTGGTGGGGTTGGTAGGGCTGCAACACCGTCTGGGGCTTCTAAAGGTAGGTACGAATCCCTAGAGTTAAGAGATGGTGGGAAGGACTATAGTGGGAGAGGGGTTTTGAGGGTTGTTGATAATGTCAATAAGATCATAGCACCTGCTATAAAGGGCCTTGACTCCACTCGATATAGATTCGTAGATAGGAAGTTAGTTGAGCTTGACGGTACATCGAATAAGTCTAGGCTTGGAGCTAACGCTTTGACCGCAGTATCATTAGCTAATGTGAAGGCGGCTGCAGATACTTTAGGTCTACCCCTGTTTCAGTTCTTAGGGGGGTTTAAGGCTAATTTACTCCCAACACCTTTAATGAATTTAATAAACGGTGGGGCTCATGCTGGGAACGAACTACCTTTTCAGGAGTTTATGGTAGTACCTGTAGGCGCTGATAGGTTCTCTGAGGCCTTAAAGATCGGTGTTGAAGTCTATAAAGAGTTAAGGAAATACCTTAAGGAGAAGTACGGTCCTACAGCAATTAACGTGGGTGATGAGGGAGGCTACGCACCACCTATGAGGAGGGTTTCGGAGGCTTTAGACGCTTTAGTTAACTCCATTAGGAGGGCTGGATACTCTGAAGGAGTTGATGTTTTCCTGGCTTTAGATGTTGCTGCATCGCAGATATTTGACGATGATAAGAAGGTATATAGGATTGATGGTAAGGAGTTAAGCAGTGCCGATATGGTAGAGTACTATAGGGAGTTAATACGGCTTTATCCAATTAAAGTTATTGAAGATCCCTTCCATGAAGAAGCGTTTCAGGAGTTTTCGGAGCTACGTAAATATGTTAAGGGGCAGACAGTATTGATAGGTGATGATTTAACAGTAACTAACGTTGAGAGGGTTAAGAAAGCACTCTCCTTAGACTCGATAGATGGTTGCATAATTAAGATCAATCAGGTAGGGACGATATCAGAGACAGAGGACTGTATAAAGATGCTTACGGAGTCAGGTAAGAGGGCTATAATAAGTCATAGGAGTGGGGAAACGGAGGATAACGTAATAGCTCATATAAGTGTTGCTTATGAGACAGGTCTTATAAAGACTGGAGCACCTGCTAGGGGTGAGAGGACAGCAAAGTATAACGAGTTGCTTAGGATTGAGTATTGGTTAGGTGATGAAGCCAAGTACGCAGGCAAGTCTAAACTCACATAAATAACTGCTTAAGACTTAAGGGATTAGATAATCAAATAACGTAATCTTATCAACATAGTTTTCTATGCTTTTATCAACGAGTAATACAGCTATCAGGCACTTCAGGATTAACTCGTACTTCCTCAGAAAATTTGCGATATTTTTTAAATTATCGGTTGTAAGTATATCACTAATTACTGCTACGTAATCACCTTTGCGTAGAAAGCCTTCGTCACGGACCTCTATGATATCTCCCGACGATCTGATATCGCTGTAAGGTATTAAAGCGATTGGAAGTCCTAACTTAGTGGCTGTTAATGAAGTCACTAAAGCTGAAGTCCCGGGTAACGTTATAAGTAATTTAAGACCGCTGCCGGCTAAGTTATTCAGTATAGTATTCGATATATAAAGACTTATTACGTTTAATATCTTATGGTTAGAGAGTACCTTAGTTAAGTTCCAGTCGTACTTACTTAAACATCTGTAGAGGAATTCCTTAACCGAATCCTTACTTAGTAAGGTGTTAATGATTTTCCTCGTATTATACTCACTAGGTATGGTTAACCCCTGAGAATACCTACAAAGCATTGATGAATGTATACCTAATCTCTCCGATAGCTCCTCATACAGGAATACCTCCTTATAAGCCATTAAAAGCTCAACAGCTTCAATCCTCATCATTAAACCTCGGTATTTCCTCCCACCGTAGAACTGAATACGTAACCACCTTAGACAATTAATATATTTATAAAAATTTAAAAGTTGGAATTAATGAGGGATGAATTAGGTTAATAAGCGCTGAAGACTGATGAGAAACCCACGCAATGACCTAAACCTTCTTAAAATTCTGGAATTACTTGAGGTACTTAAGTGCTTGCTTAACGACTTCAGCAGGATCTGTAGCCTTAGTTACTGAAGAACCCATAACAATTATATCAACACCGCCGCTAACTAAGTCCTTCACATGTTGAGGTCTCACACCACCTGATGCTGATATTATTAAATCACTGTATGATCTCTTAATCTCCTTTATCGTACCTAAAACATCAGCTATAGTCTTACCGCTACTTAACTGTACATCTATGGCTAAATGTATATTGACTATCTTAACCCCCAATAATACTAACTCGCTAACTACGTTTGAAGCATTTAACCTACCTATAGTATCTGCAACGACGTCTACATTTAACGCTCTCGCCTCATTTAAGGCTGAGGTTATCACCTCGTTGTTTGCGCTGGCTAAGACTGAGACAGCATCAGCACCGTTCTCAGCTGCTAACTTAGTCTCCAGACCACCAGTATCAGCTGTCTTCATATCTGCTAATACTGCAGAATCATTAACTAAGTCTTTCACAATCCTAACTGCTCGAATACCCTCAGATTTTATTAAAGGTGTTCCAACCTCAAATATATCTACTTCTAACCCATTAAGCCTCCTAATAAGTCTTACAGCATCACTAATGCTTAAGAAATCCATAGCTATCTGAATTAACGGTCTCCCCAACTCATTAAGTCTACGTGTCACGGACCCCATTCAACCCGCACCAAATAAGTACATTATTACTAGTCCTTATTAGCATAATTGAGTGATTTATATTAATGGTTAAGTATTGATGAAGGATTTGGTAGAGTTATTATGAATGCTTTAAGTTGGTAACAAAAAACTTTTTGAAGTATTTATTAGTTAACTTTTTAATATTTTTGTTTTTAATTAGTTGGTTTTTCTTAGTCCTTCTTAGATATTAAGATCTCGATAGTTGATACCCTTGTTTGTCTCCCGTTCTGAGCTGTTACTACTTGGCTACCGACTTTGATATCCTTAACTAATACTCTGTCCGGTAAGAATCTACTCCTAACTATTTCTACAGCATCAACAGCCTTACTAATAGCCCTTCCTCTAGCCTTTATTACAACTTCCTCAACGCCTTGATTTAGTAATGTTAGTGTTGCTAGTACATAGTTCATTACTGGTTTCTTACCAACTAATACTACATTACTTGAGATCGGACCTGACTGAGCCATACCTAACACCTTATTCTATCTCCTTATTTGTTGTTCAGTTAATGTGTTAAAGGTAGGTTTATAAGTTTTTAGTATAAAATATTCTACATTAATTCGGGACAGTTGCTTTAGGAGGTCATATAGATTCCTGGCTTAAAAGGTAATGCAAGGCCTTTCTTACCGCCGAAGTTAGGGGCATCCGCATCATCTGCGTAGTAGACTACGACTTCCTTAACACCTAATGAGGACTTAATATAGTTGGCTAGGGAGTTAATTATGTACCCTTCATCAATCCCTCCTGATTTAATTATTAGGTCCTTAATCTCCGGTCTTAAAGAGATTACTAGGTCGTATAGCCGCCTAACCTTCTTTACCGCCTCATTCAATTCTTTGGTACTTAAGCCCTTAGTAAACGATCTCACTATTTCATTCAGCGGCTTCCCATTAGCCACGTAATCTACGATCTTAATTAAATCACCGTAGCTTTCCTTCCTAGATACGTAGAGGTAAAGAGTTCTCCCCTCCTTAACAAACTTAGCTATCTCTCTAACATCGTTTATAAGTGTCTTTACGAATTCCACCGATAATTCTGCATCAGTATTTATACGATCCTCCCTATGTGATGGCCAATCCTCATTAATCGCTAAGGTGTCCTTACCTAAGCGGTGCCATATCTCCTCCGCTATATGGGGTGTGTAAGGCACCATCATCTTAATCCAAGACTCTATGAATTCTGCGGCTACGTTAGAAGGTGAGTTTTCCGAAAGGTTAAGATAATCTACTAGGTCTTGGTACATTAAATAGAAAATCCTTACAGCAGCTGACCTAAGTCTAACATTATTTAAATCGTTTGTTACTTCCTTCACATGTCTTTGGAGTCTACTCATTAACCACTCATCAGCGATTGTTGTGTTGGATCGATTTACATCGCCGTATACTTTAAGGATAAGCGATTCTATACTCCTAATATGCTCTAGTACTGAATACGCGTAGTTCTCCCTAAAGTCTAAGTCTTGCTCAACCTCAGCAGACAACATTAAAGAAGCCCTAAGACCGTCTGGTGAGTACTTACGTAGAGCGTCTTCTAGAGTTAATACATTCCTCTTCGACTTACTCATCTTCTCTCCTTCCCTTAATACCCAACCATTAACTACGATGGATTTAGGCCATAGGTGTTTGGGGAATATCGCGACGTGGTTAAATATGAAGAATGTTAGGTGGTTAGGTATTAAGTCCTTACCACTACATCTAACGTCTAGGGGGTACCAATACGTGAATTCTTTCCTTATATTGATTAAGGACTGTGGGGAGATATTAAGCTCTGCGCTAAGTTTATCGACATCACCAACACCTAATATTACATAGTCCCAGAATTCCTTCGTTAGTTTATCTGGCGGTATCGAGTACTCTCTTATCTTATGTATTACTGTGTAGAAAGCCATATAGATTGTTGAATCGCTTAAACTCTCAATAATCCACCCCTTCTCCCAAGGTAGTTCTGTCCCTAGACCCCTACTTCTTGCACATGCCTTTTTCTGCAACCATTCCACAGTAGCTTCGTAATGCTTACGTGTTTCCTCAGGTATTAACCTCATAACGCTTAAGGCCTCAAACACTAACTTCTTCCACTCAGGGTCTCCGTAATTAATAAACCATTGATTCTCAAGCACCTTAACTACTATTTCTGACCCGCACCTACAGTAGACAGGTCTATTCATGATTTCATAAATAATTAAAGCATATCCGCTACCCATTAAGAATTTCTTAATTTTTTCCCTAGCCTTAGGTACCGGGACACCGCAGACCTCATTCCTTAGAAATTCCCTGCTACCATGGACTACTTCATCAACTATGAGTCTCTGGAGGTCCTCCCTCATCACACCATTAGCGTACTCATTTAGGTATATTTCCTTAGTAGCTTTCTCAAGTAAGGCTACGTCATTCTGCGATTTGATACCTAGCTTAGTCACTACATCCCTAGCTGGAGCTTCTGAATAACCTTGGAGCACAATTAAAGGTATTATAGGTATTGAGGTAGCTTCCCCCTCCCCAAAATACTCTACCAGAGCTACGTAATCGTAGGGCGCATGTGCGGGCACACTCATAACTAATCCTGTACCGAATTTAGGATCTACGAACTCAGCTTCTAAGACCTTAACTCTATTCCCGCTGA
>JAWBKW010000028.1:0-12681 GCA_038831135.1 Sulfolobales archaeon | reverse complement strand
TAATTAGTGAGGATTCTGGAGGAACAGTAATTGATCTACTTAGAAAAGAGCTAAATAAAATCAATAGTTATGATTATTACATATCTTCAGGACCTAAGGCAGTGTTGGATCGTTCCGTAGCTTTAATTCCAAGGCATATTACAGGTTACGTATTAGCTGAGTCTTTTATGAAGTGCGGTATCGGGTTCTGCGGGTCCTGTGCCTTGAAAGACTTCCTGGTATGTAAGGATGGAACATTAATTGACTCAAACACCTATAGAGATTTAATGTCTTAGGGGTTAATTAATTAGTGAACTTTTAATATGTGCTTATATCTCAATATATGGTGTTTAAGTGATTGGTTAAACCCCATAAGGTGTTCTACGTAAAGGCTTTTGTTGAGGATTCCTTTAAGGATTTGACTATTTATGTTAGTGAGGATGGATTCATAACTAAAGTTGCTTTCGGAAGGGAATTAGTAAGTACGGGATGTGAGATAATTGATTTAGGTGGTGGATTAGTAACTCTTCCAGGTTTTATAGACCTCCACGTCCATATGAGGGACTTCAAACTTAGATATAAAGAAACTATGGAGAGTGGGACCTCAGCCGCCGTATCAGCAGGTTATGTATTGGTTGGAGATATGCCTAATACCAATCCCTATATAAATAACGTCGGTCTTCTCTCGGAGAGGTTGGAACTAGCTAAGAATGCATCATACGTGGATTACGGTACTTACTGCGGTATTCCAAGCGACTCTGAGGTTGTCAATGATCTACTTAAAAATAAACACCTATATTTAGGGTTTAAAATATATCCTGAAGATCTTAGAGATAAGTTAAGCGTGGTAAGGCATATACTTCAGAATTATGATGGTTTAGTAGTTATTCATGCTGAATTACCTGAATACGCGTTGCGTGGCTCTATACGTGAGTTACCCCTTAGATATCTTGATAGACCATCATGGAATGAATTATGCGTTACTGAACTCCTGCATAATATAAATAAGAATGCTAAGATTCACATTACGCATTCTGTACATCCGTCAACACCTATGAGGTGTAGGGTTTTAGGGTATACAGTCGATACTGCTCCTTACTACTTCATTTTAAGTAGTGAGGACGTCAAGGATTGCTGGAATAAAATCAATCCACCTATTAATGATTTCGTAAGTAAATCTCTAATATTTAGTAATCTATTAAGTGGTCTATATGATGCTATTATAAGCGATCACGCTCCGCATTCCTATAATGAGAAGTTATGTGATTGGCGGCTATGTCCAGCAGGCTTTGCAGCGATAGAGGTTACTAGCAAGATCCTAATAACGTTATTTGTTAAGGGGTTAATTTCCTATAAATTGTTGATTAAGTACCTATGCGAGGGGCCTGCAAAAATCTTAGGTATAAACAATTATTTAGGTGGAATCATGCCAGGCTATAGAGCATCCTTCACAGTACTTGATTTAAAGAAGGAAGGGGTCTCAAGCGTTAGATATACTAAAGCTCCGAAATCAGGTTTAGACGGATTTAAATATAGGGGTGAGGTCGTTAAAACTATTGTAGGTGGTGAAGTTGTCTATGATTCTGGTGAGGTCGTTTCTAGACCAAAGGTGATGGTTATTGGAGGACGAACCAGTCGTTGAGACGTTAGTCGGTTATCTAAGTCTTAAACACCCCATCATGGTTGGTTCAGGAGTTTTAGGGGATAAACCAGAACTTATCGGTAGGTTAATTAAGGAGGGGGGTCCGGCTGCAGTAGTTACTAAGACCCTAACTAAGAACGTCCGTGAGGGTTACTTACCACCTGTAATTGTTGAATTAGGATGTGACACGTTTTTGAATGCGGTCGGTTTAGCAAACCCAGGTATTGAAGCTGTAAAGGATTTAGTTGATGCTGGAGTTAGATACTACACCCCAGTTATAGTTAGTATAGCTGGTAGTAGTGTCGAAGAGTTCTCAGAGTTAGCTACAGTTGCTGAGGAAGCCAAAGCATCTGCTGTTGAATTAAACCTAAGTTGCCCACATGTTAAAGGCCTAGGCGCTGAATTAGGTAAAGACCCCCAAATAACATATGAAGTGGTTAAGAACGTAAGTTCATCTATTAAGATACCTACATGGGTTAAGTTAGGTCCTTGGGACAACGTTATCGATGTTTCAGGAAAGTCATTGGAGGGAGGTGCTAAAGCCTTAGTCTTAGTTAACACAGTAAGAGGTATGAGGATAGATATATACTCAGGCAGACCGATACTGACAGCACGTATTGGGGGTCTTTCGGGGAGGGCGATTCACCCAATAGCTGTAAGGACGGTTTACGAGGTATACAAGGAATTTAAATGTGATGTGGTTGGGGTTGGGGGCGTATTCGATTATGAAACAGCTTTAGAGTTAATTTTAGCTGGTGCTAAGGCGGTCCAAGTAGTATCCGCCTTAATAAATAATCCTCCTTCAATAATTATAGAGATAGTTAATTCTATTAAGAAGTACATGTCGGAGGTAGGTGTGAAGGAATTGAAGGAATTGGTAGGTCTTTCACATAGGGTATGATTCACTAATACCTTACCATAAATTATACCTCATTAAATTAAGTAGTGAATTAACTAATTCGGTAGCTGCATTTAGATTCAGTCCCGAAACCGTACATCATTAACTCAGATAATCTAACCTTCATCATTTTCAAGACTTAATTATTATTCATAAATTATTAATTTATTTACTATATAACGTACAATAGATTTTTAACTAAGTAGTTACTTATTCAATGCTGCACCATGAATTTATATAAACTTAGTTAATTATGAAGTACTTATGGTTGGTGTAATGAAGGTTTTCACGGACAGATTTATTTTAACTCCTGGACCTACAGAAATTCCTTACAGGGTTAGGGTCTCATTACTTAGGGAAACTTCAAACCCTGATTTAGACCCGGAATTTCTAAACACATATAATAAGACTAGGGACCTTTTGAAGGAATTGATTGGAGGCCGTAGTTCATCACTGTATATTCTGTCTGGTGAGGCGATACTTGGCTTGGAGGCAGCCATAGCTAATACTATTAGAAAAGGTGATAAAGTTGTAGTTATTTCTAATGGAGTTTACGGTGAAGGTTTCGCCGATTTCGTTAAGTCTTATGGTGGTATCCCAATTAGTGTCGGTGGTTCGGATTGGAGAAGGAGCATTAATATTCATGAACTTGATACGGTGTTACAGAAAAATAAGGATGTGGTAGCCGTCACTCTAGTTCATTGTGATACTCCTTCGGCACTGCTTAACGATATCTCAGAAATTTCTAAGGTTGTTAGAGGCTATGACTCTTTACTCATAGTGGATGCTGTCTCAAGTATAGGAGGTACTCCAATAAACTTCGATTTAAATGGCTTAGATATAGTTATAGGTGGATCTCAAAAAGTTTTGAATACACCCCCTGGTCTAACTATTATAGCTGTAAGTAGAAGGGCATGGGAAAGGATGGATGAGGTTAAGTATTCAGGATATTATCTAAACTTGAGGTTATGGAGGGATATGCTTGATGGTCAGGGGGTATTTCCGCATACCATGAGTGATGTATTAATTTATGCCTTGAATGAGTCTTTAAAAATGATTTTTGAGGAAGGATTAGAGAACGTCTACAAGAGACATGAGTTGGTTAGGGATGCTTCATGGAGGTCTTTAGAAGTTTTAAAACTTGAGCCGTATCCTTCGGAAAAGAGGTTCTCATCCCCTACGGTAACTGCATTTCTGATACCGGCAGGTATCGATGAGAGGGAGTTAAGAGATAGGTTATGGATAAAATATGGAGTTATGGTTGCTGGGAGTTGGGGTAAGCTTCAGGGTAAAGTAATTAGAGTAGGTCATATGGGAGTTCAAGCATCAAGAACCCATTTATTGATAGCATATACGGCGCTTGGAAAGGCTTTAGGCGAATTAGGTCATCCTGTTAACATAGGAGATTTGACAGTTTCTATAGAGGAATTTTTCTAAAGAATATCGGGGTATAATCTCATTAACTTGACTGATTCCTTACTAAATTAAGGAGATATGCAGGGGGTATTCCTAAAGAATGATTGTTTAGTCACTCGCTTTCTATGAGTACGGCGGTTCCGTACGCTACTACTTCGGCAGCACCGCTCATTACGTTAGATGAAGTAAGTCTAACACCTATGACTGCATTTGCACCTAAATTCTTTGCCTTATCCACCATTCTCTTTATTGCCTCATCCCTCGACTGCGCAAGTAGTTCAGTATACTCTACTATCTCTCCCCCCGCTATGTTTCTTAGAAATGCTGTGAAGTCTCTTGCTATATTCCTTGCTCTAACGACACTTCCACTAACGATTCCTAATACCTTCTTAACTTTATGTCCTGGAACGTAATCAAGTGTTGTAACTATGATGTATTCACTCGTAAGGATCCCGTAAGAGATTTATGCCTAATTAATTTTTATTCTTTAACCTTAGCGTTAAAGCGTATGCTAGTATGAAGGTAAGCAGCGATATTAGAGCTATTAATGCCTCAGTAAACCAAACATTACTTAATATAATCATAGATGTTACTGCTGCTGAATTAATTAATGTATGCAAAACTACGGCTATAAGTAGGAGTCGTATATCCTTAACATCCCTACTCAATATCAAAGATAGTGATGTATGGAGCAATATAGCACTGTTTCTTTCGATAGCGCCGGGCATTAACTCCAACCAACTATAGTGAATTAAATTAGTTGCAATAAATACCGGCATTAGGTAAACAATGAAAGCCTCAGTTAATCCCCAACCAAGACCTAAAGCTAGAGGAGTTCTTATTGAGGTGTTTTTCCTCAGACTCGCCCTCAGTAATAGAAGTCTGAAGGACTCCTCAAAAACCCCGGCTAAGAACGAAGCGATGTAAGCTACGTAGATATATTGAATATTTGACTGAGTAAGAATAAGTAGAAGAGGTTGCCTCAATAATAACGCTATCATCCACCCCCCACCCCCGAATAGGCTGATAACCCATAACTTTAGATCCTTCCTAGATACTAATGTTAGAGCGGTGAAGGCAGGTAATACTGCTACTAAGAAAGGTATAATGATTTCCACGGACTCACCTAATTAAGTCTACAAGAAACAATTTAAGTTTACAACTAATAGATACGTTGGTGTATTAGGACGGTCAATTATACTGCTTACGCATTGAGGGGCGTAATAGCAGGACTCATCACAGGCTTATTCATGTGCTTAACATTTATACTACTTAAATCAATGATTGAAGACCTCATATATACTATTTTAATGCATCAACTAACACAACAAGTACCACCAGATAAGTTAGAAGAGATATTAAGTAACATCAAACCGACAATACATGTCATCTTGATGATAGCACCAGTAGCTCAGGTAATTCAGTACATAATGTTGGGGGCTGTATTCGGTTTACTTCAGGGTTTTTATATGTGTAAGGTTTAGATTACATGAAATGAAATCAGCTATAGTCGCAGGCATAACATATTTGCTAATACTTTCTATCATGCCACTCATGATTGTATCATCATTAATGCCTGAGATATTCGAATCGGTAGGGGGCGTTGATAAGAATTTCATATATCTTATTTCATTATTTCAGGGCATTGTTTTCTTAACTTCCTTAATCATAGTAAATTATGGTAAAGGTTTCATTAGTAAGTTTATTAATGCTAAGCCTGTATATACTTAATCCTATATAACTTGGTTATGAACTTTCCTAACTTTACCGCATGTAATGTTTATTATTTTAACACTTATTAATGTTTGGCGATGGTATGAAGGAAGTAATGTTTTTAGGACTTGGTAGAGTAGGGTTTAAGTCTTTACTTCTGTTTAAAGAACTTATAAGGGACTCATATATTTATGCAGTAGATAAGGATCCATTTATCGGTTCCCGCGTTAAGGAGCTGGAGGGTGTCGAATTTCACGTTTTTAATGATGAGGTGGTTGAGGGGTTAGCCCGTAGAGTTGACTTGGTTGTAACGGCATTACCATCTAGCATCGCATACAGTATTATTAAGAGGTTAATCAATAAGTGTGTCGATGTTGTTGATGTTTCTTTTTTCCTTGAAGATCCCTACAGTCTTGAGAACATTGTAGAGGGCTGTAGTTCCGTATTCGTACCTGATGCTGGATTCGCTCCAGGCTATAGTAATGTAGTTGTTGGGAGTATTTTTAATAAATTAAAGGATGTTGAAGAAATAGATATTATGGTTGGGGGAATTCCAGTAGAACCTATACCTCCGCTCGGCTACGTGGTGACTTGGAATCCTTCCGATCTTATAGAAGAGTATGTAAGGCCTGCTAGAATTATTGAGAATGGGGTCTTGAAGTACGTAGACCCGTTTGATTACGTTATTGAGGTTAGTCTTGATAATCTGGGTGTTTTAGAGGGTTTTGTGAGTGATGGATTACGGACACTAATTCGAAATATAAGAGTTAAGAATATGAGGGAAATAACGTTAAGATGGCCAAGTCATATAAAGGCTATGAAGTTGCTGAGGGATTTAGGACTTATGAGTAAGGACTTAATTAAGGTTGGTGAGGTAGAGATCCGCCCTTCAGAACTACTTGCTAGGCTTTTTGAGGCTAAGCTTTCGAGAAGGATTGACGATATCGCAATAACGTATATAGTAGCGACGAGTAGTGGGGGTAAGAAATACTCAGAATTATCGATTTTGTATGGAAGTCCGGAGAGTCCTGCCACATCAACGTTTACCGCTTTAATACATGCATATACCGCAAAATTAGCTTACGAGCTAGAGTTACCTGCAGGTATTCAGCCGTTGGAGAATTTATCGATGTTTAAAGAAAGTTACGATGCTTATCTTCGGAGTAAGGGTGTAATCATTAAAACTGATAAACTGTAAAAGTAGTTAATTGGGATTACCTCATCAATAACAATCACTCGTTGCTGTGATATAGTGCTTATAGCCTTATTTTAAATGTTATAGAAGGGGTCAGGATTAGTACTATGAAGTATAACAACAGTGAGATTCTTTTGATTGCAGGTTACGGTGGTCATGCAGGTTACGCCTTTGCAGTGACCTACGAGTTATTCAGGCTTGGGTTTAGAGGCAACACTATCTTAGTAGCTGAAGGATATGAATTCCTTGTAGATAAGTTTAGGCCGTATGGTCGAGTTTTCCTTCACATATTGCCTAGAAGACCTGCCGAGCCACTATATAGGGGATTAGGTAGATGGGTTAAGGCGTTATGGCAATCAATGAAGTTCGTTTCGAATCACAGAGTATCTACAGTGTTTGCAGGAGGTTCTAATTTCTCTATCTTACCATCAATTCTTTGTAAGACCTTAAGGCATTCAAAAATATATACTATTGAGGCGATTGAGCATTTTACCTCGCATTCTCGAGCTATTAAGATTCTCGAAAGTATTGGGGGAACGGTATTTCTTCACTGGGAGGAACAATTAGAGATGTTTCCTAAAGGCATTGTTGTAGGACCGGTGTATGAGCCACCGCTATATGAGGTTAGGGACGGGGGTTACGTCTTAGTGACCACAGGTACTTTAGGGTATAAGGAGTTGTTTGATGTTGTAGAGAAGTTGGGGTTTGAGAAAGTGGTATTGCAGTCGGGAGATATAGATCCTCAACCATATATGAAAAGGAATCCTTCATGGGTAGCCTTCAGATACTCTAGCGATATCCATAAATGGATCGCTAATGCGAACTTAGTAATAACTCAGCAAGGGGTAACAGCATCTATAGCAAGATTAGCTTATAGAAAACCAACAGTAATTGTTTGGAATCCAAGGGTAACTTTAGGGGCGAGCAGACATGACATAAGAATTTATGCTGAAAAGCTTGAAACTCCATTGGTAGAGAAGGTAACCCCTACAACGGTTAGGGAAGCCTTAGATGGCGTTAAACCGATGAGTAAGGGCTTCCCTAACGGGAGTCAGAAAGTAGCGAACATCCTCATGAACTCGCTTAAGCAACTTAATGCAAGATATTAAGTAGTTAAATTTATGCTTTCGCCTCATATACAAGTTTAAACAAGCATTTGTTTATTTTAAATCGATGATACATTTATAATGAAAGATTTATAAAGCATACCCTAATTTAATCTTCGAGGTCGTTAAAGTTGTATGGTCAGTCTCAGGCTAAAGTGGCTATATTGGTTGTTCTTATAATCATAGCAGGCGTAGGAGGATACTTCGCAGGATCATCATCAGCACCAACTAAAACCATTACTCAGACAGTTACTCAGACAGGCATTCCAGGAGCTACTCAGACTATTACTCAAACGGTTACTCAGACTACTACTCAAACAGTCACTCAGTCAGGGACCTCACAACAGGTAATAAAGTGGCGTATGCCTACCCATGCACCACCAGCTGATCCGCTAACTAAAACCGCTCAACACTTCGCTCAATTGGTTAGAAATGCTTCAAACGGTAGACTCGTAATTGAGGTGTACTCCTCGGGTGAATTATTCCCTGTAGGTCAGACACTTGATATGGTTTCGAGAGGCTCCGTTGAAATAGCTGTTACCTACATAGCTTACTGGGTTGCTGAAGATCCTGTGTTTGCATTATTTAGTAGTAGGCCCGGACCTCTCTCTAAACCTGATGAGGTCGTATACTACTTTAATGCTGTCAGGGATATATTGAGTAAGCGTCTAGAAACTCGTGGAGTTCAACTTATTGGTATGTTGAATATTAATCCTCCAGAGACCGTAATGTCAGCTAAGAAGCCGATATCATCACTCTCAGATTTTAAGGGCTTCGTATTAAGATCTATTGGGTTGTCAGGCGAGTTTTACGCAGCACTAGGAGCTCGTCCTATGACTATGGCTGGTTCCGAGCTCTATCAAGCTCTGCAATTGGGGACCATAGATGGTGCTGAATGGGGTGGGTGGTTAGATAATTACTTCTTAGGACTACATGAAGTTGTAAAGTATATGCTTGAGCCTGTTCCTGGATGCTCGATTCATGCTGATGCTCATGTTGACGGCATAGTCATAGTTAACCCTAACGCTTGGAAGTCCTTACCTGAGGACCTTAGACAAGTCGTTTTGACATCTTTGAAGGCTGCTTTCTCAGATTCTATAATGATAGACTACTATGCGAACATGCTGGCTAAGCAGGAATTCGTTAAGGCAGGAGTAACTATCAAATCAATACCTCAGGAGGACTGCATTAAGGTAAGGGAAATAGGTATTAAATTAATAGTTGACCAAGCTAAGAAGAGCCCAGATGCATTAGAATATGCTAAAAGGTTAATAAGTATATATAGAGATTTAGGATACGATGATTGGGCAACAGACCTCACCAATGCTTTGAAGAGTGCGGGGTTAATGTAAAATGATAAGCAAATTCTGTGTAAAAATAATCTCTTTTTTATCTCTCTTAACACTCTTGGATATTTTCGCAGTAGTTATATACGTTCTATCTAGGTACTTTTTTAAGGAGCCTTTAATGCCTGCATTCGCGGTTTCAACTTGGTTCTTCGGTTTGCTATTCTTACTTGGTTACGGTTACACAGCTGAGATGAAGGGACATATTAGTGTTGATCTTATCTATAAACGTCTTAGGCCTAAAATTAAGTACGTGATTACTTTGATCAACACGATTATAATCATTATTTCATTAATTCTCTTAGTTCCAAATACGTATTCTTTAGCAATGAGGTCTTATATTATAGGAGAACGCGACTCCACTATACCTCTATTCTCGCCCTATATTTGGTGGTATAAGTGGATCTTACTCATATCATTCATAATAGCCATCCTGTATAACTTTGAGCAATTTATACGCTTATTAAGGGATAGGAATTTAAGTAAATTCCAGGAGGTTGGTGGTTAAATGGAGATGCCGTTCTCACTGTTTATGTTCCTTATGTTGGCTGTTTTGCTAGTGATAAACGTTCCAGTAGCATTTGCATTACTTATGACGTCAGTAACCTTCGCATTGATTTTATGGGGATGGTTCGGGCTAGACATAATCTTCAACGCGTTCTGGAACGTTATGAATAACTTCGCCTTAACGTCGTTGGTTCCCTTCGTGTTTATGGCAGCACTTCTTCAGGAATGCGGGATAGTTGAGGACATGTATAAAGCTCTAAACGTATGGATCGGTAAGTATAGGGGATCATTACTTGTTATATCCTTACTTCTAGGTTATGCTATTGGAGCTATGTCGGGTGTTGTAGCAGCTGGTGTCGTAACTCTAGGACTACTTATATATCCAATGATGAGGAAATACGGTTATCCATCACTAATATCATTATCGACAATAATATTTGCAGGTTCGTTACCTCAAATAGTGCCACCGAGTCTTAATATGATAATTTATGGGGTCACGACGGGGGTCTCCATAGGTAAATTATTTGC
This sequence comes from Sulfolobales archaeon, assembly GCA_038831135.1. Classification (GTDB taxonomy): domain Archaea; phylum Thermoproteota; class Thermoprotei_A; order Sulfolobales; family NBVN01; genus DTCV01. The sequence continues at coordinate 2,351 of JAWBKW010000028.1, read as the reverse complement.
TGGAGGTATAGCTGTAGGTGCTTTAATGACGATAATCTATATGGTATACGCTCTTGCATGGACTTTCCTTAATAAGGGTGAAATACAGGTAATTCCTATTGAGGAAATTCCGCTAAAAGAGAAGATACTAATCCTAAGGTATTTTATAGGTCCTATATTAATAATCCTAAGCGCGCTAGGAACCATATTTGCTGGTATAGCAACACCTACTGAAGCAGCTGGCATGGCCGCATTTGTGACAATGCTCTACACCATCGCGCTTAAGCGATTAAACTTAGAGAGGCTTAAGAAGTCTTTAGCCTTCACAGTTAAGGTGGTGGTCATGGTTGAGTGGATAGTTGCGAGCGCATACGCGTTCACTGCAATATTCACTGGGGGTGGTGGAAGGGCTTACTTAACAAACCTCATGCTCTCATTACCAAATGCGCAACTAACAGTCCTGGTACTCTCGCTAACACTTGTAGCATTCTTAGGTTGTTTCCTAGATACAGCAGCTATAATCACTATAATCGCACCTCTAATGGACCCCGTTATCAGATTATTAGGATATAATCCAACATGGTATGGAATAATATTCAACACTGTATTATTAACCGGCTTCCTTACACCACCGGTAGGTCTAGCACTCTACTATATAAAGGGAATGTACCCAGACATAGCATGGGAAGATATAATGAGGGCGTCAATACCAGGCGTAGCTGCGGTCCTACTTTCCGCCCTGCTAAGCATCATCTTCCCTGAAATACCTATGAGTATAGTAAGGTTATTAACTGGAAGCGCGTAAAACCTCAACAAAGTAAATTAAAGTATTACCTATTATACTTGGGCTTGTTTAGTAAGAATTTATAGATAACATCTTTAATACTTTCATAAGAGTTTGATGAAGGATGATCAATAGTAGAACCGCCGACGGGATTCAAATCCACGACTCCCGGCTTATGAGCTCGGAGCTTGTATCCCTGTGTACTGGTATTTCATGATGCGTACGTGAATGGTGAAACATTTGAAACATTATTTACATCGTGATATCACTTCTGGATACTATTACTTAAGTTTATTGAAACTCAACCGAGTCGACGGGAACCATGTTATACATCTTCTACATGTGGCTGAACACAAGCTTCGCCAGCTTATCCAAGGAGATCCTCTGCCTTCCATACTCGTAGAACTTTCACAAGATATAACCTGCGAACGTCCGCATAACTCTCGCACGTTAAGATTCAGGTCAGCGATTAAAAATTAGATTGTGGAGGGTCCAGAAGTGCTACTGCTCTCCTCGGAACATCAGCTGTACGCTAAGTAACCTATCTTTTTTCTCTTTATACAGCTTACACCCTCCTCCAACAGGTATCCTAGTGTCTCCAAATACCCTGCAGACGACGAAGTCTGCGTAAACAACTTTGGCTACATAGATCTAGATTTAGAGAAAGGTGAGGCGGAGCTGACACCGCGCCTGAAGGATTTCTACGATGTTGTTAGGAACTCACCTCTCGTTCGAGAAAGTGGATTGTATAGGGAGTATATAAGAAGGATGAGCAGAGCTGTTGAAAAATATGCCGAGCAAACAGCGTGATTAGTGTTCAAATCAGCTACTCTCTAGAGATTTAAACCGTAGTTCTTATTAACAGATTTTCACTAATTTTCTTCGTTCTGACTTCCTCCCTGCCCTGAAGGGCGAGGCTTTCAGTCGTAAATGTTAATTTATAAATTTCTCTATATTTCAATATTATTGATGACGTGTATGTTTGGTAAGGTATTGGAGGTCTTAACTTCTTCAGATATACTTATAGAGAAGGAGAGGGAGGTTAAGATGGTTGTGGCGTGCCTCCTGGCTAAGGGGCACGTCCTTCTTGAGGGGGTTCCGGGGGTGGCTAAGACCACTATGGCTAAGGCTGTCTCTAAGGTTCTCTCCATGAGGTTTAAGAGGGTTCAGATGACTCCGGACCTCCTACCGATGGATATAATTGGGGCGTACATATATGATCAGAAGAGCGGGGAGTTCATGTTTAGGGAGGGACCCATATTCACCAATATTCTCCTAGCAGACGAGATTAACAGGGCTTCCCCCAGGACTCAGTCTGCTCTGCTCGAGGCTATGCAGGAGAGGCAGGTAACCATCGAGGGCAGGACGTTCAAGCTCGAGGAACCCTTCATAGTCCTAGCGACCCAGAACCCTGTTGAGATGGAGGGAGTATTCCCGCTACCTGAGGCTCAGCTCGACAGGTTCCTAGCCAAGATAGAGACAGGCTACACCTCGACCAACGGCTTCAAGGAGATGCTCAAGAGGATAGACAGGATAGATGAGTCCATAGAGAGCCTCAAGCCGATCCTATCTAGGGAGGAGGTGCTGA
>JAWBKW010000027.1:0-13907 GCA_038831135.1 Sulfolobales archaeon | reverse complement strand
ACTTCTCTCTTTATTAACTCACAGTAGGGGCAGTTCTTTAATTTTGAATATAAAAGTTTGGAATATCTTATCTCTTCATAAACACTAGGTAAAACAGTTGAGGATGCTATTAACTGAGTGTGGGAATGTGCGATGCTGGCGCCCCCACCGCTTCCAAAATTCTTAAAAATGTATACATGCTTAACTGTTGAGTCATTATAAAGCTCTTTAATCCTACGAAAGACCGCAGATAAAAATATATTTAAATGATTTAAAGACATGTTATAGAGATTAACATCATGTTGAGGATGTTCAATAACTACTTCGTGATATCCGTACGGGTCTAAACCATCTCTACTGAAAATAGGGTATTTATTTGGAATAATCCTAACCAACCAATCCCTTATTCTAAAACTTTCATTATCTTTAAGATATTCTAATCCCCTATCACCATATCTAACTAACAACGTTGCAGGTGGAGTCATATCTTCATTACCTTGACAGAATGGACATTTAGTAATGTTAGGAGTTTCATGTTTCACTATTGTGAGTTCCTTAGGTCTTAAAGCTCTAATATGAGATATTATACTAATTCTGCTAAACACTATAGGGTCTCTTCTAATTCTATCCATAACTTTACACAACTAAGAAATCCTAACAAATTATTTAAAGGGTAATCCCCTAATGCAATCATAATATGAAATCTTCGGACTAAGGTGGTTACTCAGACTCACTATCTAAGCAAAGGTCTTCCCTACATCTGACCAGGTAAGAGGCATCAATATTTTCGGGCGGTTCCTTAAGAAGTTTAATTAAGGTATCTCTCAGTGTTTTTCTCACCTTATAAACATCTATTAAGTTTGCTATATAGGCCTTAACCTTATCCGTATCATTAGCACCACTATCCATTAACCTCCTAATGAGTTTTTCAGCAATCTCATCACAATGTATTAATGCCATAGAGGTATGCTTTATGAAACACCAGAAACTCTCAATGACGTTTCTAAATTCTGACCCTGAACCGCCGCTTAACTGCAGATTATCAAACAATATACCACCTATATCTTTTCTGCAGGACCTGAGAGCATTAATCATGTCAGGAACCACCAACTTACCCTGGGAAGTCTCCATCTCTAATAAATGTTGTTCCGCATGCGCTATATGTGCGATAGCATAGATTAACTCCTCTAACAAAGCTTCTTCCCAAACACCTCTACTCTTTAACTCACCACTCACGGCATCCCCCTAACAAAGCTATAAATTTCTTCTTATAGGTTTATGACTTCATTAAATAACGTTCCACATCAACATCAGCGATTTCCTCAGTTAATCCTTAATCGTTTGAAACTTTATTATTAACAATAACGAAGCAAATGCTATTAATTCAACTATAACCACAAAACCAACAACAAAATACCAAGAAACACTGTAGAGATAAGATACCACTATAGAACCTAACATCCATGAGACCCCTGTAGCTGTATTAAATACTCCATAGGCAAACGCTCTATTAGCTGGTTCAACAAAATCCGATAACGCTGCCCTCATGATCGTCTCGTAAATTGACATTGAAACCCCCCATAATACTGCAGTAAGCACTAAGGTTAACGCATCTGAGATACTTAATGAGATAGCTATCAATAGAATTATTAAGGGTGTAGGCAGTAAGGATTTTAAACCTATTTTATCGTATATAATTCCTATAGGTACGGCTATAACCGCATCCGCCACCATAGCAATACTATAAGCTAACGCTATCTGATAATCCAATAACACGTTACTGGCTTTAAAGTGATATGCGATTATGGACCAATGTATAAATCCTAAAAACATTAGCGATGATGTGAATATATACAAGATCGATCTACTAGGAACATACCCCTTAGTCGAGGCGCTTCTAACAGATTTAATATGTGGGCTACTTAAAAAAGCTAAAGTCAGGAAGGCTAATGAAATTATTACAGGCACCGCTAATAGCGAGTATGCGTACGAGTAGTTATTACTTGATAACAGTGCCCAAGCAACGAAAATCGGTCCTATAAAAGCCCCCACCTGATCTAAAAGTTCATGTATGCCGAAGCCTTTCCCTTTACCTATACCTTCAGTCAATTCGGCAAGTAATACGTCCCTAACAGGTGATCTTAGACCTTTACCAACTCTCTCAATAAAGATTAGCAACACGACTAAATCCCATCTACTAACAAGTGCTAGGGCTGGAACTGCGAAATTTGTTAAATAACCTATATATATTAATGCCCAATAAGCCTTAGTAGATCTCGTAATAGTAGCTAATAAGCCACTTACGAACCTAGTCAAATAACCTACAAACTCAGCGGCCCCGAGCAATCCAGCAAATATTATGGGTAGCCCTAAAAACTCTATATATGAACCTATAACAGATCTCATACCCTCGTAACATATATCAGCAAATAGAGATACCATACCTAACGATAAGAATGCTAATAATGCTGACCTCTTCATTCTTAAACACCTTAATATTTATCTAATTTTAATTGAAGTTAATATTTAAAACTTAATTATTTAAAGATTAAAGTAGTCCTAGGTGATAGTTATCGCTGCAATGAAGCCTAAATTCGATGTGACTCGGTGGAACGTTAATAACGAGTTAGAGTTAATCAAGACATGGGAGCTTGAAGGCGTCTATAATCAGATAGTAGACCTCCAGGAAGGGAGGACCATAATAATTGATACCCCTCCTCCCTACCCATCAGGTAAATGGGGTGTTGCGCAAGCAGCTCATTATGCCCAAATAGATATGATTGCAAGATTCTTTAGAATGAGGGGGTATAAAGTTTTAGTACCGTTTTATGCTGACCGAAACGGTCTTCCTGTCGAAGTAGCTGTTGAGAAGAGATTTAATATTGTGGCTTCCGAAATAGCTAAGACTAAGGAGGGAAGGATTAAATTCCTAAATATGTGTAAGAACGTCCTAGACGAGCTTGAGAAGGACTTAGTTAATGTGTGGGTAAGGATCGGGTGTTCATTTAGTTACTGGAAATCTGGGACGGACTCTGAGGAATATAGAAAGTTAACTCAAGCAACTTTTATAGAGTTATGGAATAAGGGTCTGATATATGTTTCTGAGAGACCTGTTAGTTGGTGCCCTAGATGTAGGACATCACTTGCTGAAGCTGAAGTAGAGTTCGTTGAAGAGAGAGCTAAGCTTTACTACATAAAGTTCTATATTAAAGATTCCAACGAGTATGTGTTAATAGCTACCTCAAGACCCGAACTCATAGGTGCTTGTGATGCAGTCATTTATAACCCGGAGGACGTAAGGTATAAACATCTAAAGGGTAAGGAGCTAATACTACCACTGTATAATAGGTCGGTTCCAGTCTTAGAACATAATTATGCTAAACCTGAGTTCGGTACAGGCCTAGTTATGATATGCAGCTACGGAGACATAAATGATGTAAGACTCTTCAGAGAGTTAGGTCTCACACCTAGGATTTTAATTAATGCTGATGGGACTATGAATGAAAACGCCGGCGATTTCGTTAAGGGACTGTCAGTCAAGGAAGCTAAGAAGAAGATCGTTGAGGTATTAAGTGCTAATGATTATATAGCGAAATCTGAAGAATATGCACATGAAGTGCCAGTATGCTGGAGATGTAAAACACCGGTAGAGTATATACATATGGAAGAATATTTTCTAAAACAGCTGGATTTAAAGGATGAACTTTTAAGAATCATTGATGAGATGAAGTTCCAACCTGAAGAACATAAGATCAAATTGATTAATTGGATAAATTCTGTAAGTATGGATTGGCCTGTATCAAGATCTAGATACTATGGTACCGAAATCCCTGTATGGACCTGTAGTAACTGCGGGTATAAAATAATCCCACCACCCACTAGGTACTATAGACCTTGGGCGGAAGAAGCACCGATAAATACATGCCCTAACTGCGGTGCATCTAAAGAGGTATTAGTTGGTGAAGTTAAGACGTTCGACACATGGTTTGACTCCTCCGTAAGTCCTCTCTACGTTTCAGGCTATTTAAATAATAGAGAGTTATCAATTAAGGCGTTATCTAACGCTATGAGACCTCAAGGATATGATATCATAAGGACCTGGCTATATTATACGATTCTAAGGGTTTATCAATTAACTAGTAAACCAGCGTTCAGATGGGTTAGAATCAGTGGTATGGGTCTTGATGAGAAGGGCGAAGCGATGCATAAGAGTAAAGGTAACGTCATATACCCAGAACAATTTATTGATAAGTATGGTGCCGATGCTTTTAGGTATTGGGCAGCAGCTGCCTCACGCTTAGGAAGCGATTACAGATGGTCTGAAAAGTTAATAAGGACTGGAGTCCTCTACATCACTAAACTTCTTAATATCGCTAGGTTCGTATCCGCATTCCCTGAAGTTAATAGCGGATTTAAATTAAGACCCATTGACGAAGCTATGTTGAATTACTTATGGAAAGCATCAGAAAGAATAATTAATTCTTATGAAAACAATCTAGACGTATATGAACCAATAAATGAATTATATAGCCTTACATGGGATATATTCGCATCTAATTACATTGAAGCAGTAAAGACTCGAGCATATGGTTTAGGCAAATATAGTGATGAAGAAGTAAAGGCTGTATGGTACGTTCTTCATAAAACTCTAAAGACTATCCTCAAGTTATTAGCTCCAATACTTCCATTCATAACTGATTATATATGGCGTAACCTATACGACCCTAAGGGTGTACACCTACAATTAATAAATGAGGCAGATATAATCTATGAAACCATTCACGCAGACCTAATAGAGAGATTAGTGAGGGCTAACTCAATAATCTGGAAGTATAAGAAAGAGAATAACATAAGATTTTCAGAGAACCTTAACGCAATCTTGTACATTCCTAAAGAACTTGAACCTATTGCAGAAGAACTTAAGGACCTCCATAAATTCTCAGAAATAGTTGTAGGAAGTCCCCACGGTTCTTACATTCAAATAGGAGAAGGAATTTTCATTAAATATAAGTAATGACCTAAAGGATTTTATGGGATCCGTTTGAGATGTGTCGTAGCTGCTGATGTAGGCGCTACTAACTTAAGGATAGGTATCTACACTAAAGAGGGGGAATCCCTCAAATCACATATTATGAGAACCCCTACTGAAGGCGGAAGCGATACAATATCAGAGACCATATTCGATATCAGCATTAAATTACTGAAAGAGTTGGGACTTAATAGAAGTGACGTCTTAGGTATAGGGATTGGTACTATAGGCCCCCTCAATTTAAAGAGAGGAGAGGTAGTAAATACTCCAAATCTCAAGTTAAGATCTTTCAGACTTAGAGAACCATTAATTGAGTTATTCAATAACGTTAATGTCTTCGTAGTAAATGATTGTGTAGCAGGTGTTTGGGGTGAGAAAACCTTCGGCCACGGAGTTAACTACTACAATATTGCTTACGTAACCATAAGCACTGGAATAGGTTGTGGAGTAATAGTCGATAATAACTTACTTTTGGGTAAGGATGGAAACGCTCATGAGGTCGGACACTTAGTAGTTAACTACAGTAATGGGTTAAGATGTAATTGTGGAGGTATAGGTCATTGGGAAGCATACGCGTCAGGTAAAGGCATACCTAAATTCGTTCAGTACTATACCCAAAAGATTAAAGAGGAGAAAGAAAAACATAAAGAGTTATTTGAATTACTAGAAAGCGAGTTATTAACTACTGAGAAATTCTTTGAACTGGTTAGGATGGGCGATGAAATAGCTGTTGAAGTATGTCGGGAAATATGTAAGATAAATGCCGCAGGTTTAGCAAGCATTATAAATGTTTATGACCCTGAATTAATAACTATTGGGGGAGCAATAGCTTTAGCTAACTATGATTTAATAATTGAACCCGCAGTAAGGCTAATACAGCTTTATAGCATTAATAGGATTCCTGAAATCAAACTCACAAAACTAGGTAAGGAAGTAGTTCTGAAGGGTGCCGCCTCACTAGTAATTAAACCGCCGAAGATATTGCTAGAGATTTACGGCTTAAAACCTAGTGACGTAACCCCTTAATCTTAGGAAGAAACCGTTTACTAATTCCTTTCCCTACAAACTACGGGTTTCGAATTTTATGACCTCCTAATAAATCTTAGGGCGTTATCTCTTACTAATTTTATGGCATCAGAGTTACCAATTTCATTAGTAATCATTCCTTCGTAGGCTAATTTTACAGCTAGAGGATCTGAAGGGTCTCGTCCGCAATCACTATTCACCATACCGACCTCTACTAATTCCGGGTAATTCTTAACCAACTTAACCAGTTCATTAACACTTAACTTACCAGGCTGAATCGTGAGTCCGATAAAGGTTTTAAGCTTTAGGAACTCATTAATTAATTCGTATGACGCATGATCTACTACAACCCTACCCGATTGAACCCTACCCTCACCTAATATATTAACTAATTTCTTAAGCACTATTTCCTTACCCTTTCTCGGTGTATGAATAATTACTGGTTTATCAAATCTGTCTGCAACAACGAGTAAATCCTTCAACACATTAACCTCTTCTTCAGTTCCTAACTCAAGACCTATTTCCCCTACTATCTCAGCTCTAACCAAATATTCATCAATAGAACTTAACAATGTACTTATCCCTGAGGAGGGTATATTCCTAGGATGAATTCCTACACCAATATGGACGTTAAGACCTAACTCATTAAACCTAGCTGGCTCTATATCTAATAACCATCTAAATAAATCAACTAGAGTGGTATAGTAGTGAGGCTTGAAGGGAAGGTACGCAAGTATATATATCTCGCTATAGTTCTCCTTCTTAATTAACTCTAATGTTGAGTAATTACATAGGAAGAAGTGTGTATGAGGGTCTACAAACATCGAAGACACCAATTTTAATTGAATAATACTTAATAAAATAAAAATTAAGAATTATACTCGAAGGAATTATGCATCAGGAAATCACCATACTCATAATAACGTCATTAGCTGTGATTGTCAGTGAATATTTTAATTATCTTAAGATTATTAAAACCACCACCAAATGCAATCTCAACTACCTATCAAACATAGTCAAATACGATTTAGATGATATAACTACCTATGTAGCGGGGAAAAGAGTTGAACTAAGAACAAGTTTTAATACAATCTGTTCATCAATTTACTTACCTTTTAGAACCCCAACTATTATAATTAATTTGGACTTACTGCTAAATAACAAGGACTTAAGCATCAAATGTTTAATCCATGAAGCATGTCATATAGCCAACAAGTCATCCCTTAAGTTCTTAGCGGCTAAAACACTTTCAATACCCATTGCGACGACACTAGTTATTTACTCAATAAAACAATTAACCACTATATCGTCTCTAGTTATAGCCTTAATTACCTTGCTTATTTTGTATAAATCGCTTAATACGTTAAGCATTTATGATGAAAGGAAAACAGAATACTGCACGAACAGATTCATAGGATCTACGTAATAAAACGTGTTACTGTATATTAAATGCAGTGCTTCAGTAAGTCATTAACTTACATAACCTTCGATTTTAAGTGTAGGAGCGATCTCAGCAACTAGGTAATCCCCCTCATATCCTGCTCTGAGGGTTTGATTTTTACCGATGGCTGATAAGGTATGAAATTTATTAATAGGTATTCTAACCTCGTTTAATTTAACGTACTCCTTAATCTCTCCTCCTTCAACATAAGCTGCTATCTCCGGTACAATTCTTATATAAGATCTAGATGCGTCCGTTGCAACAACACCTTCAAGGATAAAACCTTTCTTAGTTTCGGAGATTATTTCTTCGTCCTTCCAATCCCCAGACTTCATAACTAATGTTGTATGAAAAGGATTAGGGATTCGATATAAACCGTGAGCAGAACCTGCTTTACTACTGAATTTACTAGCTGTATATATCGTATGATGATAATCGATTACTGTACCGTTCTCAATTAACGTCCTCTTTATTGTAGATACTCCCTCATCGTCGAACAATCTTATAGTTGGGGAAGTCGGTTCATGGGGGATGTCATATAAGTATAGCTCGTCTGGACCTATTTTATGCCCTATATTAAGTTTATTTAGGGATGTCGATTCAAGTAAGTGAGATAACTCATGTATTAAAGCAGCTGAAGCTCCCCCTCCAAGCACTATTGTCTGGCGTCCGGTATTCAAAGGACTTAATGTTTTACTACTACAATCAATCAAGCTCTTCCTATATGCTTCTCTGATTAACCGATCAATTAACGTATTGTTGATGATCTTGGGCTTAGTTATTAAGACTTTGTAAACTTTACCGTAGCCATATCTCCTAGATCTACTCACTATATTTGTGGTGAATTCCATGAGTGTCTTTCCTTCAGATGCTTTGCCGAAATCCCTTATGATCGTTCTTCGGCACTTTCTAATATTCATTATTAGTTCACACTTCTCTACATTAACTGCCTTCAATTCATTGCAAACATCTGATGCCGTCTTTAAAACTTCAGTCAAATCATTAATAGGTTCACCTAAGGAAATGCTGCCGATGTAGAAGTCAACATCTCTTAATTCGTTACCTACTAGGTTAGTAGGAGGATTTAGTTCCCAATACATATTTATCAATTCATTAATGTCGCATCCATGACAGGAAATTACTTTCCACATACCATCCTTAAATTCTCTCTTAGCACTTACCTTAGTTACTGCTTTACTGCATTCATAATTATTGTCTCTAAAGGCTAGTTCTAACTTCTCTTCTTCATACGTTATCGTATCTTTATACTCGTTCATAACTTATTGATGCCCTATAGCTGTTCTATAAACTCTATAAGCAATATATGCTATTATACCAAATACTACTAAGATCGCGATAGCGAATACCGCAGTTATCATTGGAGGAACACCTACAGAAAAACATAAAGGTATGAAGAATATGACGATACATGTAAGACCACTAACATCAACATACCTTCCTTCACTCACTTGAATAGAGATTAATGGAGCAGTCATTAACAATATAACACCGATAAGTATTAGCGATATTCCAACTAGAGTTAAGTTCATTTTACCACCAATAAATAGTAGTTTATAATGGTTATGATTAGCACTAAGACCGTTAAGATTATAGCCAACAACAACATTGCCTTAGTTATACTTTTATTAGAACCGAAAACTATCGGTATAGGTCCTATGATAATAGCTCCTCCAACATCAACCTTCTTTTCCGATTCCCTAAATTCGTTGCTTGATGTCCTCCTAATAACATCTAGAAAAATGAGGAAACTACCAAAGAATATAAGAACAATCCCTATAGCCATCAATAAATATGTAACACCAGAGATGCTCATCACCTCTATTAGATAGAGTTTCTAGATTTTTATCCCTTAACTACCTAGGTACTAAAGTAAATGCCGGTTGGATATGGATAACTCCCTTAATGCTGCTTAACTCATTATAGAGATCCTTAATTCTGCTGGATTCACCTTTCAAAGCTATTACCAACATACAGTAAGTAGTTGTTAAATGTATATGCATAGCAGCTGATATAACATCAAGAAATTTATGCTGAGTATCTGTTAACCTTTCCTCAACACCGTGTTCCTCATGATTATATATGAGTACTGCACAGCCAGCCAAATAACCACTTAAACTAACCCATCTATGAGTTGTTATGAAGAGCTGTATAGCGTCTTGGAAAGCCCTAGATCTACTTCTATATCCTAATATTTTAGTTAGTTCCTCAAACTCTACCATAATATTCTTAGGAATCGAAACTCCAGTCTTTACAGTGCCCTCCACCATAAACCTCATCAAACAAAAATCTGATAACACATTAATAAAATTAGTTAAGTTAATGTTTAATTAATCTCCATTTAATCCCTTCATCATGAACAACATGTTCTACCTTACCTTCCTCACATAACTTATTGATTATAGATGCTACAGTAACAGAACCTAGATACACATTCGATGCTAAGACCTCAACACCTAAAGACCTCAACACTCTAATAGTTAATTCCTCTATTGTACCCCCTCTACGCAACTCATTATTTAACAACTCTATAATTTGTTCAATCCTCTCAATATTTAACTCAACCAACTCCCTAAATCTCTGGTTTTTAACAACTGGCCCGTGACTTAAGATAGCTTCGAAGCCATCCTCCGAAAGATTCCTTAAAACTTCAATGAGCACCTTAATAGATTTAAACACATCGCTGTGGTACGGAATACCTACTCTCTTCAACAGCATATCACCAAATAGAGAATCACCCACGAAGACCACATCATCAAAAATTATTCCCGTAAGTCCTGGTGAGTGACCACTCAGATCTAACAATCTGAGGGGACCTAAATAAGTTCTCTCGCTTAGAGAGAATGTAACCAAGTTCTTACTTGAGATCGTATACTTTTGAAGACCTAATAAACGTGGCAACGGGTTAAAACCGTATGTAGCATGCTCACGTACTTCAGGATTTATTAGCTGACTATATTCAAACTCATTAACGTATATACGTTTATCCTTGAAACTAGGTAAAATCTCTATATGGTCATAGTGGGTATGAGATACCATTATGTTATAATCGTTTATTTGAGCTTTATTAAGAACGCCTAAAATTATGTTAGCCCTATCACTACCCATCCCAGGATCTATCAACCAGTTACCATCTCTATGCTTCACCACTAGTGTGAGAGGACTACCAGGTATAGTAAGCAAATCCTTCCTTACACTGCGATACATTAAATCACCTAATCTAGACTAAGACTTCGACATTAAATAAAGATGATAAGGCCTAAATTATAAAATTAATTAATCATGCTCAGCATCAAATTTTATTATATTTCTATGTTTGCATGTAGCTTCTTCAGATCTTCTTCAGTCTTACCCAACCTAACCATTAGTTCAGCAATTATGGCATCTAACATAATCATGGTTGTAACCTCAAATAAAGTCCCTAATGGGGCTAACGGTTCATATATACCCATTAACTGCCTTAAATAATAATCATTTTGATTACTAATTTTAGTTCTACCAGGAACCTCAACAACCATATCAGCTATTTTAGCAATCGGTGAGTTTAAATATGTAGTTATAGCTATCACCTTAGCACCAACGGACTTCGCGGCCTCAGCCACCGTAATTACCAATTTAGTTCTACCGGAACCGCTTATGGCAATCATCAAATCATTAGGGCGTAGAGACGGAACTATGGTATCACCTAATACATAAACATTAAATCCTAGATGCATTAATCTCATCGCAAAAGCTCTCCCTATAAGTCCTGAACGTCCTGCACCAACTACTATTACCTTGTTGGTACTGTTATACGTATCTAGAAGTATTTTAACGAAGTCTTCAACCTGATATTCCTTAATGATATCTACTGATGCTACCACATATGAAGCTATACTCAACATTGATTCCTTAAATACTTTGATGATATATCCCACTAAAACACTTCAATTAAAAAGTTTTAAAACTGTTGGTTGTTAGGGGTTAATAGGTCCTACATCGGGCCTTCCTTGCCTTAGTCCTTTACCAGCATGAGGTCTTAAAGCATCACCACCACCAACTAATAATTTAACTAGGTTAACCGCATGCTTCTTAACTCTATCTACAGCGATTTCATAGAGTATCGCTTCATCATCACTTTCGTCCTCGTGAACGGTAACATCTATAATATGTTTATTACACATTAACTGAACTAATTGTAGTCCTATGCTCATAGATACGTAACTTAATTTATCTGTTAAAGATTCACCAACCCATCCTAAAGTTATGACTCCATCGCATCCGGACTCCTCAATAAGTTTCTTAGCTGCTACTGGTATGTCCTTTATTCCAGGAACAGTATATCGGAAGATCTTAACGTTTGATATCGAATCCTTTATTACTTTTTCTGCTATTGACCCCATATCAACTCTAGCGAAGGTTGTGTCCACTATTCCGATAATGATCATATAACATCACTAAGGAACCTACCATCTAAGTATATGAGATCCCCATCTGCGAATACTTTACTGCTCCTCATATCCTTTATAAGATCCCAATGTATCGCCGATTTATTGATTCCTCCAGTTGTTGAGTACGCAGAGCCTAGAGCTAAATGTATTGTGCCTCCCATCTTCTCATCTAGCAATATTTGCTTAGTGAAGTTACTAATTCCATAATTAAGTCCGAAAGCTATTTCACCAACTCTTTTAGAACCCTCATCAACATTTATTATCTTTTTAAGGAATTGCTCTCCCCTAGTAGCTGAGGACTCAACAACTACACCGCGTTTAAAAACTAACTTAACCCCCTCAACCTCAACACCTCTCCATATCGCCGGATAACTAAACAGTATGTAACCCTCAACACTATCCTCGATAGGGGCTGTATATACTTCCCCTCCAGGCATGTTTTTCTTGCCGTCATCGTTAATCCATTTCCTTCCATCAACTCTCATGATAAGATCGACATCATTACCCAAGAACCTAAGCTCATTAACTTTCTCTAATAAATTGACTACCTTAGCCTGATATTCTGTCTGCTTCACCCAAGCATTGACTACATCATCTTCGTAAAGTTTTAACGCCCTATATATGAAATCCTCATAGGTCATTAACGACATCCCAGCCTCCTGAGCTAAGGCTTTAGTTGGGAAAATCGTTGCAGTCCACCTTAGACTTCCATCAGAGTCCCTCCTGATAAAAATTTCATTTAACACCCTTAGAGCCTGAGATCTAATTCTTATCTTTTCAGGATCCGTGTTAACCAAATGTTTTGTATGGGTACTTGAGATTATCGAAATAGTTGCATCAACATTTTCGTACATGAATTTATCAATTTTAGATATATGTTTAAGTAACTCGTCACTAGAGTATCTATAGAAAATCTCATCTAATACTTCGTCAATTAAATTAAGGTGAGGGTACGCGTTCTTCTTGATAAGTTCTGACCATAACTCTCTGACTAAGGGCATAGCTTCATAAGTAGCTGATATTCTTACTTCATCACCGCTTGATGCATTAATGCAGTAGTTTACTAACAAACTTGCGAATTTCTTAAGCATGTAACATCACACCTTATAAAAATATAAAACAATTGATTAAAATTTATTGTTTAATAATTTAAAAGTATAGTTATGTTTTAGTGGTAGAATTCATCTCCGTTTTATGATGCCTAGCGCTTCTACTAATTTTTCTTCTATTGATAATTATTCCTAAAGCTATCAGAAGTATACCCATGAGATCTATCTCGATATTAGTTGGTGCGAACAGTAAGAGTCCGCCCACTAAAAGCAAAATTCTTTCAAAGATACTCATACTTCCTTTATAGAAACCTTCGAATGCTAGAGCTAATGAGTATGTAGCTATAAAAGCAGTGACGATATTTTCAACAACTATTGGCAATGGTTCATTAATAACTAGTAGAAGTCCAGGCTTAAAGATTATTATGAACGGAACTATTAAGGCAGCAAATCCAAGTCTAGACGCTAGGAAACCTATCCTCATTGGATCGTCTTTAGCTATTGATGCTGCTGCATACGCAGCTAACGCTACTGGAGGAGTTATTGCAGATATGGTGGCATAGTAGAATATGAAGAAGTGTGACGGAAACGTATCAACTCCTAATCTCGCTAAAGCAGGTACAGAAAGTGCAGCAGTCATAACGTAAGCAGCAGTAGTAGGTACACCCATACCCATAATTAAAGTTAATACTGCAATAAACAAGAGAGCTATAACTAATATACCCATAGATGCCTCGAGAACTAAACTACTTAATCTGAGTCCTGTACCTGAAAACGAGATAGAACCTATGATGATACCTGCCGCAGCACCTATAACCAATATAGAAATCGCTTCCTCAGCACCTTTTGCTAGTGCTGTGTATATTTTCTTTGGTGTCATCCATGTTTCTTTTTTTATGTAGCTTAGTGCTATTGTTATGAACATTGCTATGAAT
>JAWBKW010000026.1:10197-14548 GCA_038831135.1 Sulfolobales archaeon | reverse complement strand
AGGTTTGAGGGAATCCCTACTTATTTGGGGTTTTTTAGGGCTAGTATTTGGCTTTGTATTGCCTGGATTTATTATATTGTTTGCCTTGTTAAGGTATTACAGTATGCTTATTAAGGTAACTAGAGTTATGTAGTCATAGGTGCTTAGATGTCATACATGTATAGTAAGAAGTTCATGATCTTCAGTCAGATTTATGGACAGGCAATAATATTAATACTTGCAATAGTAAATACTTACTACCCGCAATACCTTAGCTATACTTTTCTAATCTTCGTAGTATCTATGTTCCTAATGATGTATGTAACTTTCAGAACATCGTTAAAGCATGTAGTTGGTTCCGAAGCCAAGGAGATAAAGGATGGCAGGAAATTACTAGAGATTAAGTACGATGATGTTATGAATGTGGTTAGGTATGACTCCAAATTAAATGAAGAACTTAAGCCTATGATGAAAACAACTCTACTAAGCTTCGTTAACATGTTCATAATATTTGCATGGTACTATATTTACTTTAATATAATCATACATGAATTTGAGGGTACGGATCTAACTATGAAGTTCATCGGATTTCTTCTAGGTTACGAAATACCTTACGTTGCTGTAACTATTGTTAACTTATTCACTAGGAAATCCACTAAGGCAATGATTCAGGTAATAAGAGACTACGTGATCTATGACCGAGGTATTGTAGGGTCTGGGGTATCAATTAGGTTCCCATTATCAGATAATTATATAGTTAAAGTAGAACCTGGCAGAAAGTTCGTCGAGATCGCTAAGGTCGATAAAAGCTCCATAATTAAATATAGATTCTATAGCAAAAGTTATGATAGAATAGCCGATATAGTGAATAAATATGGCAGGCCCAAGGGCGAGTCAAAGCAACAATAACATTTACGTAATTTTACTTTTATCAATTCTAATCATTTCATCATCAATTATAACAGGTCTTCAAGCGTTGTCATTGCATTATGAAGTACCTCTGAAAATATCAAAGATTTACGCTGTAAAATATACGCCTTCGAACACATTATTGATGGCTAGTGACTCGGGAATATACTACCTTAATATTGATGATGGTTCGTTCTATGAACTCCCTATTAAAACAATTTATGACTTAGAAAATATTAGTGAGTTTCAACTAGTTGGTGTTGGCGAGAGCTCTGGTAAGGCGCATATGTTATTTTTCAATCAATCAGGTTCAACAACTTCCCTGAAGTACTTAGTTAGCTCTGCTTTATATGATGTAGTGGTAATCAACGATACTATATTCAGCAGTGGTTATGTTCAGGTAAACTCTACATATAAAGGACTTATAAATATCATTAACTCAAACTCTTTTGAAAACTACGTTATTGATTGCCAGACATCATGTTTCGGCAGAAAATTAATGGTTACAGAAGATCATAGGAGGTATCTCTTCGGGTCTATATATACGAAGGGTAAAACCTATCAATGGAATTATGATGTATTCATCGGTATTCTAGGGACTAACACCTTATTTGGCAGGTCCATAGGTTTAGAAGGTAACGACTATGTAGTTAACTCATTATATTGGAATAACTCCACCTATCTATTGATTAACTCGGACCTTCTAGGTCTTCATATAGCGGTCATAGATAGTAATTCCGGTATATCGATTTATAAGATATTAGTAGGTGGCGCTAGCGTTATAGGTAATTGGGCTACCCAATATAAAGATTTACTACTGATCGGAGTTAGGGAAAGAAGTAGAGAAGGGAATGGATATTTAGTTCTACTTAATACTACCTCATTAGAACTTACTTCATATTACTTAGGCTCTAATTCACTAGAGGCATCAGTAAGTAATGAGTATATAGTATTCTTAAATAACTCCTTAGACTACGGTAAAACTAAGATCTCTATTTACTCGTTTGACGACCTTTTCAGGTATTTAAGAATGTTTGATACTAGATCTGCAGTGATTATATCAGCTAATGCCTATATAACGGATTTTGAGGTAGTTCTCAATAAGTATGATTTGGGGTTTGAATCAAGTGTTGACTCCTCATACCCATCATTAATTAATATAACAACCATCACAACCAAATACGATGTACTGAATACTTCTACTTATTTAGAGAAACCCCAGTATGTGTTGAGGAGTACTGAGTCTTCATGGAGTAGAGTTTCAATATTAATTCTTGGTCTTATACTTCTATTATCTTCAATAATACTTAAGTTTTTAATGAGGCTAGAAGTTAGGGAGTAGGTGGTGGGTTCGTTAGCGGACGCATTGAAGTTGTTTGCGTTCGGTAAACCTGTATTTATATATGATTCGAATAGTCGTGAGGATGAAGTAGATATGGTTTATCACGCGTCTTTCATCACTTATAAAGAAATCTATACATTAAGAACTGTAGCCGGGGGTTTAATTTGTTTTGTTATGCCTTACGAGGTCGGAAAAGAATTAGGACTTAAGTTCATGGACGAGATACTTAATGCCGTAGGGTTAAAAGATTTAACTATGAAGAGGTTGGGTTACGGAGATAAACCCGCTTTCAGTTTATGGGTTAACTACTCAGGTGTTAAGACCGGTATATCAGACACTGATAGATCTTTAACTATTAGCAGGCTTTACAAAATTACGGAACTGGTTTATAATGGTTATATAAACGAAGGTAGAAGAATATTCTATAACGAGTTTATAAGTCCGGGACACGTACCCATACTCATGAGTAGGGGGGTCATGAATAGAAGGGGACATACGGAGTTAAGCGATGCGTTATCTAGGTTAGCGAAATTAACGCCAGCAACGGTGATTGCTGAAGTACTTGATGAAGGGACAGCAATGTCTTTAAGTAAAGCGAAAGAACTTGCTAGGAAATTAAACACCGTTTTAATTGATAGTAATGAAATACTGAACGCTTTTTCTAACGCATATGAAAATACCCCCACGCCTTAGAGAGTAGACCCCAACTACATACTAAGTGAATGTCAGTTCTAATGGAACATAATTCTTATGAGCTTTGGTAGGATAATACATTTTTAAAATTTTATTTTATAGTTTAGATGGCGTGTATAAGGAAATGCTTAGAGACTTAAACGTAATTGATGAGGTCGTTATAGAGGTACCGGACGGGAAATTAGTGTTTAAGAGAGTTGACGACAATAAATTGAGGATTATTAAAACCTTACGCTCATTCAGTAAATCAACCATCTTAAACTTAAATTTAGAAGACTCTATAAGTTTAAGACCTAGGCAACCTTCAGGCAATGTTATTAATACTCAACATATATTAGTTAAGTTTTCGGAACCAATTACGTTATTACCCAAATCTTCAGTCAGTTTAAATATTAAGCTTCCAATAGACCTGGGAATATTTGTAAGGGGTATTTTAGTAGATACTATTCCCTTAAGCATGGTAAAATATTCTTTATACGGTCCTTCAGACTTTGGAGAGTTATGTAGATATGTAGATAGAGTTATTATAGATTCCACCCCAAAGGATTTTCTAGGTAGTTTATACATCACTATTAACTCAACATATGATGATAACTTAACTGTTAACAAGGTAGTTCTACCATCAGAGGGATTATCGATATTTGTTACAAAAGATGATGAAGTGATATTTGGTGACGTTAATATTAAGGTTATATCCCATAATTATGTTGAGGTTCTTACCAAATCTAGAACATCACTAACACGTAATGAATTAAAGTATGCGGGTAGAGCTAAGGAATTATCGTACATTATGAAGTTCGGTGTTTAATATGTTGCAATTCACCATTCTTGATAGTTTCGATTTATTAGTAAGGATAGTACTTGCTATAACCTCGATAGCTATATCATACTATCTAGGCATATTCATTAGCAATTACGTTAAGAAGTTGAAATTAAAGGCACCGCCAGAATTAGTATATAATATTATGAAGACTGTTAAGCTTGTTATGCTATTCATTGGATTTTTAGTGGCGTTGTCTTTATTGGGTTTAGAATTGTCTGGCATATTAATTGCAGCGGGGTTTGCAGGTATTGTTGTTGGTTTAGCGACGCAGCAAACCTTAAGTCAAGTATTTGCAGGATTATCCATGTTATTCGAAGGTAGGGTTAAAGTTGGTGATTCAGTCAGGGTAGGGGATGACTGGGGCGTCGTCGAATCTGTAGGAATAATGTCCACTCAGATTAGGTTATGGAGTGGTGAGGTAGTAACTATACCTAATAATGATTTAATGTCCTCTAAAATATACAATTATTCAAGACCTATTGCTAGGAGGATAGAGGTCTCTATCGGTATTTCATATAGATCTGATGTAGGAAAGGCGCTAAATGTTATACGTTCTTTATTAGAAAGTAAAGAACTTATATTAGCAGACCCGGCACCCACACTGA
>JAWBKW010000026.1:0-10187 GCA_038831135.1 Sulfolobales archaeon | reverse complement strand
GATTCATTAGGTGAGAGTTCTGTAAACATAAGGGTTCTATTCTGGGTACCATCTCGAGAGTTCTGGACTGTTAGGAGTGAGATAATTAAGGAGATTAAGGAAGCCTTAGAAAGGGCGGGTATTGAGATACCCTTCCCACACAGAGTTGTGTTAATACGAAGTGGTGGAGATGTATCTAATTAAATTAATTGACGTAATATAACTAAAAGAATTTTTAATATTTAAGGTATTAAACAATTTTTGAAATTACTGCATGAGCTAGTTCGTTAGTTTTCGCGTTACCGCCTAGATCTGGGGTAAGGGCTTTACCCTCTTTAAGCACGGTGTATACGGCATTATTGATTGATTCTGAGGCCTTAATACATGAGTCGTCACCATACTTAGATCCTAACCATTCAAGCATGAGCGCCGCAGATAATATCATAGATATTGGGTTAGCGATGTTTTTGCCGGCTATATCGAAGGCTGCACCATGTATTGGTTCGAAGATCGCGTAGTCGTTACCTAGATTGCATGATGGCGCTAACCCTAGACTGCCGGCTACTTGAGCAGCTTCATCCGATAATATATCCCCAAACATATTTGTTGTGACTATCACGTCGAACGTGTGAGGTCTTCTAACTAGGTTTGCAGCGCATGCATCAACATATGATTCCTCATATGATATGTTAGGGTATTTTTGGGCAACTTCTTTACAAGCCCTGGAGAATAAGCCGCACGTCGTCTTAAGGACGTTTGATTTATGTACGGCAGTAACTTTTCTCTTCCTACCTGCTGCAAGCTTAAAAGCAACTTCAGCAATCCTTAGAGAAGCTTCGTAGGTTATAACTCTTACAGCAATTGCTGTATTACCATTTAAGGTGAATTCTAAACCTTTATAGAGGTCCTCAGTGTTCTCCCTTACAACAACTAAATCTATATCATTCCTTAGCGCTTGGGTATTGGGATACGCCCTAACAGGTCTAATATTTGCGAATAGATCAAACATCATCCTAAGCCTAACTATAACGTCCGCAGAACTTTCCCCGACTGGAGCTTTAAGACACGCATGAGACTTCTTTATCATGTTTAAGCTTTCTTCAGGCAATGCTTGACCATATCTGCTTAACGCGTTATCTCCGGCATCAACTCTCTTAATGTTTAAAGAGATTCCGAATTTATTTGATATCTCTTTAAGGACTTCTAATGTGGCAGCAGTTAATTCGGGTCCTATACCATCACCTGGTATTAAAGCTATAACATACTCGCTAGGTTTAGGTATTCCTCCTACATGTATATCCCTAAGGGAACCCAATACTAAGCCCAAGTCCGTCACCTCTAATATCTGAGGCTCCGAGTTTAATATTCCCTTCAACACTGCGTCTGACTTCAAGGACTGCTGCAACACCTAATCTGCTTGGATACTTAACGGTTTTCACATTAACTACACCTATATTAGGTAGTTTAAATCCCTCCTCGATAATTAGTTCGTTAGTACTAGGGTCCCAGAGAAATCTCGGTAGTTCGATAGATGTTTGAGGGTCTAATCCGTAATCTATTAGATGAGTGATTAGTTCTGCATGGATTTGAGGTCTGTAATGACCTCCTGAAGTACCTAAAGCCCACCTCACTTGTTCATTAGAATCTAATACGATAACAGATGATAATGTATGGAAGGGATATTTCCTAGGGGACAACTCATTTATATCTCCTCTCACCAGGTTAAATGAAGACCCCCTGCAATTGAATGTTACGCCGTAATTAGGTTCTGTAATACCGGAACCGAACGCATAGAAAATACTCTGAATTCCTGAAACCACATTACCGTATTTATCGGAAACTACGTAGTAGGTTGTGTCCCCAGATGCTGATATTTTCCTTTTAGTAGTAAGTAACTCCTCACTAAGTGCCTTAAATAGCTCCCCAATCACTTCACTACTAAGTAAATCTTTTTTCACGTATCTAGGGTCTCCCACGTATCTATCTCTAATCCTGTAGGCGGCCCTGAAAAGCTTAAAGAAAGTCTCAATTCTCTCACCACTCAGCACTTCTAAATCCTTTGAATCGATATCCGATAGTAGACGCAGTAAGTGTAATGTTGTAATGCCTTGGGTATTAGGCGGTGTCTCAAAAACCTGATAACCTCTATACTCGATCTTAATCGGATCATCCCAAAATGATCTATAGTCCTTTAAATCACTATAATCTATGAAACCACCCTTACTACCTATACAGTTAACAATGGAGTTAGCTATATCTCCTTCGTAAAAGTTTCTATAATCCTCAGATATTAGTTGTAATGCCTTACCTAAGTTAGGGAACTTAATTATGTTTCCGACGCCTAGTTCAGTACTTAAGTATGTAGTTCTAGAACCTTCGTCACGTACTAGCAAATCATAGTTATCCCTTATTGCCTTAACTAATGACGGATATTGAGGAAATCCCTTATTAGCCAATTCCACAGCAGGTCTCACCAACTTCTCCCACTCAAGAACTCCGAATCTACTCCACATGTTATAGAGTGAATCAACCATTCCCGGTACCGTGATACTATATGGTGAATCGGGCCGTATTTCATTAATTCCTAAAGTTCTGAGGTGGTCAGCATTCGCGTTTTTAGATGAATAACCGCTACCGTTTATGAAATAAATCCTTCCGTCGTCTTCTTTATAGATAAGTGCAAAGTAGTCGCCTCCTAAACCACTTAATTGAGGTTGAAGGACACTTAAGGCGAATGACGTAGCTACAGCCGCATCAACCGCATTACCTCCAGAACTTAGTATTTTGGCACCTATCACAGACGCTATGGGATGTTCAGATACGACTAAATCCGATGTAGATATGAAGGGCGTTCTAAACACATTAATCAACCCTATTAATTACCACACCACAGATTTTTAAGCTAGATTTTCCCATATTAACTTGTCATGTTGGGGGATGATAGGGACGCTGATTAACCCTCTATACGCTACGATAATCGCGATCATCATCCTTTTTACTTTACTTTACCGCAGGGTTAGTTTAGCAACGTCTCTGCTAACAGCATCCCTCGCATTAGCAGTGCTTACATTAAACCCTCAACAAATTCCTATAGCGTATTATCAAACAGCTATAAGACCTATAAATATTGACGTCATCCTTGCTAGCGCTATCATAGCGGTTATGGCTAACATTTATAGGGAGTCTGGAATTATAACGAGACTCAGTAACGCTATAATGACTGTACTTAAAAAGACTTGGATTGCAATAACTATTATTCCAGCAATATTTGGCTTCCTCCCAGTTCCTGGTGGGGCATTGATGTCTGCACCGCTCGTCTCAGAAATCTCAAATAAAACATCGATACATCAAGATAAGGCTGCCTATATAAATGTATGGTTTCGTCACCTAATAGCTCCAATTTACCCGCTTACTCAGATAGTTATTTTAACTTCAGCTCTATCAGGATTCGACGTAATTCAAATAGCCCTTTACGATATACCTTTAGCTTTGGTTATGTATCTAGTTGGTTTTCTACCGATCTATAGAGATTTAAGGGATAAGTCGGTAAAGATCGCAAGTGAATCATTAGGAAGTTTATCATTCATAATTCCACTCATTATTTCAGTATTTATAGTCGTTTCAGGCATTAACGTAGTTATATCCACCTTAGTCGGTTTGCTCGTCCTGATATTTATGGTTAGACCTAAGGCCTCAGCAATTAAGAAGTCATTATTTAGTAAAGATGTTGGAATGGTTATAGTAACTTCTTATGCCGCGCTTTCAGTACGTGAGGTATTGGTATTAAGTAAATTTCCCGAAGTATTTGTTTCTTTATTTAGTAATTCTTCTTCCCTATTTCTCGTGATTTCCATAATTTTGGTGTCTGCTGTTTTAGGTTTCATGTTAGGTATTCCGACTGGTGCCTTAGCAGTAACTGTACCATTAATAGCGAGTGTAGCTCCTGATGTTAGATTCGTAAGTCTTACATTAGTCATCACATATTTAGGTTATATGGTATCGCCATCCCATCTTTGCTTAGTACTAACCCTCAAGTACTTCAAAACACACTTAGGTAATATTTATAGGTATTTAATACCGAGTACTCTAATAACCCTAGCACTCACTATGTCGTTGTATCTCTTCATTTTCCTCATAACTTGATGGATATAAATTTTTATTATCTATGGTAATTAGTGATCGGAGGCCTCGTCTCTAATATGAAGGCTATTGTGCTTGCTGGTGGATTCGCAACTCGTTTAAGACCTTTAACTCTTACTAGACCTAAACCTCTTCTCCCTATCTTGGATAAACCGCTTCTTGACTGGATAATAAATTCTTTAGCTGAGAGTGGTTGTGGTAGCGTGATAATATCTGTTAAGTATTTAGCTGATACTATTAAGAGATATATTAACAATAATAACATTTATGGTATAAAGATCTCGTTTGCGGAGGAGGTTAGACCGTTAGGTGATGCAGGTCCTATAAGATTAGTAAATGACCTATACGGTCTTGATTCAACATTCTTAGTAGTTTATGGGGATGTGTTCTCGAACGTTAATTTCGGTGATGTGGTTAAGTTTCATAAAAACCACGATGGATTAGCTACTATGGTGATTACCGAGGTAGAGGATCCGTCAAGATATGGTGCAACTATATATAATGAGGACGGTAAGGTCCTCAAGTTTGTTGAGAAGCCTCCAAAGGATAAATACATCTCTAATATGGTTAATGCTGGTGTCTACGTATTTGAGCCTGAAGTCCTAAAATATATACCAGAAAGTCCTTCAAAGCTAGCCAAGGACGTACTTCCTAAGCTTGTTAATGATGGGGCACTATACGTTTATAAACATGAAGGAATATGGATGGACATCGGCTTACCTTCAGACTACCTTAAAGCTAATTTTGAAGCGTTGAGGTTTTACTATCCTAACGGTTACCTATCTTCCTCCTCATCTATTGACGGTGCTGAAGTAATTCAGCCATCATACATCTCGGCTGATGTAAAGCTAGGCAGTATGTGTAAAGTTGGACCCTACGCAATAATTGGGAGTAATTCTATTATAGGTCCTGCAGTAAGAATTAAGAATAGCTTGCTCTTCAATAATGTGATGATTGATGAGGGAGCTTTAGTGAATAGTTCACTCATAGGTGAGAGAAGCATAATAGGCAAGTGGGTTAGGATAGAGGCGGGGTCTGTAATAGGTGATGAGGTAATTATTAGGGATGAGGTGTTTATCCCTAAGAAAACTATAATCCTACCTTACAAAGAAGTCGACTCAAGTATTGAGAAAGAAGGTGATGTACTCCTCTAGTAATCACCTAATGAGTGATGTTCCGTTAATTTTCCTAATTACATTAACTTATTTCCTCAGCGAATCTCCATTTCTTATTAATGGAGTCGTAGTAGATGAGACCACCCTCCCATAAAGTCTTAAGTAGGTTATAACCTATTTTACCTAGCTTATCTCTGAGCTCCGACTCATTACTAGTAGTTAGTGATTCTAAAATAACTTTGAACTCATTCCAATAACTTGGTTCTAAAGCCACTCTCTGTCCCTTAACTTCTAATACTACAGCCCCATCTCTCCTCAATCTATCGAAGAATGCGTCTCTATTCCTTATTTTAGATGCTATATCCCTCTCATACATGACTTTCTGGTCCTTAAGCACATCAATAGCTGACTTCTTTATTTCTTTTGAGGGTTGCTGGGGTGGTAATTGAGCCTCAGTTCTTCCCTTAATCGACTTAACATCTTCTTCGAGGACTTTAACCTTCTCAGAGAGCTCATCCAACACCTCAACTACATTACCTAATCTTCTAGCGACCTCATCTATCTTAGCTGTGAACGGGTTAACCATATCCTGGAGGAATCTCTGAATCTTACTTAGTTCTGTCTGAGATTGAGGTATCTGAATTTCACCGCCTAAAGCATCCATAATAAATCTCCTAATAGCGTCTTCCACAAGAGATCCTGGGTAGGCTTTCACTATCTTCTCTAAAACCTCATACGGTATATCTATAGTAACCTTGGGCAACTCATACCCTATCTAAATTATGTTTAAAATCAATAAAAACACTATCTCATTAGGTCAGGCTAGTTACTTTCTTAATTAATTCGCTAATAAGTTTAGACATTAGAAAATTAATGGCTTTCTCACGTGCTTTCTTAGATAGTGAATATCTCTTATCAACGTTTTTTATTAGCTCCTCAATAACTCTAGCAGCTCCTTCAATATCCTCAGGACCTCTAACATGGATGCCCTCAACACCATTCGTGATCAACCATTTCTGTCCATAAGTAGCGCTAGTTATTACTGGGACACCACCATACATGAACTCTATCTGTGTTAATCCTAGTGCCTCCATCTTAGACATTATTATGTTGAGGTATGAAGCCTTAATAAGTGATGCCTTAGTTTCCTCATCTAATTCACCAGTGATAATGACATTCTTTAAGTTTTTCGATTCCTTAACAACATCATCCCATTGATCTCCAGGCTTACCAGCAATTACGAAAACTACATCCTTCAAGTTTCTTAACTTTTTTGCGATTCTAACAACAGCTAACGGATTTTTCCTATCCTCCACGGTACCCAGGTAGGAAATTAGGAGTTTATCATCTTCTACACCGTATTTACTTCTAAAAATTTCCGGTTTTGAGATATCTATTAGTGTAGCGATATCATCGTCTAGACCTCCTGGAAATATATGGATTTGATCAGGTCTAGCTCCATGCATGATCATTTCCTCAGCCTCGATATTTGTAACACATAGAATTAGGTTAGCTGCTTTGAAAATTGATTGAAAAGCTGTTGAATTCCAAGCCATACGGAAAGCCCTCTCTATGGGGTCGTATCTACTCGGATCCGGAGGTTGATAATGCGACATATGACCATATATTGACGTTGAAACTGTCTCACCTAAGCTCTTCATAAGTCTTTTCCACACTACCCACCTAGCGGCTTCTTCAGGCCCGTTCCAAAGAGTTGAGTGAGTTACTAAGAAGTCGATACCTATGGATTCATCTAAATTTTTTAGAATAGTGATGCAATCTCTAAACATTATCCTTCTAGGAGGCCAGAAGGTCTTACTACTATCGACCCTAATTACAGGTAATCCTATCTTAGGGTCTTTATCAAACTTTATGTAGCCCTCTATGCTCTTTACAACTTCGTTAAATGGTATAACAGGTTCTCCATCGTGGTATATACTAGTTATTAGCCAGGCATCTATGCCTAACCTTCTAGCCCATTTCACTATTCTCTGAGCTACTAATTCCTGCCCCTTACTATTTGATGTTTGATACATCATTGAAAAGAGCTTCATCATTTACCTCCTAATTATTTGCTGTATGATCTGAGCTAGTATTATGAGGACCATAGCGATCGTTAAGCCCCAAATAACAGGCATTAAGAGCACATTCAAGGAATATATATTTAAACCTCCTTGCTCTAATGCGAAGACAACAACTGCTAAGTAAATCATTATTCTTAAGTATTCAGCGACGGGGGTAAGCAATTTGATTTCGCTTCTTAATTCACTACTCTTATATATATAGCTTATGAAAGTATCCGTGAATATGAAGCCGGTAATTATTATTAGGAAAGTCTTAATGAATCCCATAATATACACGAAAACCACTATGCTGAACATATCTGAAATCCAGTTAATTCCTAAGCTGGAGGTCCCATATATTAGGGCAAGTAGTAAAAATGTCAGATATATGATCCATGAAGAAACCAGCCCGAAGAACTCGCTTGCTGAATAGCCACTTCTTAATATTGCCTTACCCACGGCGAATTTCTTAAACCATTCATCAAAGCCTACCTTACTAAGCAAATATAGTATTATACGTCTGGAAATAATGCCTAGTAAGTATCCTGATACGGCAATCAAAGCCGAAATACCTATCGCTGTTAAAAGATCAAGGTAATTAGGGAACTCATAACTCATTAAATAACCACCTATGGAGTTTTTCGTAAGGGACTTCATAGTCTACCTCAACTTTTAAATCAGTGTTATATTTATGCCTTACAAGCACGGACTGATCAGAAACTTTAAAGGCCGGTATATCATTTTCGCCGTCTCCTAAGTAAATAACTCTATCTAACCCTAATAAAGATTTTAACGTTTTAATAGCATCTCCTTTATTCTTATCTGATATATAGATATCTATGAACGGGTTTAATTCGTATTCTATGACATTAAGACCGCTATTTCTTGCGATTAGAATAATCTCGTTTAATTCGTTAGGAATCTTATTAGATCTTCTCCAATCTATACTTAAACCTATTAAAATGTTTGTTAATGAATTCTTTTCTTCTAGGTCTACTCCGGAAAGTCTCATAGCTAAAGTTTTAACGTAACTCATAGCATTTAATAAGTGTTTTTTAGTTAAGGATGAATCGCATAATAAGTAATTATCGGTTAGGATCTCTAATCCATTAACACATATATAGCTATGGAAGTAGGGTGCTTTATTTAAGAGGAAGTAACAGTCCTTACTGCTGGCTACCGCGATGAGGTACTTGGTTGATATATGCTTAAGAGCTTTAACTAATTCATCTCTGATTCCGGCTTCATTTCTTCCAACATCTAGTGGACTTAAAGTACCGTCAAAGTCGAAGAAAACCCCAACTCTTTTAACAATAACCACCCCAGCCAGATTATTTTTTTAAATCAATATTTAAATGCTTGCTTAATAATAAATTAATTTATCTATTGCTTGGATGTACACCTTCTTAGAAGGTCTTCCCATAAGGCGTCAACATAGGCTTGCAGTTCTTTAACTATTGTTAAGTCCTCACTTATGGCATGGCTGTATCTATCCTGAATCTTGAGGAATTCTTCAATAGGTTTCTTTAAGGAGGGGTTTTTAGCTATTGCTAAGCTTCTGTCAGTTAGCCTCCAAACACCTTTTTCATATTCCCATAGTGGGAAGTAGCATGTGTCAACAGATATTCTACAAACCTCTATAGACATACTCTGATCAAATCTCCATCCTCGGGGGCACGGTGATAGCACATGTAGGAATTTAGGTCCTTTAATACTTAGAGCCTTCTTTGTCTTATTTAGTAGATCAATCCAATGTGCTGGGGTTGCAGTTGCCACGTAAGGTGCTCTATGAGCAACTACAATATCAGCTATTGGTTTTTTATGTTGAAGTTTTCCATGTATTAACTTGCTAGGAGGGGAGGTTGTCGTCGATGCACCATAAGGTGTTCCACCACTTCTCTGTATACCTGTATTCATGTATGCTTCATTATCGTAGAGAACGTAGAGTATGTTATGTCCTCTTTCAATCATACCACTTAACGACTGAAAACCTATATCGTATGTACCTCCATCACCTCCAAATACGATTATATTAACATTATCATCATGTATAGCTCCTCTCCTTCTTAAAGCTTTGAACGCGGCCTCTACTCCTGAGGCTGTTGCTGCGGCATTTTCGAAAGCGTTATGTATCCATGGAACGTACCATGAAGTATATGGAAATATTGTAGTTGCTACCTGAAGGCAGCCTGTAGCATTAACAACCACTATCGGTTCATTAACCACTGATAATACTAATTTAACTATTATCGGTGCAGTACATCCGGGACAGTGTCTATGTCCAGGTAGTAATTTAGGTTGTTCCTTAGCCAATTCCTTAATATTTATGTTTGAAAACATCAGTGCCTCACCCCAACATATTTTATACAGTTACTTGGCACACCGCCCTTAGCAACTTCAAGTAAGTCATCAAATATCTGTCTAATTGCCGATGGTTCCAAATCTCTTCCACCAATGCCATATATATAATTAATTACTGAAGGCTTACTATTCAGATCGAATAAAGCGTTTCTTACTTCACTGAAGAGAGGAGCCCCATATGCTCCAGGAGATGTGGCTCTATCCATAACCCCTACCACCTTTACATCACTTAAGAACTTTACAAGCTCCTCATTCGGGAATGGTCTGAACGTTCTTAACCTGAGAACACCTACCCTCATTCCTTTCTTCCTCAAATCTCTTACAACATGTTTGATTGTGCCGGACGACGATCCCATCACAACTAATACTGCATCAGCGTCGTCGACACTGTAAGGCTCAACTAGGCCGTTTCCGTAGTCCCTATTACTTATTTTACTATACATATTGTTGACTTCCTTAATAACTGACTTAGACTTTTCCATCGCCTCAATCAACATCTTTCTAAATTCGTAGTAATAGTCTGAGAGTG
>JAWBKW010000025.1:0-14672 GCA_038831135.1 Sulfolobales archaeon | reverse complement strand
ACAGTTAATTGCGATATATCGCATATCCCTTACCGCAATCCTGAACCATCCTCAGAAAATTTAGGTGAACTCTCAAACATTATTAAGTCCTTAGGCGCTGATCTTGGAGTAGCACATGATGGGGACGCAGATAGGGCTGTCTTCATAGACGGATTAGGGAGGTTTATACCTGGAGATAGGACCGCAATAATACTCTGCGAACACATCCTAAGTAATAAGGGGTTAGACATACCTAAGAAGGTTGTTACAGCTATATCGTCCAGCACTCTAATCAGTGAGATGTTAAGTAAGTACGGTGTTGAAGTAATTTGGACTAAGGTCGGAAGTATAAATATAGCGAGGACTATGATTCGTGAGGGTTCCTTACTAGGATTTGAGGAGAACGGTGGCTTCCTATATGGTAGGCATCAATACGTTAGGGATGGAGCTATGGCAACAGCTCTGATGTTAGAATGCCTGTCCTTTAATAATGTAGGGCTTCACGAACTATACAATAAGATCCCCCAGACATACCTAATTAAGACTAAGGTCACTATAGACCCTAGAGCTAAGGATGAGATCATGGGAATGCTAAAGCAGAAGTTAGTGGAAGTCTTCGCTAGTGATAAGATAGTAGATATAGATGGTGTTAAGGTGATTAGCACCGACTACTGGTTCTTAGTAAGGCCTAGTGGTACTGAGCCGATCATACGTATCTTTATTGAGGCTAAGGATGGGGCTTTAGCTAATAAATTATTAAATACGATAGTAACTTTGACTGATGAGGTGATTAAGAAGTGAAGTACTCGTTAATTAATATAATCGCATGCCCTATGTGTAAGAACTTCCCATTAAAACTCATCGTGTTTAGTGAGAAGACTTATCAGAGAACTCCTATGGTTGAGAAACCCTTCTGCGATCTCTTCTGTGGTCTTAAGGGTCATTACGTAAAGGATGTTAAGGAAACTCCTTGCGATGAGTGTTTGAAGGTAGAGGTAGTGGAGGGTATATTAGTTTGTGAGAAGTGTTTGAGGTGGTACCCAATAATTGATGAAATTCCTAGAATGTTGCCTGACGACCTACGTAAGGCGGCGGATGAAGTAAGTTTCCTTAAGAAATTCTCAGATAAAATACCTAAGGAGGTCTTGGAGGAAGGCAAGCCTTACAATTTAAAGTCATAAGACCTTATAAGGTTCATAAGTACTACATAATTGATGTGGAAGTATGTCCTCAAGAATGTCAAGGATACTATCTTCCTTAGGAACTTTAAGTGAATGGGTTGATATGCAGAAGAAGGCAGTAGAAATGTTCAGCCAAATAAATGATACGGCATATATCGCGGATAGGTTGACCTTAGTTCTAGTTATTAGACAGGCATTCCAACACATGATGAAGACGTTAAAAGCGTTCGATCAGTGGTTAAACGATCCCTTCATACTTAACTACGTGACTAAGGATATGCTGGTTGACGTCTGGAATACAACCTACACTATATTAAATACTCTCCTAGAACTCGACATAAGACATACCTTAACTGTTAAAGAGATGGCTGAGAAACTCATTAGAGAGGGTAAATTACCCGCATTTATTGAATTAAGAGGTTATGAGGAAGAGGAAGGTAGGAGACCTACATCACCGCTTTAACGTATTGGTCCTCATTCACTATTTGATTAGTAGACAATAATTTTACATCAATACAATGAATGGAATTAGGCTTTCTTATTTTATTTGCTTTAGGTAGGGTATTCCATCACTTCACCGCATCATTCACCCCTCCACATTAAGGAAAGTTATAATATGTAAAGACATGAATAATTTCATGAAGTAATTCTCTAAGCTTATATACCTAAATAACATCAATACTATCAGGTGATGCTGTGGCTGAGGTTGTGAGGGTTTATGAGCACTCAACGTATAAGGAGGTTTATGTGGTTGAGCTAGAGGACGGTTCCACTAGGTTAGCAACTAAGAACTTAGTCCCTGGTAAGAAGGTATATGATGAGTGGTTATTTAAGGTCGGTGATGTCGAATATAGGGAATGGAATGCTTATAGGAGTAAGTTAGCTGCTGCATTACTTAAGGGTATCAAGGAATTATCGATTACACCTAGTAGTAAGGTACTATACTTAGGTGCAGGTAGTGGGACTACAGCCAGTCACATCTCAGATATAGTTGGGTTGAGGGGGAGGATTTACGCAGTAGAGTTCGCGCCTAGGGTTATGAGGGAACTCATAACTGTTGCGGAAAATAGGAAGAATATAGTTCCAATACTTGCTGACGCTAGATTCCCACAAAGATATAAATACGTTGTTGAACCTGTTGAGGTTATATACGCTGATGTAGCTCAGCCGGATCAGGCGAGTCTGGTTCTACTTAATGCAAGACTATTCCTTAAGGACGGAGGATACCTCTACCTAGCAATCAAGGCTAGGAGCATAGATGTTACTAAAGAACCTGATGAAATATATAGGCGTGAGATAGATACGTTGAAGAGAGGTAATTTCGAAATACTTGATGTTATTCACTTAGATCCCTTCGATAAAGACCATGCTATGGTCTACGCTAAATACGTAAAATAGGGTTAAGTTTAAATCGCTCTCCACTAAGTAATTAATGGTTACTCAGAATCTGTAGAGGTATTCGATGTCATATAAAGGGTTCGATCAGAGAAAGCGTGAAGTTAAGCTATTGTTGGAGAGAGTTAAGACTATCTTAAGTAGAAACAGTTATTCATTTGAAGTTCTTAACTACCCAAGTAGTTATCGTGAAAGGTCTATAGACCTAGTAGCTACTAAAGATGGTAATAAATTATTACTAAGGATTAGGCTAGGTATTAAGAACTTACAAAGGGATGAAGTTAATGATTTAATTAATGCAGCCTCAGCTATAGACGCTGTACCGTTAATATTGAATGATGAAGTAACCTACGATAACGTAGTTCATGAAAAGGAAGGAATATATATCGTAAGTGAGAAGACATTAAATAATATCTTAAGGGGTTCCCCTGATGTTTTCCTAATTCAGAGAAAGAACAGTCTGTACATCAAGATTAGTTCCAAAAAATTAGAGAGGATTAAGAAGGAGAGAGGATTAAGCTTAGGTGAATTAGCGTTAAACTCAGGTGTCTCTAGAAGAATGATATTTGACTACTTAAGAAGTGATAGTAATGTTAGTTTAGAAGTTGCTGAACGTCTCATCGATGTATTAGGGGAAGACATAATAGAACCCATAACTATGGAGAGCTTGAAGTCCGGGTTTACTAGAGCAGCCCCAGATACTACAACAGAGTCCAATAAGTTGTTAGAGCTTTTAGAACTAGATAAAGATAAAACAATAGCTTATAGAATCAGTAAGTCAGCACCTGACTTTATAGTTCTAACCAAGGATGGTTGCGAGTTAAGTTTCGTCATCGAAGGTGATGTCAGCAAGGTAACTCTAAAAGATGTTGTGAGGAAGATATTAGAAACTGAAAAACTAACTAGGATAATACCTTCCGATATTAAGACGGTGTTAGAGCGTGATATAAAGAACGTTGTACTAGATGAACTTTCTGTCTGTGGAACGAATCTTAATAAGATAACAATAATAGGCAATAAATGACTTAAGTAGTTACAACTACGACCGTACTCAATAATTCATAGTGGGGTTCATTAATTGATTATTACGATAACGGGTAAACCCGGCATAGGTAAAACCACAGTATTCACTAAGGTTGTTAATGATGTTAAGCAACATGGTTTAGTTGTCGGTGGTTTTGTATGTCCTGAGGTTAGGTCAGGAGGTGTTAGGGTAGGTTTTAAAATAATAGATATGATGAGCGGTTCTCAGGGATGGTTAGCTCGTATATTAGATGATTGCCCAAACCAATTAAGAGTTGGTAGGTACTGTATCGACGTGGATGACGCGGTAGGTATTGGTGTTGAGGCCGTTATGAAGGCTGTTAACGATGCTGATTTATTATGCATTGATGAAATAGGACCTATGGAGTTAAAGGTAGGGCAACTTAGAGACGCAATAATATATGCATTGGGTGGTTCTAAAAACTTATTAGCTGTTATTCACTGGAGGTTAAACGATCCTATTATAACGGAATTACTTAAAACCTCAACTAAGTATGAGGTTACTTTCAGTAATAGGGATTTCTTGCCAAACATAATAGTTAATGAATTACTGAAGAATTTAAGAAAGCATTAACTAGTCGTAATATAAATATATTACCTCTGTAAGCAGATATATTAAATGATAGCGATAGAGGAGCACCTTGATGACTAAGCCAGGCTTTGAAGATAAGATATTAAGTCTGATTAAGAAGGGTGGTGAGGAGGGAGTTATCCAAAGCGAACTATGGGCTATTCTAGGAATTGATAGTAGGGAGGGTAGTAGGGCAGTCAATAAATTGGTTAAGTCAGGTTTAATTAAGAGAGAACCTATAAATTCTAAGGGGAGGAAGACCTACAGATTAATCTACGTTTCTAAGAAATCAGAAAGTGTTAGACTTCTTGTTAAGTTGAATCCAGCTATGTCAATACCTTGTTTCCTATGTAGAGATTTGGAGAAATGCGGTCTAGGTAGCTACTTCAATCCCTTAATATGTGGTAGATTAACGAAATTTCTGAAAGTGAATGAATTATTCTGAATCCCCATATTACGGAGTGTAAGGTTTTAGTACTCAGTTACTTACGCACTTTTTAACGATTTCAAAGTGTGCTGAGGTCTTAACACCTGTCGGTGTTAGATGAGTCCTACTCGCTTTAAATCCGTTATTCTCTAAGCACTCTATTACTTCATGGATTTTAGGCATATTGACTCTGAGAACGCTTGCTATCGCTGTTACGTCATAGTAGTAGGGTACTTCTACCTCATCCCTAATCATCATTATAAGTTTTAATAGTCTAGGTAAACTATTTAGGTAGTTATACTTTGTCTTAATTAGGTCTGTTAGCTGAGTTATGAATTCCTTATTATTCATTATACCCACCCATAACGGTCCTAATATATTGAGCTTACTCCCGCATTTAGAGCAGGTCGTATTTACAAGGTCTAAATCATTAACGTGTTGTCTTTGAAGGCAATTCTTACAGTATAGTATATAGCCAATATTCTCAGAAAGCATTTTCTGAGATTTACTAGCACCTTTATCAACCCGTACGAATATCCTAAAATAGTAGTCATGGAAGACACCAATAATAGGTTCTAAATACTTATCTATTTCAGCAGCTCTCCTAGCTATATAACCTAATAACACTCTTAAACCTACCTCATACTTAAAGTCTGTTCTAAATAGGTTGGCACCATATCTCCTAGAACCAGCTAAGTGCTTAACTCCTGAAAGCGTGGCAATATCCGTAGCTGTTATGCCTAGGAATCCTCCCCTAGAGATCGTTGATAGAGCACTTCCTATAAATGGGATTGGAGTTCCGTAAGGATCGATATCTACGTAATTTAGTTTAAATTTATCTTCCCTAAGCTTATAGAGTAATGCGTTGGCATCACATCGGTATACGGATACCCTATCCTTAATTCCGTTTATATTTAGATTCTCCCTAATTAATTGGACAGCTTTTTGATTTATGTCGTTAATGACAACATTATTAGTGCTTTGAACCTCGAGGAAATACCTTATCCCTCTAACACCAACACCCGCAAGTACGTCTGCAATGTTAAACGAGTTCACACCATAGTACTCAGCTATCTTAGCTAGAGCAGTAACCGATAAGTCCCTGTTTAATGCAGCTCTAGGATTATAGAATACTGGTGCCCAAGAAGGTTCGTACACGCCGTCAGATCGTCTAAACAAGCTTGGATTAGGAACTAGTAACTGAGCCTTCCCCTCAACAACCTTAACATATTCCATTCCGATATACCTAAATTAATAAAGTGCGATACAGCCTTTAAGATATGTTCAACACTATTAGAAAATTTTCAAGTTAAGTAATTAGGTGATGCTCAGACCTCTATGACTATTGTGATGTTATCAACAAGGTCTCTATAGCGATTCCTAACAGTTACCTCGGTTATGTTACACTTCTCAGCTATCTCCTTTTGAGTTCTCTTATCATCAAGTAACACTGAAGCGATGTATAGGGCAGCAGCTGCTAAACCTATAGGACCTTTACCGCTTGTTAAACCACTATTCCTAGCAACACTTAATATCCTATTAGCTAGAGCTGAAACCTCCGCACGTAGTCCTAGTTCAGACCTTAACTTATCTAGGTAGATCTGCGGTTCAGGAACTTTAACAGTGATGTATTCACCACTATCACGTGTGATTTTAAGCATAGCCTTCCATAAATCATGCCTAGTAACTTCACAGATCTTCAATACTTCATCTCGATTTATAGGAGTCTTAAGGTAATTACATGATAAGATTATAGAAGCAGCTATGAATGCATTAACGTTTCTATCTTTGATGAGTCCTTTATTACTAAGCTTCCTAATTATAGAACCTGAAAACTCGTTAACGTTATTTGGTAGACCTAACCTACCAATAACCTCATTCATTAGGCTTAGTGCCTTCACTAATTTACGTTGTTTATTATTGCTTATCCTTAACTTCCTATGAATTGACTGAAGTCTCCTCCCCTCAGGACTCCACGTATCTATGGCTGTTGATATCCCTAGATCATGTACCTTGTTAGTTAGTCTAGAACCTGCTCTAGCCCTATCTAAAAACTCTTCATGGGTATAGGCCCTCCATTCAGGTCCTTGATCAATTAATCTCTCCTCAATAACTTCTCCAGTCTCAACGCATACGAACTCTCCATGAAGTTCATCAAATATTATTGACGAATCCGGACAATTCATGTAGAACACCTAAACGTATAATTCCTCAAGAGGTTCTAACGTAGTATCAATAGCTGAAGGTCTTACGACAGCGTAAGGTCTTCTAACAGGTCCTATTACATCAATGAGTTGACCAACTACTCTCCCATTGGAAGTGAAAACCTTAACACCCAACTTAGGTGGTTTAACCTGATCCGATATCTTAACTATGAGTCTGCCTGAGGCAGACTTATGTGAGAAATAACCGATCTTCTTCATAAAGCGAGTGCCCTATTAGGTAATACCATCACTTAATTATTTAAGGCTTAGCGGGTATCACACAACTTACGTGTTACTACCTTAAGTACTATGGTAAAACTCTGAGTAGTTAGTAATACCTAAAGAAGTAGTAGTTCTTGAATTTCCGTTATCTTATTAAAAAGTTCACCACATACCTACCGCATTCATAGCTTGCTCGTAAACCTTATCCATATTTAAGTACTTCCAACTACCCCATCTACCGACTGCAATTACTCCAAACTCATTTAATATTCTCAATAGCTCCCCTCTAGCCTTGTTAGACTTTATGCTATGCACAGGGTATCCGTAGGTATGGATCCAGAGTTTCGAAAACATTACTTCCTTATCAGGATTTTCTAAAACACCTAACTTAGTGAGACCTAAAAGTACTTCATCTACTACTTCATTATTTAATATCTTATTTGAAGGCGGGAAAGTCATCTCTGTTACTAAGCTGGAGTACTCCTCATTATTAGGTGTGTTGTATGGGCTGTAATTCGACATCCAAATATGTCTATGAAAAATCACATCATTCCTTGTATTATATATCCAGTGCATTGGAGGGGCCTTCCTCTTAAGAGCTAGTCCAACAACAGCAACGGAATTGTAGTCTAGTTGCTTTGCTAGTCGCTGCTCATATTCACTTAGATCTAGAGCTTCGATAAGCTCATTGAGGGGTATTGTCGATATTAACCTCCTCACGTTTATTGAGTCATTAATTAACCAGCCATCCGTTGTTTTCTTTACTTTAGTTATCTTCAAACCTTTTACAACTTTAACTCCTCTACTGGTAGCTAGACTCATAACACCATCGAATAATGATTGTATCCCTCCACGTAATGGGTAATAAAATCGTGCTTGCTCCTTATAACCTTCGGTCTTAATACCAACTCCTGAACGTATAACATCCCGCCAATCAGGAATAGGTAACCTACCAGGCGTATATACCCAATCTACGTCTATCTCATCTAGAGGTCTTTTCCAAAGCTTGTAATTATATGGTTCTAGATAGAGTTTACTCATCTCCTTTCCGAAGAATCCGTACATCCACTCACGGAAGTTGTGCGGCTCCCAGTTAGGTTGTCTAATTCTTTCTAGGAGGCCTTCAACGAATGATATAAGTATCTCTCCCCTCATGGTTGAAGGTAGTACATGGAGAGAGTTTTCGAAGGGGTATGGGATTAAGTTACCATCGAATATGATAAATGTTTTCCTCTCATGAGAGATTAAGTTACTCTCTAAAAAACTAAGTAATTTACTTAGGATACTAGAATTATTTGAGAATATTATATGGCTCCCACCTACGTCGAAGTAGAAACCTTTGCTAAAGCTGCTTCTTAGAAGACCCCCTAACGATTCTTCCTTATCAATACATACTATACTACTTCCAGGGTATTTTAATGAGATTAAGTAGCTAGTAACTACTCCAGCCCAACCACATCCAAGTATCCCCACATCAAATAAAATCACTGCGACCCCCGATTCCAACAGATAGAACCTATTATATAAATTCTGACCTTACTCCCTTCCTTTCTGGGGTAGGTTCCTCACACATAAATTCGCTTCGGACTATCTACCGTCCACGTTAAGTTTCCTGAACGCTTAGGCATATCCTATAATCTATGGGGATTACATATAGCTTTATGTTGGAATCCGCATCCATCATATCTCTTATACCGTTAACGAGTTCATTGACGTATCTCTTGATTTTCCCCCTTTCAAATATTTTAACCTTACCCACTTTTTGATTATTTTGCTTTAGGTAATCGTTGATACAGATTATGAGTTCGTCTAGGGTTTCTGGACAGCATTTATCAACCTTCGCAATTCTCTTAACATAAGTTAGTGACGTATTTCTCAATATTTTGACTATATCTTCATAAGTTAGTGATGAGTATAGTACTAGGACACCCCCGTAGTTACTGAATCCAACCTTTACTAAATTATCATAAGGGTATAGGGCATCACCGACCTCTAATGACGCCCTTAACTCCTTACCATACTCAACTGTAAGTACTGCCTTAAGAGAACACATAACTACTTACATCTATCTAACTCTTCGATTTGTTGATTAGTCTCTCCTTCTCATAAACAAAAATTGGTGGAGGGGTCCACGCAATCCATGCAGGTATTTTCTTAACTAATTCGTAGGTTTCTTCCCAACTTTCTAGGCCTAGTTCTTTAGCAAGCGCTTCTAAGGAAACCTCAAACCTTACATACTTATTAATAGCTTCTAAGGCTGTCTTATCTATCTTAACCTCCTTACCATTGCTTAACTTAATAACTAGTTCACTCATAGATCAGTACCTACGTATAGGGATAACATGTTAAGCTTAAAAGTATTTATTAATCGATAAAGTTTATACAGCCTGTTCGGACCTCGTATAGTTCTCCAACCCTCCTTAAACTCATTAAATACTTCTCAACGAATTCCTCATCAATTCCTCTCTTAACGGCTTCTTTAACTACATCCTTAATTTTTGCACAGTCTGATTCGCTACTTAATTCCCTGATGATGTCTTTAATTATTAGTTCCTTATCTCTAACGCTTTTAGGTTTCCCAGTCATTATCACGTCTATATCTATATGACCTGTCTCTAGGTCTATTCCAACGTTCTCCAACATAACGTTCATTAACCTAATAGCTTCGGCAGCGTCCTCAGCATCAACATAGTTCTTCAAAGCCATTCGGGCATGGGCTTCGGCAAGTCTGACTAAAGCCTCTAACTGCCTAGTGGTTATTGCTATTGGGGCCTCAGGTGTTTCAGCACTCTTCTTACGCATCTCTAAGTAGAATTCCTCTATAAGGATCTCAGCTTCTTTAGTGAGCTTGGGCTTCACATACTTCCTTGCATATGCTATATACTTCCTTAAGATGTCTGGAGGTATTTCAGGTCTTACTTCTTCAATACTTTCATGTGATTTTAGTACATGCCTAACTAAGGACTTATCACGGTCTAAATTAGTTAGGTCTCTTAAGGTGAAAATTAGATCGAACCTAGAAAGTATCGTTATTGGTAGGTTTATATTCTCTGCTATAGGTCTTGAAGGAATATATCTGCCGTATTTGGGGTTACCGGCAGCTAATACCGACGCCCTAGCATTTAACCTAGCAACTATACCGGCCTTAGCGATGCTCACAGTTCCCTGCTCCATGGCCTCATGTATTGCTACTCTATCCTCATCCCTCATCTTATCGATTTCATCGATACATACCGTTCCACCATCAGCTAAGACCATAGCACCAGCTTCTAAGAAGTATTCACCGCTCTGTTTCTCCTTTATAACAGCAGCTGTGTTATGGACTATATAACCATTAGCTATAAAAGAGTGTGAATCATCAACGGTTAAGTCATATACGTACTCGCCACCCGATTCAGAAACACTAACTACTTTAACTCCTACTAAGTCATCAGCTAAGTCAATATAGTCAAATAAATTATTAGCGGATATGGAGGAGTTTCTAACCTCGAAAACCTCCCCTAATACCACCTCACCAATATTTTTGAGGGATTTAGGATCTGAGACCATAAGTTCATAGCCAGCACGCGATTCATTAATGAACGATAGTATCCCAAACCTCCTTAAAGTTATATGAAGGAGCTCTGCAACACCTCTATTAGGTATTAATATGCGAACATGGGTTGGGCTTAACAAACCATTAAAGGATATTAAATCTCTAATAAGGTAAATTAGTAAGTTCTCAGGCAATTTAGGCATAACTACCTTATAACTTATTTCTCCATCGGTTGATGGCACACCAAACGAATGTAATAGTATGGCTAAGGCTCTATTCCTAACTAATGATATGTACTTACTACCCCTTCTATAGATTTTAAGTTGTTGACGAATGTTAAATAATCTATTAAGCATATTAATGAAGTGACTCAGCTCTTCATGGGAAGACGCTCTAAAAATTAATGTGTTAGGTTTGCCGTGTTTGTCAATCTCTACTGACCCTTTAATAAGTGCCTGGCTTAATAATTTGCTAAATTCTTGGTTGAGTAGAGGGAGCTTAACCCAGTTTACACCTTTAAATCCTCTATACCCTACCTCATCAATATATCTGTCTATTGGAATATTACCTAACCCGGCGTAATTTAGTAGTAGTTTAAGGTGGTGCAGCCTAATTACATGTTTATGGATTAAATTATAGATACAATATCTACTTACGTAGGTGGTTTTAATTAAATTATTAATGGTTGTGAACTTGTTTAATAACTCTCTTATTAGAGTATCTACAAATTC
The DNA here is from genome assembly GCA_038831135.1 of Sulfolobales archaeon. Classification (GTDB taxonomy): domain Archaea; phylum Thermoproteota; class Thermoprotei_A; order Sulfolobales; family NBVN01; genus DTCV01. The sequence continues at coordinate 3,383 of JAWBKW010000025.1, read as the reverse complement.
CTTTTTAACCTTAACATATACGTCATCAGTTAATGCGTCCAGTACATCAAAGCTTGAGACGTGTTCGGGGAGTTTCCTAACGGTTACTAAGTAATCACCTTTACACAACGTCCGAGCTTCTTTCCACTTGATTATACCGTTTTCATAAACTAGTAGCTTAGTCTCAGGGGTAGTTACTAGATCAATACCTAACGATGTTTTCAACCTTAAGGTCTTATCACTCCATAGCATGTAGTAACGTCTAATCGGGGAGTACGAAGCTTTATCACCTAAGTACGATGCAACACTTACGTCCTCCGACTCTAAGGAAATTAGCATACCTCCATCTAATTCAAACATAGTTAAGTGGTCTTCAACGAGATTCCTGATTCGTAGTAACCCTTTATCAGAGCAGATTAGGGTGTTGCCGCCAACGCACAGCCCTGCGGCTGAAGAACCCTTACCAGTCGTGTATAGTCCTCTGGGAGCTATTCGCGATACGTATTGAAGTATTTGACTTTTCGCTGTTCCTGGATCACCAACTATCAGTATATGTATATCTCCTCTGATTTTAGTCCCGTCTGGAGCTACTTTGGGGATCCCACCAAATAGTTGAAGCGCTATGGACTCCTTAATATCCCACAAGCCATATATGGATGGTGCTACGCTAGCAATGATTTTCCTCCTTATAAGAGGGTCTCTACCTAACTTTCTGATGAAGTCTTCATCATCTCTACCTAACTTAACCTCCTCAAGGAATTTTTGAGCGACTATGACGTTATTAGCCTCTATATACACGTTGAAGACTGGTGAGATAGATTTCCTCCTAAACTCCTTTAAAAGCTTAACAACACCTATAATAGATACTCTATCACCAGGTCTCGCCATATCTACGACATCATCTGTTAGAACGACCTCAACAGACCTTGGTATGTGCCCTGCAGGTACTTCCTCAGGTCTCTCCTGAAGAACTACTTTCTGCCAGTTCTTATACCTAGATTTCTCTACGATTAATCTGAAGATGCCTCTACTAAAACCTCTACCTCTCTCGCTAATTACTTCTTCCTTACAGAGGGGGCAGTATGCAGGTCTCTCAAGTTCATCGGTTATCTCATCTGAGGGTAGTGGCGGCCACTCAAATTCATGTATTTCGCCGGTAGGTAGTATGTGTGCATATATCGCCTTAAACATCTTCTGCTTCGGAGGGGTGGCCCTAACCAAGATTCCCTCAATCATAACTAACTTATTTATATGTTCGCTGGAGAGGTCCCTTAACGAGATCGTGATAGGTAATCCACTCAGTCTTGGTATGAACTTGCTTACCTGTAACGAATACTCTTCATCAAATTCCTGCACTACATCCTTAATAGCTTCCGAGAATGCGTGGAGTACTTCCTCAGGTTTCTCAGTTAATGCGTCAAATAATTTAACATCGTATTTAACTAGGTCTTCATAATCTACTATTATACTTTTTCTCCTATCAACAATCATCTGCTTAATCCTATCCTCATATTTGTATCTTCCCTCATCGTCCTTAAACGTTTTTAAAAAGTCTGCAAACTTTTGTCGAAGCGACTCAATCGGTGTAGATTCATCGCTCACCCTTAAACACCTCAGGTGCTAGTTGATTAAGCCATGACGAAAGTAAGTCGTTTAATAACTTAAATAAAAGTAATTCCTCTATGGTTAGGTTTTCTTCGAGTTTTTCAAGCCTAGCGTTTAACGTAGCTATGCTAACTATTTTATTCATTCTGAGTCTGATTAAGTCACGTAGATTAGACTCTAACCTTATAGCAGCTATTGCTGAATCAGCATCTATTGATGAGCTCTTAACCCTACTCAATAAATCCTTAACATCACGGTAGAAGTCTTCCCTCAATTTAGCAAGTGAGGATTTACCCATACTCTTCTCACTAATTAAGTACTTACCAACATCATCCGGTGTTGTAGGATGGTACTTGATTTCAGTAGCACCTAATTCCGATAAAGCGTTAGCCAACCATCTAGGGAGATCTATCTCTTGACCCCTAGATACGGTTGTTACTTCACCATTTATTGGAAGCTTACCTAGATCTTTGAGTATGACTACCTTAACGTTCTTTAAGCTATACACAGTATTAATAGTTGCTAACAGTAAGTCAAACATGGTAATTCTTACAATTTACTTTTCTTTTTAAATCTAATAAAAATACTTCTGCATTATTTTTCAGCAACACGAGCCTACATCACCGTTCAGCTTCCGTGAGCTCAACATCGTGTTAATAATTCATTTAATAACTTAAATAGGTATATAATAATTAACTAATCAGCAGGACTTAACCTAGGGTAATGATTATATGTATTAACATAGTTAACATATTATTTTCGTTTTTAACTTCCCTTAGCTAGTATTAATTGATGATGAGGTAACTCCGGAGCAGATCGATGAAGTGCCGTGTGAGGGCTGATTACTAAGCTTCAATGATATCCACCGCGGTATGTTTGCTTAAGGTTTAAATTAACTCCCGTCACGTTATCTTTGGTTAGTATGTCGTTAGCTGTTATTGAGGAAGAGGCCCGTAGGATAATTAAGGAAGCGGAGAAGAGGGCTGAGGAAATAATATTGAAGGCTAGGAAGGAGGCAGAAGATATATTGAAGAAGGAGGTTAGCGTTGAGTTACCGGAAGATCTTGTTAGGAAGTTGGAGGAGGAATTCCAACATAAGATATCTACTGCTAGAGAATGCCATAACATCAAGGTCAGTAGGATTAGGGAGATTTACTCAAGGCTTAAGGGCGAGATAGTCGATGATTACATGAGATTAGTGTTAGGGTTATAGAATTGTTTGGATTTATTTCCTATCCTGAGAAACTTAAATACGTAAGAATAATTACTTTGAAGGAGTATAGTGATGAATTAACCTCCCTTCTTCACGAATTAGGTATAATGCATGTAGAAGAGCTTAAGAAGGTGCCTGAAGATGAGTTAATAATTCTTAGGAAGAAACTCTCATTAGCTGATGAACTTGCAAAGCTTGTAAAATTTGTTGAAGGTTACGTAGGCGCAACAAAATTGGTAGAGGTTAAGGGTGATTTGAACATCGCTGAATTAGAGAAAGAATTTCTTAACACATTTCACATAGTTAAATCCTTGAAAGAAAAATTGGAGGTTATCGCCAACAACATTAATGAGGTTAAGAATAGGTTAGGTGAATACGGTAATTTAATTAAGTATTTAAGGCTCTATATATCTTCATGCGGTAACACTTATTTAAAGAACTTAGACTTCGAGGGTGATTTAGTATTCGCTAAATTAGTTAAAGTAAAGCGTGACCAATTGAATAACATCTTAACTACTCTAAATGTTGTTAGGGCTGTATGTGTTGCTGATGTAAGTGAGGAGGAAGTGTTGACGAACTTCCTAGG
>JAWBKW010000024.1:0-15065 GCA_038831135.1 Sulfolobales archaeon | reverse complement strand
GATGAGAAAATCTCAGAAGCTAAAGAACTTATCGAGAACGCTGAAAAACTCTATAATGAAGGTAATTACACTAAAGCATTAGCAGAAGCTGTAAGGTCCGTAGGTATTCTAAATGCGGCTAAGGCACAGCTCGAAGCATTATTGAAGTTCGCAGCAAAACCGCCGGAGGCGAAAGAGGTAACACCACCGCCCCCAAAACCTGAGAAAGGGGGTTAGTTAAGGATATGGGAGTTATAGGTATTATCGAAGGTTGTATGAGGTGGTCAGGACGAGATTGAGGTTGGATGCTACATTACTATTAACTAAAGCCATCATATTACTTTTAATAACAATGCATACGGCGGTAATCTCAGCACAACCTACATACTCCCTCAACATATATATTGATAACTACGGAGTTACCTACGTAACACTTGATGCGTACCTCACCCAAGGCATTAATAAATTAGAATTACCTGTGAAAGCGTTAGATAACACGATTAGCGTAACATGTAATGATAAGGTACTTCCATCGATTCTCACTAATGATGGAGAGCTCTACACAACAAGTAATGAGTCATGTACTGCCATCATAACTTATATAGCAGATGTAACATTTGGAAACATACTCACACTAGGTATATTCGGTAACACAACGGCTAAGATAGTACTTGATGAAAAAGTGCTAATACTCAACATCTCTGAAAACATTATATCGGCAACTAAAGAGGATAATAAAACAGTAATAATAGCGAAAACACCAACAATACTAAACTATGTACTATTCGAACCAACTACACAAACAGTTACTATAACAAAACCCGCAACACAAACTACTGAAACAACTACACAGTTAACTACTCAAACAACACAAACTGCAACACCAACACAGACTTTAGGGCCACTAAACGCAATAGCACTTATAGCGTTAATAGCGATAATATCAGCATTAATCATTGTAGTAAAGAAGAAATAATATCTACTTAAATTAGTGTGTAATTTTTTATCATAGTTAATAATTTACCTTAGAAAAGGCAACTTATAAAGTGTGAGCTTGTTAGAAGAGTACTCCCCAACTTTTAAGTCAATATAGTTTTTAGTACTTTCTATTTATTAAGATATTTCTCTATAAGGATACTGCTTGGAATATTACAAATTTATTCTTTCGAGTTAAGGATAATGTCTCTTATATAGGAATTTCTCTTTATTTAGTAAGTAGAGCTTGGATCAGGAACAGATCATCACTAATTATATAAGCTTATTAATGAAGTGTACGGTATTAGTTATAGTTCTTTATAGTCCATAACTTTCCTCTTCTCACGTATCTGCCTCTCACCTCTTTATAAATATTCATTAATTGTTCTTGAAATTCTTTATTAACGTACATAATTTTTCCTTCATCGAGTATCTCAAGGATAAAGGTGCTACCTGTTTTTAACTTCTTGATGAAGACCTCAGTATTAAATCCTATAGGATTAATATTAATAAATCTAATATCACGAAGAATTACGAATGCCTCTCTAGGATCTTTAGGAAGCTCATCTGCCACTACTAAAATATCTACATCACTTTTATCTGTGTAATCTCCTCTAGCTCTAGATCCAAATAGGACTACTAGCTTTAGGGATAACTTCCTCCTATACTCCTCTACTAAGTCCTTTAACTCATCTAACAATATTCTTCACCCACTCAATAATTTTCTTAGCGCAGTCCAAGCATTTTTCAGCGTCCTCCCTTGAATAATAGTCTAGAGGGGCACCTTCATCATAAGTATCCGGGTATCTTGATGGTATATAGTGTTTGTCTAAATCTAGGACGCATCTTTTAATTTCTTCCGGGACCTCTACAGATACCTCAGATATTAAGAATAGTAATGAATGACCTCTCCTTTCTTTATGTAAGTAATTTAGTAGAGCTTTTACGGCTTTTTCTGATGCTTGATGGGATTCAAAGCATACCTCTTCATATATTCCCTCACGATAATTAGCAGTAGCGGAGGCAAGGTTTCTTTCCGATTGCCTTAACCAATCAATGTATCGTGAAGCCACAGCCCATCACTACATACTCAAGCATTAGATTAGTACTAATATATTAAGAGATCGATATCTGAAAAACATTATGTAATTACTTCATATTTCTGTAAGAAGACTACGTTTCAGGAAATTCCTTTGAGATAGTGATAAATAAGTAGTGAAGATGTTATAATAAGGAGTACCGTTATCGGAATAAATAGTAGCATTAGCACTCTTTCATTCTCTAATGTAGTACGTGGTTTTAAATTAACTTCTCTTATAGTGTCAGAACTCTCTGCCTCGGTTAGGAGGAAGGCATACGTACATACCTCCCATGTACATCTTTTCTCAACACCGCATACCTTGCACTCCCCTGTAAACGGACTTGAAACGAGGTATGTGACATTATCGTATACGAACCTTAGTGCGGTGCCGTCATCATCTACCGGTATTTTGAGATGCATTATATGGTATGGCCAGACATGCTGAAGTGCTATAGCTTCAACTTCCGGATATTTGAGGTCCGTGATAAGGTAGGAGTGGCGGAGGAGTATATTAATGTGTAGCCAACCGCTTCTATCATTTATACAGCTCTTAGAGATAAGTCTGCTGAAATCTTCAATATTAATACTTATCTCACGCAGGTATATAGCTTCGTAGATATTTATGATGTTGTAAGGTATTAGCGGCATCCTCTCTAGGGTTGAGGTATGGAGACTTAATATACCGCAGGACGTATCCCTAAATACGTAGCTAAAGATATAGTCAACTCTAAAACCCATCCTACGATTTATGTCTGCCTCAGCATCACTGCTAAGTCCCTCACTAAACTCTAAACCATAACCGTAACCCCTTAACGAAACGCTTTCATTGCTTACCTCGAAGGAGTTATAAGTCCTAAGCCTCGGGTTGTGCAACGTTATAGTATATGTTGATAGACAGGCATACCACAAGGCTAGTAATGAGGTTATGATCCCTAAAGTCGCTGTAATTACTATAAGGTTTGTGAGGATGTAGGATTTCCTCATCTTAGCACTGAAGAATACATCGAATAAAAGTAATAAATCCTTTATGAGTTAGTAGTGGTTGGGCGTAGCTACACGATCTAAGGTATTTAGGGACCTCTTATGGGTCGGTTTGATTATGATTCGGAGTTAATTATGGCTTTGAAGAAGGTATATGGTGATGGTATCTGTAGTTTCTTGGAGTATTTGAGTATGCCTCCCTCAAGATATTACGTTAGGGTAAATACTTTGAGGGTTTCTGTTGAGGGGGTTTTGAGGAGGTTGAGGAGTAGAGGTATTGAGGTGTTTCAGGATGATGCACTAGGTGAGGCTATATATTTCCCTATCAAGGGCCCTTACGAAGTGCCTTTAGTTAGTAAGTATGTTGTTGCTGATAAGAAGGCTGCTGAATCAGTTTTGTTGGGCTCTAATTTATATGTTCCGGGTGTTATTGGAGGTGAATTCAGTAAAGGCTCCGAAGTAAACGTAGTTACACCTTATGGTGATGTGGTGGCATACGGTATTGCGGAGGTCGATTCAAGTGATGTAGGTAAGATTTTTGGGGGTGTGGCTGTTAGGGTTATTAAGTCTGTTTATGATGTTGTTAAGATTAGGGAGTTGCCTGAATTTAGTGATGGTTTGATATATCCTCAGTCACTTCCTTCCATGCTTGTAGGTAGGTTGGTTAATCCTCAGGAGGGCGAGGTTGTCGTGGATACGTGTGCAGCGCCTGGGGGTAAGACAGGGCACTTAGTTGAGTTATCCTCTGGTAAGGCATTGGTTTATGCGTTTGATCATTCTAGGAAGAAATCTGATCAGATGATTGAGGAGCTCAATAGGTTAGGGCATTTAGGGTACGTTAAGGTCTTTAAGGCTGATAGTAGATATCTTGACGTAGATTTTAGTTGGTTAAGACCTGATAAGGTAGTCGTAGATCCCCCATGTAGTGCCCTAGGCATAATACCTAAGTTATATGATTCAAAACGCTATGAAGATATTAGGATACTCTCAAATTACCAATTTCAATTCCTTAAAACCGCGTCTAAGATCGTTAAAGATGGTGGTCTCATTTCTTACTCAACCTGCACTATAACATTGGAGGAGAATGAAGAGGTCGTTGAGAGGGCTGTTAATGAGTTAGGTTTGGAGGTGGTTGAGTCGGGAGTGAAGCTCGGAGGTCCTGGAGTTACCTCGAATTGGTGGGGAGGGTACGTAATAAGGTTTCACCCTCATATTCACAGGACCCCAGGCTACTTCATAGCGCTACTTAGAAAGCGTGGTTAATGACCTATACTTCGCCGCCTTCCTTAACCTATTCATTACCGCTAATCCTAACCCAACCTCATTAAAACCCTCCACAATAACTGTGTCGGCACCTAAAGAATCACAGAGCCTTAATACGTGGAATAGATTGTGTGAGACTTCAAATAAGTTTTTACGTGACCCTAATGAGAGGACGTCATAACCCTTAACCTTATAGTGTTCAGCCGTTTCGGAAGTGGCTATGATAGCTACCTTCAACCCCTTTGACTTAAGTTCGGCGGCAGTGCTTAACATCGTATTAATTAGTGCGTTTAAATCGCTGTAATCTACTAGCTCAATAAGAAGCAATGGTGTATTAGGCGAGTAGTGTCTGTACTTAGTACCGGGGCTTAAAGCATCCTCAGACTCTGATAACCCCCTAGCGAATGCTGGAATCCTTATCTCCTTATTAATTACTCTAATTAGATCCTCAACAGCTATGGGTCCTGGACGTAGTAATGTTGGAGGATCTGAGGTAACATCAATTATTGTTGACTCCACGCCGAAGAACGTCTCACCACCATCTAAAACCAGATCTACAAGACCTGTTAGGTCCTTGATCACGTGTTCAGCATTAGTAGGTGATGGTTTTCCAGAGAGGTTAGCGCTCGGAGCCGCTATAGGTCTACCTAAGGCATTAATCAACTCTAAAGGTACTGGATGTCCTGGACATCTAACAGCTACCGTGGGTAAGCCGGCAGTGACTTCCTTAGGTACTTTAGAGGATTTCTTAAGAACTAATGTGAGGGGGCCGGGCCAAGCATAATTTATGAGTCTGTAAGCGATTTCAGGAACATCAATAACTAACTCATCAAACATCTCCCTAGAACTCACATGCATTATTAATGGATTGTCAGGAGGTCTTCCCTTAATCTTAAATATCTTCATAATAGCCGCCGGATTATAACCATCAGCACCTAATCCATAAACGGTTTCCGTAGGGAATGCGCAGAGTCCCCCAGATCTTAAAACATTAGCTACTTCATTAATAACATCTTTATCAGGCCTTAAGGCATCAACTCTTACGACCTTAGTCATATTTAAGTCCTTCACTTACGTCACCTTACCTCAACTTATAACTCTTTAACTCTATATTGGATTATGATGAGACACTCTCAACGGATTAGCATATAATATTATAAGCGCTTTATTAAATTAGGATTAGATGATGTGAGGCGTCCTTACTGAAGCTAAAGTGATGTATACGAATCCCTCTGAGGACTTTAATAAGGAATTATCTAGTATTACGGTTTTGATATTTGTAACCGCTATAAAATCTCTATAAATAATGTTTATGTTATTTACTTATGTTAGAAGTCTGGCACTTCGACGTAATCAAATACTTTATCGACGGCTTTCTCATACTTAGCTCTATGCTCTAATAAGAACTTAGTCAATAAGTCGCAGGCCCTCAACTTGCACTCACCACATAATACCTTACCAGTTCTGCATTCGTGGTAAATCCTACTTAATTCCGCATCATTTGGTATGAGGTGGTAGGCGTAGAACTCGTATATAACGCATTTCTCCGGCTCACCCCCAAGTTTCCTCTGTTCTTCGGCGGTTGCTCTACCTCCCGTAAATGCCTTCATTAACTTCTGAGTTGCTGTTAAGGGGTCTTCATCAAGAGCTATATAGCTCTCAGGTCTTGAAGAGCTCATCTTACCTCCGTCTAAACCCGACATGAATCTATGGTACGTTGAGGCAGGTGGTTTTAGACCTAACTCACCTTCAAATCTCTGAGCTACATCCCTCGTCATCCTTAGATGCGGGTCTTGGTCAGGTCCTACAGGGACTAACACATCCTTAAGTCCTCCGAAGTCCTTGATTTGTGGATGTAGTATATCAGCTATTTGGGTGATTACTGACATTATTTTACCTACTTCTAGGTCCTCCCCGTACGCTGCCCTTAACTCAGCTAGTGTGAGCTTCCTTGAGATCATTTGGATGAATCTGTAGTATTTGGGGTGGTAATTGGATTGGAAGTATAGATGTAGGTTGGGTTTTGTAAGACCTAAGGCTATGTAGTTAGCCACGTAATCATTTAGGGCTATGTCTATGGCTTCTTTCCTGCCAACCCTTCTAACGGAGTATGCCTCGACATCAGCTACTATTAAGAATATCTCAGCTCCTAACTTCTGGTAGTAGATTACTTGGTCGATAAGCATCTTGTGACCGAAGTGCATTTTACCGCTAGGCATTAATCCAGTAACTACTGCAAATCTCTCCTTATTCTTTAAAGCGTTTATTATGTTGTTGAAGTCTCTTTGACCGAATATCACACCCCTAATCATCAGCATATGCGGCTCTACAACATGTTTAAGGTCGTTTAATACTTCGTTGAATGGTTTTATTCCGAAGTATTGGAATAGCTTCTCGTACTCCTTAATCATTACATGGGACCAGGGATCTATCTTAAACTCCACAATAGGTATCGCCTGATTTATGATTTAATAACATATCTTTATAAGGTTTCATCAATACTTAGTTAGTGGGTGCTATTTCTGAGGGACATTACTAGGGTTAGCTTAGGGATTAAATTACTTGATGATGGTTTGGAGGGAGGGGTACCTAAGGGTAATTGGGTAGTGATAACTGGTGAGCCCGGGACTGGGAAATCAATCCTTTGTATGCATTACGCTTATGCGGGGTTAGTAGCTGGTGATCCGGTAATCTACGTAACTACTGAGGCTGAGTTTAGAGATGTGGTTAGGCAGGCAAGGCAATTCAATATTGATTTTGAAGGGTATGAGCACTACTATCTTGGGGAGGAGAAGCCTGGGAAGATACCTCAGTTAGTGATTATAGATATCTTCAGCTTACTTAAGACTGCTAAGCAGTTGAGTGCTGAGGCTGAGGAACTTGAGAGGAAGAGGAGGTATGCAGCACTCGATATTGAGACTTTAATAGCTGCAGTTAACGAGGCCTATAGAGTGTTAGGGCTTACCGATGAGAAGCACAAATCACCTTTAAGGCATGTGAGGTTGATCGTCGACAGCATATCTGCTTTCTGGGCTGATAAACCAGCAATGGCTAGGAAGTACTCTTACCAGTTTAAAATAGCTACTCATAGGGAGAATGTTACGGCATTACTAGTAAGTCAGTACGCCATGACGACTAAATCAGTTGTTGGTGATTCTAAAGTGATCATTAAGTCATTAAACGGTGTTGAAGAAATAGCGATTGCTGACCTATTCAGGCATTTAGCTACGTCCGGTGGGGTTCCGCTACGTGTTAATGGTTGCGACGTCATATACGTAGATTCCCTAAGTACTCCATCTCTAGACCATAGTAACTTAACAATTAAGTGGTGTGAGGTATACGCGGTAATTAGACACGTAAATAGTAAGCCCATATATGAGGTCGTCTTAGAGGATGGTAGGAGGTTAAAGCTGAGTGAGGACCACACGTTATACAGGCTTAATGATGATGGAGCAGAGCCTGTTAGAACTTGCGAGGTGAGGGTGGGAGATCGTATAATATCTGCTGATTATGAGGTGGTGGGGCAACATAACTTGGACGGGGTACGTGTGAGGGTAGCTAAAGTCTTAGAGGTGAGGGAGTATGGTAGTGACGAGGGCTACGTCTACGACCTATCGGTAGAGCCGTTTGAGAATTACCTAGCAGATGGTGTGGTAGTCCACAACTCTACATTCGGCTTCGGATTAGAACACATAGCTGATGGGATACTACACCTGTGGATGGATGAGGTAGAGAGCGTTAAAGAAGTACGTAGGTACTTAATAATTAAGAAGATGAGGATGACTAACCACTTCAGGGGGACGTACAGAGTTGAGATAGCTCCTAGTAAGGGCTTAATACTAACGAAGCTTTAAACCGATTAGAACGGTGCGTTCTATGTGGTGGGCCCGCGGGGATTCGAACCCCGGACCCCCCGGTTATCAGCCGGGTGCTCTAACCAGGCTGAGCTACGGGCCCTAACCTAAAAATCATTTACCACTGACTTATTAAATCTTAATTAAGTTCAGTAACGTTCACTTCTTAATTTGGTGTAAGGGTTTATTGTAGGTCTTTCCATCTAACACATTGTTAGGGTCTCTCTGGTTTACAAGGTCATGTAATGTGTAGCTTAAAAACTCCAAATCTTTTATAGGCGCTTTCCGGACCTTCAGGCTCTAAATACTCAATCAATTCAGCTTCATATCCCATAGACTTAACTATGTATGCTAGATCTTCAACCCAATCTACGACACCGCATGATGCGCAGAACGTTCCAGTAAACTCGACTAATGCGATATCATCCCCCCTTAACTCAATTAACTTGGCCTGAGCCTCAGTGCCATGAGTTCTATTATACATCTCTATAGCTTCCTCCATAATTACATGGATAAGGCTCTTACTGTCCACACCACCACCTACTTATTGCGGTATTTTCAGAATTTATTAAGGATAATATCGCATTAAACCTTACTGAGATGAAGGATGTCTTGCTTTATATGGTGATAAGTTTAATATTATCGAAACGGGAGTACTTTAGGGTGTATATATTAGGTAAAAGCATTAATTGGTCAGCAACCATTATAATGATTCTGATTGCAGCATCCGTAATGTGTTGGATGTCGGTGTTTGAGGCGGGTGTACCCCAGTCTGACAATGTAAGAGTTATTGTAAGGGTGACTTCATGGTTAGCTAAATCCGAGTTAAGCAGATTCGGTTCCGTAGAGGTTGAGATCCCTGAACTCAGGGCTGTAGTGATTGAGATCCCGCGGACAGCCCTAAAACATATAGCTACATTACCGTTCGTGGAGTATGTTGAGGAGGATAAGTTAGTCATAGCGTATGGAGAGGTTCAATGGAATGTAGAATTAATTAACGCGACTCATGTATGGAGCGAGTATAATGCTTCTTACGGTGATGCAGCATACGGGTATCACCCAGATATAGATATAGCGGTCTTAGACACCGGTGTTGATTACAGACATAAAGACCTTTCGGGTAGTGTTTCATGGTGTGTTGTTTCCCTAAGAAACGGTAAGACATTTTATAGGGGAACTGATCTTAAGAATTGCGCGGATGGTAACGGTCATGGGACTCACGTAACTGGGATAATAGCGGCTAGGTTAAACGGATTTGGAGTTGCAGGTGTCGCTCCTAAGGTAACGATATACGCTGTAAAGGTTTTAGGTCCAAGCGGCTCTGGATACGTAAGTGATGTAGCTAAGGGAATTGTTGAAGCTACTAAGGGACCTGACGGTTTAGAGAACACGGCTGACGATGCGGATGTGATATCGATGTCTCTTGGGGGACCAAGTTCTTCCATTCTTGAGGCTGCTGTGAAATATGCCTATAATAGGGGGGTAGTATTAGTGGCTGCTTCAGGTAACGAAGGTGCCTCAACACCTTCATACCCAGCATACTACTCTGAAGTTATTGCGGTAGGTGCCGTAGACTCCAACTACAACGTCCCAGCTTGGAGCAATAGGAATCCAGACGTGGTTGCCCCTGGCGTAAACATATTGTCGACGTGGCCTAATAATCGATACGCATATGCTAGCGGGACGAGCATGGCATGCCCGCATGTCTCAGCAACAGTAGCATTAATTCAAGCGTTAAGATTATCAGGTGGTTATGGTAAACTCTCACCTAGTGAAGTAAGAAGCGTGTTGAGTTCCACCGCGTTAGACTTAGGATTTCAAGGTTATGATGCGGTATACGGCTACGGAGTAGTTAACGTGTATGGTGCTGTAGAAAGCGCATTAAGTTAAGTATAAAATACGTTTTTCACTCTCATTGCAGCATTAAGGGATTCGATTTTAACTCCGTATAGCGATATATTTGTTATTTGGTGCCGCGGCCGGGATTTGAACCCGGGTCACGGGCTCTCCTTGCTAGGTCGGTTGCTCGAAAGGCCCGCATACTTGACCGGGCTATACTACCGCGGCATCCGTTACTCTATTAGATATTGTTGACTTATTAAGGTTTTAGTTTTTAATTCATGTATTTTAGTATTGTTTGATGATAGATGAGTAGTATTGAAGTTGGGGAGTTGAAGAGGGGGAAGAAGCCGTCTAGGGTGCTTTCCGGTGTTACTGTAGTTGCTGTTATGACTGCACCGTATCCCTGCCCTCATGGTAGGTGTGCTTACTGTCCTGGCGGGCCTGACTTAGGCACTCCTCAGAGTTACTATGGTGAGGAGCCTGCATTGATGAGGGCTTCTAAGGTTAATTACGACCCTTACGAGCAGGTTAGGGTTAGGTTGAGGCAGTATGAGTTCTTAGGTTATAGGCCTAGTAAGGTTGATGTTATCGTTATGGGTGGGACTTTCACGGCACTTCCTGAGTGGTATCAGGAGTGGTTTGTTACTTCGTTATTTGAGGCGTTTAATAATTACCCTAGGGATAGATCTGAGGTACTGCCTTCCTTAGAAGAGGCTCATTTAAGGAATGAAACAGCTAATGTTAGAGTTGTTGGGTTGACTTTTGAGACGAGGCCTGATCAAGTAAGTGAGAGGACTGTTAATAGAATGCTTTACTTAGGTGGGACTAGGGTGGAGATGGGCGTGCAGAGCATATATGATGATGTTTTAAGGATTGTTGAGAGAGGTCATGGTGTTAGGGATGTTGTTAGAGCTACTCAGATGCTTAAGGACTCCGGATTTAAGGTCGTTTACCACATAATGCCTGGTCTTCCTGGAAGTGGTTACTTAAGAGATCTTGAGATGGTTAAGGAATTATTTATGAATGATGACTTCAGACCTGATATGCTTAAGATATACCCGACGTTAGTTGTTAAGGGGACTAAACTCTACGATTGGTGGATTGAAGGTAAGTATAAGGCATTAACTGATGAGGAGGCCGTGGAGTTAATATCTGAGATGTATCGCTACATCCCTAAGTGGGTTAGGGTTATGAGGGTTCAGAGGGACTTACCTGCTAAATATATTGAGGCCGGGCCTAAGATGGGTAACCTACGCGAGTTAGTTGAACTTAGAGCGTTAAGTAAGGGTATTAAGATAAATGAGGTAAGGTTTAGAGAGGTTGGTAGGTCACTCTACAGGGGTAAGAGGTTAGGGAAGGTAGACCTATTAATTACTAAGTATGAGGCAAGCGGCGGTGTAGAGATATTTATAAGTGCTGAGGACGTAGTTAATGATATACTTGTCGGGTTAATAAGGGTTAGGATACCGTCTGATAAGGCCTTCAGGCCTGAGGTTGATGGTAAGACAGCCATAGTTAGGGAACTACATGTTTATGGTCCTCAACTACCCGTTAGTGAAAAACCTACAGACTACGATACACAACACATCGGTGTTGGTTCTAAGTTACTTATGAAGGCTGAAGAGATAGTTCTCGAAGAATACGACAGAACTAAGATGCTGATATTATCTGGAGTAGGCGCTAGGGAATATTATAGGAAGTTAGGCTACTTCCGTGAGGCTAACTCACCATATATGGTGAAGCTACTTTCTCAGAACTAAGTAGTAGTTTTCGGGGAGTAACCTCTTATGCGGGTTGTAACTACCCGATTTAACTACCTTAAGCCCTAGATCTTTTACTTTTTTAGTTATTTCGGGGAGTGTGTAGATGTGGTAGTACCTTAGGTAAGTCTTCCCTTTACTTCTCCAGGGGACGTAAATATCCATTAATTGCTTTAGCTTTCTCCTCATTAATAATAAATCAAGTAAGTTCCGAATTAACTTCTTTAATACTGTTGGGTGTGTTAAAGCCCATATAGTTATTAATACCTCACCACCATTTTTTAGTGTGCTTAACACCTCCTTAAACACGGTATTTAGGTATTCAGGGTGTATGTGATTTATTGTTGCTACATACATAACTCTCTCAATAATACCTGACCTTATAGGTAGGTACCTCATATCGGCCTGTAGTACGTCAACCCGGTAATGCATATCCTCATCTCCATATTTTTTCACTAATGCCTTAGCGATCTTCAACATCTCTTGAGATAAGTCGATACATACTAGCTTAGAATTATGGCTTAAACTGTAGGCTAAGCCATTATGGCAGGGACCACAACCTATATCTAAGACCCAACCACTGGAGGCGGATAATTCCTTTACAACATCCCATGCCTTAACCCTAAAGCTTGAGTACCCATGAGCTATTGAGTCATAAACCTCCATCAACTCATTATAAACTCCCCAACAAACCATAACGTAAACACCTAATCAGCAAACTACTACACCATATTCACTGCGTAATTTAGGCTTTAAATCACGAACATCATTCTATTTAAAGAAGCTATGGTGCGGCGGCCGGGATTCGAACCCGGGATTTCTGGCGCTCTACGGACCCCAGAATACCCTGGCAGGCCAGCGTCCTAGACCAGGCTAGACGACCGCCGCCCATAACTTAACTTATAACTGAGCATTTTTAAATATTAATTCAATCAATATCGTTTTTACTTTGTGGTTAAGTTCAGAACTACTTACCGATTAGGCAGAAATTAACTTCTTCTATTTATCCCAAGCTTTTTAAATGCGAGACATTCTTAACGATCTCGAGTATAATCGCGACATCAACAGTCCTAGAGATAAATCATTTTGTGACTTTTAGATGGTGTATAATATCAATTACACTGATTAACGGAAAATTAAAAACTCTATTTTTAGAAATATTAGATGTTTGAGTTTAGGGTGAAGGGTATTGGATGTTTTTGTATTTAGGAACGGCGATAAATTTGTTAAATGCGAAAATGTTGAATTTGGAGATGAGGAAGAATTTCGTGCAGTGCTTTTAAGAATTATTAAAGAGGGTCGGAGTTTTCCACTACCTACATCTCTTGAAGGAAAGCGTCCATCTATTATTTATCTAACTAGAGAATTCACTGTTGCTTCAGGTTCCATTGATTTGTTAGGGATAGATAGTGAAGGTTTCATCTACATCATAGAAACTAAACTTTATAGGAATTATGAAAGGAGGATGGCATTAGCTCAGGTAATAGATTATGCTTCAGCTTTATGGTCTGAATATTCGAAAGACCCAGACTTGTTTATTGAGAGACTTAAAGAAAGCCCAGACTTTAACTTAAGCGAAGAAGTGATAGAAAACGTTAAGGGTAATATCCGAAACGGTGGTTTAAGACTTGTTATCGCCATGGATTACGTTGACGAAACAACAAAAAACGTTATTAACTTCCTGAATAAGATATATAATTTTGATGTTTATGTTCTCATTTTAGAGAAATACTCTTCAGATGATGGTCTCAATATTATTATACTAGAAATTTATCCGGAGTCTTCCCCGATTGTAACTACGACCAGTCCGAAGAAAAGGAGATGGGACTGGGAATCTTTCTTAGATGATGCCAAGAAAAGAGGACTTAATGAAGCCCAACTTAATGCTTTGAAGCTTATTTACGATTTTTCTAAGGAAATTACTAAAGGTAGGGATGTAAGATGGGGAAGCGGCGAAACTTATGGTACTTTTGGAGTATTCGTTGAAAATCTTTTTGATGGGAAAGACATTTACATGGTTAGTTCAGGTGGGTCCTTACAGATAAACTTCGGCGTCTTATACTCAGGTTTAGTAGGAACTTCGGAAAACGACCGTAGAAGAATTAATGCAGTAAACCGATTCGCAGAACAGCTCTACAATGCAGGCATTCTAAATGAATTAGTTACGTTTGAGAACTATAAAGAATATGGAAAATCTTACCCAACCATCAAACCTGAGAAATGGATGAACAAGATAGAGGACTTCAAAAAGGCGGTAATGGAACTTATCAGTAGTATTAGGGAATTCTAAGTGTCCAGTAGTTCTATAGGTAAGGATGAAGGAGAAAGCTTTCCAATAGTGATTTTGGAGGTTTTAAGTAATGAATTATACATAAAAATAAACTTGGTACATCTTCGAAATTAGTAACTACCTACGGCTTCTTCAGCAAGATCTTTTAAGACCTCGGTGACCAACAATATCTTGGAAGATAGGACATTCTTCATTACTTTTTAGATATTTATCTTCAGAATCCTTCTCTAGTGTAAAATTATTCGGTTTTGAAGTATCGCCCGCTACCCGCTATTAGCAGGCTAATTGATGTGGCGGGCCCGAGGGGATTTGAACCCCCGACATCCGGCGTCCCCGACCGTCAGTGATTTACCAATTCTTTAGGAGGCCGGCGCTCTATCCTGGCTGAGCTACGGGCCCTACCAATATGATATCTTAAATAGTTGGTTTTAAAGGTTTATATCCGGCTTAAGTGTTTTTTAGGTTGTAGTAAGTTCACATTTTTACCGTATTTGCGTTGCGCATTGCTTAAGAGTACGTGGTTTGTTGTCTGTATCACTCTTTAGCTGTCTTAATAGCGAGTTGGGCTGAAAGCGTTTCAGCTACTAACTATTCGTATTTCTACTTAGGTAGTGGCTTACTCATGGATTATAACACTCTACAAGTTTATGTGTCTTTAACCCCATTCCAATAAACTCCCTCTTAGCTGTGGTAACCCTTTAGACGTGTTTTGAGGGAGTTCTCAGATTCGCTATCTTCTTAATTAATTTGCGGAGTCTTCATGAACTACGGTTATGATTATACTTACTTAATACCCTAGTTAGCTTCATATTTTAATGCGGACCTCCTAACCATATTCTACATCGGTCTCTAAGTATGACGTTATTCATAAGTGGTGGATACTTTTCCTAGCAGGTTTGACTACCATTAACTCTAATTCCTCATGGGTGAAAAGTAACTACTTAGGTATTACTGGTGCTAAGATCCTATGATGAGATATCCTTCATCTACCCGTACTGCTGAAATTTCACATTAAACTACCTTCTTTTTAATGTCTCTTC
>JAWBKW010000023.1:0-17828 GCA_038831135.1 Sulfolobales archaeon | reverse complement strand
GCGTGTGGATTATGATAACCGTTCTCATGCATTAGGATAGGCCATGAAGACATTTCATCCCGTTTAACACCGTACTTACTCATATAATACCTCATCACTAAAGCGTTAAGTCCTGAAAAACTAATACCGTAAGGTATTTCGAAGTCGGCGTCTGCAGCGTAAGCTAATCCACGAGCTACTTCAGGAGTACTCCTCTCACTTAACTTCTCAACACCGACAACCGCAACAACGTTTGCTAATCCAGACGATATTAGTGAGTACCCAACAACTACTGCAGCACCTCCAGAGCCGCAAGCAGCCTCTACCTTAAACCCTGAAATACCTCTTAAACCGCAGTAATCCGCTACTAAAGAAGCTAAATTCTCTTGCTCTGCCTGACTACTCAACATATTACTAACTACTACGAATTCAGGCATTAAATTACCAGCATCATCTAAAGCCTTAAAGAGGGCTTCACCGGCTAAATCCCTTAGTGGTCGTTCATAAAATCTACCAACATTACTCATCCCAGCCCCAGTAACGAATACCCTATTAGACATTATCAACACCATTAACTTACTGTAGCATAATTATTGAGGAATTATTGAGGAGCTTATCTAAGAAGTTAACACAGCCGCGGAACGGCTGTAGGTCCTCATTAACCTTCAGAATTAAGGAAGTCACTCTAGTGAAATTTTCATCCGAATCTATTGCAAGTATGTAATCACCGGGTGATGATATCTCAAACGCTCTGACTAAAGTAAGCGGTGTGTGAGAGGTGCTGAAATACCCTGCAGCAGCAACATGCTTAGACGGTTCTAGTGCTGCATCGCTAATCCCCACACTTCTTAAAACTTTAGAGCAATACCTCAAGTCCTTCAGATTCGTAGCTACGTACTTTATCGACTGCGGCTTAATCCCTGCCTTACCTAATAAATCACTCAAAAACTTTGATAACTTATTAAGATATAGGTCTGCGTGGAAATCGTTCTTAGCGACCTTACTAGGTATTAGGGGTGGTGAGTTAATTAATGAGCTACCAGTAACTACCCCCACAGAACCCCTAGACTTACTAAGAATCATAGATACTGCTGCAGCCGCATCACTGGAATCTGAAGAAACTACCAATACATCACCATCATTAACCATTTCCATAGCCACACCTATGAGGTGGTAGAAGTCGGCAATATCGTATTTCTTAACATCACTTAATTTAAGTAGGTCTGCTAGTAGAGCTGATTTAACACCAAAAGTTTTATCGCTTGATAAATAAATTAAGGCGCTAATATTTAAATAGTTATTCTGCTTCAACATCCGACATGACTCATAACTCATTGTCACCAGATCTTCGTCAGGACCTAGTACTGGAATTAAGGTCTTACCGTTCTGTCTTCTGTATCTCGGTATGTAAGCACACCATGCTGATATATGTAACTTCATAAGTACTCTCTTAATAATTAAATGATGGGGTTTTTATTATTTTCGTCAATAGACTATAAAGGTTTTAGACATTAATCTAACATATAAATGCATAGTATTATTTAAGTCGGGTAATCCTAAACTTCTCTGGTGAAGCCGGTATTTAAGTATTTGCTAATACTCGTAGTCTTAATCATGCAGTGTGTTACGATAGCGGCAGAACCATATATAGTTAGTGGTATAGCTAGTGATAAGATTGATGAGGAGGTGAAACGTAGTCTTCTCTTAAACGGCTTTAGCGAGTTCTTAGTGGTTACTAATGATTTAATCAAGACTTACGGGGTTGTAGGTTCAAATGCTATTAGGGTGTTTAAGGATTCCGATGCAATATTAGTTACCGGCGACTTAACGCTCATACATAAATTAGTTAATGAGCCTTCAGTAGTTAAGATAGTGCCGAACTTCAGGATAAAGATTCAAATGGATACTAACTATAGAATCCTTAATTTAGGAAGTAATGAGTTAAGGGAATCCCTTTATAGTTGGGGTAGGTCTAGAGTCGGGTCCAGAATAATTAATGAGTTATACAATTTAAGTGGGTCCGGCATAATAGTTGCTGTATTGGACACTGGCGTATCCCTAGATCATGAGGAGTTGAGGGATAAATTAATCACTATTAACCCATTAGATAATACCTATCCAGGAGGTTGGATAGAGTTTGATAGAAAGGGATCCCCCGTATGTTCTGCACCGAGAGATACGCACTTTCATGGAACTTGGGTTAGTTCAATAATCGCTGGTGAATTCATTGGTATAGCGCCGAAAGTAAAACTCATGCATGGCTTAATTCTCCAAGGCGGTGAGGGAACAGCTGCTCAATTATTAGCCGGCCTTGAGTGGGTATTAGAACCCTATACATGTACAGGAGTTAAGACGTCGGTAAGGCCTAATATAGTGTCATTAAGTTTAGGTACGTCAGGGAACTACAGCGATATATTCCTAAAACCTATATCGAGGTTAATTCAGAAGAACATAACTATTATTGCAGCCATAGGGAATGACGGACCTGGAACAACTTCAAATCCTGGGAATATTTGGGGTGTAATTGGTGTAGGAGCCATTAATAGAGATGATGGAGTTGCTGACTTTAGCTCTAGTGAGGTTGTTGAGTGGCCCTCACCGCCTACTGAGTGGCCGTTTAAGAATGGTTACCCTAAAAACTACATCAAGCCTGATTTCGTATCGCCAGGAGTTCTAATTCCGGGAGCCTACATAATAGATGGTTATTATTTAATAGCTTCAGGTACTAGCGCATCAACTCCTATCGTGAGCGGAGTAACGGCGCTAGTCTTAGAAGCGCTTAAGAGTGTTGGAAGGGAACCAACAGTTAATGAAGTATATGACGTACTCAATAATAGTGCAAGCAAATTATGCAGCCCCAGCAGGTGTGGGTGGGGAATAGTTAATGCTGTTAAAGCCGTCTCACACGCCTTAGGTGTTGGGCTAGATGATGTCAGCATTGAAGTAAATGCTACGGAAGTTCACGTCTTAGACACGATATTATTGAAGTCCAAACATAATTTGACTTACTTCCTAGATGATTTTAAGTTGGGATCAGGAACTGAAGCGATTGCTAAAGTACCAATTACTGATATGGGTTATCACGCCATTCACGGAATACGTGAAGGGAAATACGGATACTTAAAAATACTTGTAGAGCCGAAAGCCATCATTAAAAACAAAACTATAGAGAGGGGGGAATACATAGAGTTAACGTTGCTTGGATACCCCGGAGCCTCCGACGTTTTTGTATACTTAGGCAGTAACTTACTTACCTACCAGCCATTAAATCTACTGGGTTACGCATCAATGAAATTGCTATTACCTTACGTCAGTTCTGGAGACTACGAATTACTGATAATGGATTTAGAGGGACCGGTTATCATGAAGGAGGAAGTGCATGTACGGGAAAAATACGTCAGTGGGGTATCCTTTACATTGATCGCTTTATCGCCTTCTACGCAATATGTTAACTCAACCATAGATATTTATATAATATCATTAATTAATGGAACAGTTGGAGAACCGCGTAGACTCTACTATCAATTCTTAAATGATCAACCAGTAATTAGTCCATCTATGAGTAAGTTTAATGAAGGCATTTATAGGCTCTCATATGTAGCGACTTCCACAGGTGTTTACGTAGTTTTATTAGTTGGTGAGATTGAAGTTGACGGCAACGTCATTAACGCCACAACCGCGACAATAACTAATGTGACGAAATACGATACGGATATTAAATCAGTAATTACTAATACGTCACTTGAAATACAAAACCTAGCATCTAGTTTAATTGTTGTAGATTCTGAAGTATATAGACTTAAGTCCGAACTGCAGAACCTAAGCTCTACCCTTAATCAATTATTGAATTACATACTACCTAATATCTACAACGAGATTCTACTATTGCGAATCCTATTGATTACCGTAATAACGATACTGATCATTCTCAACATAATTATAATCAAGCATTTAAAAAGGCAGCATTAATTAGGTATTAGCTACGGGTCTAGAATAATGGGTACCTTCAGAAATACTTTGATGTTTGCAATAATGGTCATTATAGTTACGTATGTGGCAATTCTTTATGTAGCTCTAAATCTTAACTTAGGCGATATCTCTCCAGTATTATCGGTATCTAATCTAAATTACTTAACACCTACGGTATTTTTCAGAATATCTGCACTTTTACTTCATTCTTTCTCGTGGTACTTTATAGTTAAAGTTTTTCGTAACAATGTGTCTCCTATTAAGCTCTTAGCCATAACTTTAGTAGCTATATTTACTGAAGTAGTCTTACCGATTGGCGGTATTACGGAGATCACTAAGATCTTATTAGTTTCTCAATTCTTGAGTATTACACATGAAGCGACGATCTCAGCTCTTTTAGTGCATAGATTATTGCTTACCGTAATCACAGCAGTGGTCACAATTATTGCCATAAACGTTATTGAGGTTCCCCTAAGCGTTTCATTAACTATCTTATTACCTGTAGTAGGGTTATTAGCGCTGAATACTGTAATGCTTCTCTTACCATCTTCACAGATATTTAGGAAAGTTGTAGAGAAATTAACGAGTAGATTTAACATATCTGCTCAAGACTTCTCAATCAAGTATAAAGAATCTATAAAGAAGCTATTTAGTGAAGGTAAGCTAGCACTTATACTTACATCTCTTACGATATTAGCAGAAAAACTAGCCAATGGCGTATATGGGATATATTTATGTAGTTTATTATCTACTGATATAAATATCTTCACATCCTTAGTAGTTTTCGACTCCGTATATGTTGTCGTGTGGTTATTACCTGTAGTAACTCCAGGGAATTTAGGGATTTTTGAGACTGTGCAAATAATGATATTTAAGCTTTTGGGAACATCATTAAAATCTTCCGCCTTAATAGCGTTGCTTAATAGGGCTATTACGTTGATTACTGAGCTACCTTTAATGCTACTATCAACTACATACTTAGGTGTACGTGCCAAGCAATTGATAAGAAGTGTAGTGAGTAAAGAGAGGTTGTTTAGCTAAGCTTATTAATCTTCCCTCTATAGATTTCCTTCATAGGAAATAACAGTAAAACATAATAGATAAGAGGAAAAAATAAGTGTCATTTTAATGGGGATATTTTACCTATTTCCATCTACATATCTCTATGAGGTTATTAGGCCATGGAGCTAGGGTGAATTTCTTAATCCATTCATCATCTATTCTAACATTCTTTAATAGATTAATTATGTTATCAATCACTTTCTGATTAACTTTACCTTCAACAACTGCAGGGCAGTCCATATCTAGGTAAAGAACTTTCTCACCTGTTCTAAAGTCATAGTATAAAAGTACCGGCCATACCCTACAATCGAAGGGTCTCTTCTCGTAGTTTAGGCATAGACCTTCAGGACTTAGAAACGGGCAGGAACTCCCCCTGTACGCCCCCAAACACTTAACAGGTCCTAGAGATGTCTCTAGAGTGAAGGACTTACCTTCATATTCCTCTTCCTCCTCAGGTAGGAGGACTGCATAAAATCTCTTACAGCAATTGAGACTACAGTTCCTACAAATATCACCGAAGTCTACAAATTTGAAATACTCGGCTACTTTGGTCAAGAGATTGACCTGCCTTATCTATTTTTGATGAACGACCTTAAAAGTTTAACTAATTAACTGACCTGAAACCGGCCTTGAACGGTAGGAATCAATTGACAAACGCGAAAATGTTATTAGGCTCAGTAAAGACAATTTAGGGGTTGGACCGCATGGAGTTAATAGATATTAATGAGTTCTCGAAGATAGACCTACGCGTAGGTCTTGTAAAACATGCTGAGCACGTTCCTGGGTCCAAGAAATTAATTAAGATGATCGTCGATATAGGGAGTGAGGAGAGGCAGGTGTTAGCCGGACTCGCAGAGTTCTACGACCCTAAAGAATTAATTGGTAAGCACGTTATTGTTGTGGCTAATTTAAAGCCTAAGAAGATGATGGGGTTGGAGTCTAGGGGTATGATACTCGCCGCTGGCTGCGGACCTGAAGAAACTCCAGTAATACTCACGACTTTAAAGCCCGTTAAGCCGGGCACTAAGATCTGCTAATTAATGAATGAGGTTTTGGAGGTAAAGGGATTCCGAATCTTTTATGTTCCGTCATCTTAATTCGTCGAATAAAATCCATTACAGTACTTAATGGTACGCCGGTCTTCTCCGAGGTTACCTCCGGAGTAAGTCCTAGGTCTATTAAGTGGTAGAGTACCTTATCTATTACGTTGTAATCAGCTCCTAACTCGTCCTTAGCCTTATGCCCTACCCATAACCCAGGGCTACTTGGCTTCCATGATATGTTTTCAGGAACTCCTAAGTACTCCGCTAGGAGTCTAACCTGCGTTTTGTAAAGATTTATTAGTGGGTATATATCTGCAGCTCCGTCACCCCACTTAGTAAAGAAACCTAACAAGTATTCACTCCGGTTACTAGTTCCTAAAACTAATAAGTTGTGGATATTTGCGAAATAATATAGGAGGACCATCCTACTCCTAGCTTTAATGTTTCCCTTAGCAACTTTAGGAGCGTTCTCATATGAAGTTCCTACAGACCTGAGAAAAGCATCAACAATATCAGTTATATTGATGTGTTTAATGCTTTTCAGCCCTAGTACTTCAGCGACTGAAATAGCGTCCTCGATATCTGCATTATCGCTTTCCTTATCTGGCAATATTAATGAATGCACACGCTCAGCGCCTAAGGCCTTAACTGCTAGGGCTGCTGCACACGCAGAATCGACACCACCACTTACACCCAACACAACTCCATTAACACCAGAACTACTTACGTATGTACGTATGTAGTTAATTAAATCCTCTGAAGTTCTCCTAAGATCTATTTCTAAGTAGGGAGGGACTACATATTTAAACATAGTAAATCCCTAAATAGTTGAACCCCATTCATATATCTAAATACATGTAAAACTCTACCGGCGTTGGGTAGGAATAAGACTTAACGCACTCATCCCTCTTAATTTCGACGTAAGTCTCTATCAATTCCTTAGGGAATACCTGTCTTAAGAACTCGTTGTCAGACTCAAGCTCATCTAACGCCTCCCAAAGCGTCCTAGGTAATGCCTTAATACCTAAGGAACTCTTTCTTTCAACACTCATATGATAAACGTTCTCATCTACTGGATCTCCAGGATCTATCTTCTTTTTAATACCGTCTAAGCCGGCTGCCAGCGTAGCAGATACAGCCAAGTACGGATTTGATGAAGGGTCGGGAGGTCTATACTCTATCCTCTTACCGTTGTTATCACCTCTATGATAGAGTGGCACCCTTACCGCTGCACTTCTATTAGACTTACTCCACACTAAGTATATGGGTGCCTCATAACCCGGCACCAACCTCTTATAGCTATTAGTTGTTGGCGCTACTATAGCTGCTAAAGCCCTAGAATGCTCTAATAAACCACCAATGAAGTACCTACCAACCTGGCTTAATTCCGCATAACTATCGTTGGGGTCGTAGAAAACGTTAACTCCACCTCCATTCCACAAACTTTGATGCATATGCATTCCTGATCCGCTATCACCGTAAATAGGTTTAGGCATAAACGTCGCTATAACTCCATGCTTAGCCGCTACATTCTTAACAACATACTTAACAGTTTGTACTTTGTCAGCAACATCTGTTGGTGTACCGTATCTAAAATCTATTTCTACCTGACCAGAGGATGCTACCTCGTGGTGATGCGCCTCAACATATATACTGAAGTACTTAGTTAATACATCTACGGCCTCCTCTCTAACATTTAAAGTCCTATCGATAGGTTCTACAGCGTAGTAACTATCTTTTAATCTAGTAAAGTACCCTGCCCCATAACTCCAAGGCGATTCCTTAGAATATATCTTATAGCCGGAACCTGCGTAAGGCGTTAAGACATCTACATCAACCTTATCAAATATGAAGAACTCTAACTCACAACCAACATATGCTTTAAACCCTTCATTACTTAAAACCTCCTCAATCCTCTCTACAGTATATCTCGGGTCTTTAGTAAGTCTACCTCTTCCGAAACCGCTATAGATCTTGGAGAGAAACCTAACTACAGAACTCCTCCACGGTATCCTCGCAAAAGTACTGGTTATTGGAACTAAAACTGCATCACTCTCATAGATTTGTGAGAAACCTTTAGCGCTACTACCATCTAATTTACCGAAACCCTTTTCAAGCGACTTTTCATCTACTTCCTCAGCATTTATTGTGACATGATGTAACCCACCCAATAAGTTAGTGAACTGCAGATCCACCCAACTAATGCCTTCCTTTCGTATATACTCCAACACGTCCTTAATGTTCAAGTCTCTCACATTGTTTCGAATCTTTCCTTCAGCATCAACCATTTTCTGATACCTATTTATTTAAATTTAAAACATTATTTAAGATTACCTTTCAAGAACTAAAAACAATGTACCATTAATCCATAAACATTTTTACATTAAGTCGAACTATACACATACTGCTATTAATCTTGAAAAACATTGATTAAGCACCGTAAATGATTGCTGGTTTATATTACTTGAGTCTAAGATGTGTTCTTATATTTAATTGCGGCGTGGGCTGCCGCTAGCCTAGCAACAATTACTCTGTATGGTGATGCGCTTACGTAGTCAAGACCTATCCTATGAAGTATTTCGATTGATTTAGGATCGCCGCCATGCTCACCGCATATCCCTACCTCTAATTGCGGGTTTGCCGACTTACCTAATTTAGTACCTATCTCAATTAACTTTGCTACTCCCTTATCATCTAATGTTTCGAACGGGTTATATGTCAGCACTCCAGTCTCTATGTACTGTGGTAGGAATTTACCTTCAATATCGTCTCTGCTGAAGCTGAAGGTTGCCTGAGTTAAATCATTTGTGCCGTAACTGAAGAAGTCTACCTCCTTAGCAATCTCGTCCGCCGTTAAACACGCCCTCACAGTCTCAATCATAGTACCTATCTTTAATTTATCAGATAGTTTGACTGCGTACCTCGATTCAACATCCTTAATGGCTGGGATGATAGCTTTCTCCTTCACGTATTTGATTTCAGATGCTAGAGCCACTTGAGGTATCATTATCTCTAGAATGGGGTTCTTCCCTTCCTTAATTAGTTCTGCAGCGGCTTCAACCATAGACTTAGTCAAATAGTAGTAGAACTCCGGGTAGGTAACCCCAACCCTAACACCTCTATGACCCATCATCGGGTTATGCTCCTTAAGCTTTACGACCCTATTATACAGCCATTCTAGTTCCTTAATAGTCTCATCATTAGCTCCTTTAATTTTCGATTCATATAATTCCTTCAATATCTCCTCGGGGGCCTGTAAGAACTCATGAAGTGGTGGATCGATAAGTCTAATGATTACTGGTAAACCATCCATTATCTCAAGGATTTCTTTGAAGTCTTTTTTAATCATCTCAGCCAGAGGCTCTAAGTACTTAATCCTACCTTCAACGTCCTCAGCAAGTATTACCTTTCTAAGAAGTTCTAACCTCTCGGGCTTCCTAAACATCCTCTCAATACGTAATAAGCCTATACCCTCAGCACCGAATTTCCTAGCTATCATAGCGTCTTCAGGGACGTCAGCATTGGCCCTAACACCTAATTTCCTTACCTCATCAGCCCAACTAAGGAGTATGTTTACCTCGTTTATCAACTCAGGCTCGACAGTAGGTATTCTGCCAACATATACTTCCCCTGAGGTACCATCAATAGTAATCCAATCACCCTCCTTAACGATTACGTCCCCTACTCTAAACTCCTTTAAATCGTAATTTATTGAGATGGACTCGGCCCCCACAACTGCTGATTTACCGATAGCTCTAGCAACTACTGCCGCATGACTCGTCATACCTCCTCTACTCGTTAATATGCCTACAGCTGCGTAGAAACCGTGAACATCGTCCGGCTTAGTCTCAACCCTAACAAGTATTACTTTCTTACCATTCCTAGCCCACTCAACTGCGACGTCCGGATGGAAGACTACCTGACCGCTTACAGCACCGGGTGACGCACCTAAACCCTTAGCTATAGGCTTCCCTTTATACTTAGGGTCTATCCGTGGATAGAGAAGCGATACTATGTGTTCGGGCTTAACCTTAAGTAATGCCTCCTCCTTAGTTAGTATGCCGTCCGCCACTAAATGAACAGCTGTCTTAACCCTTGCTAGAGGCGTCATCTTAGCATCCCTATTCTGTAGGAAGTATAACTTACCTCTCTCGATGGTGAACTCTATATCTTGAACATCCTTATTCAGTCTTTCTAAGACTTTACTTGCCTTAATTAATTCATCATATACTTGAGGCATCATCTCCTTAAGCTTCTCTAAAGGCATAGGAGTCCTAATACCTGCTACTACATCCTCGCCCTGGGCGTTGGGTAGGAACTCACCGTAAGGTCTATTCTCACCAGTAGCAACATCCATAGTGAATAAGACACCCGTACCTGAGTCCCAACCCATGTTACCGAAAACCATAGCAACAACGTTAACTGCTGTGCAGTCGGCTTCCTTCTTACTTATCTTATTAGCCATCCTGTAGAATATAGCTCTAGGGTTCATCCAAGACCTAAACACTGCCTTAATAGCTAACTCTAACTGAGTCCAAGGATCTTGCGGGAACTCACCCCATTCCCTCCTTATAACTTCTTTAAACTTCCCAACAGCTTCCTTAAGACCTTCTACAGGTACTTCAACATCGTATTTCACACCATACTTGCTCTTAATTTCCTTAAATGCCTCATCAAATAATTCTTCATTAATGCCTAATACTATTCTACCAAACATCTGTAGGAACCTTCTATAGGCGTCGTACGCGAACCACTCATTATTGGTTAGCTTAGCAAGACCCTTAACAACCTCATCGTTAAGCCCTAAGTTCAAAACGGTATCCATCATACCGGGCATGGAGACGGCAGCACCAGACCTGACAGAGACAAGTAACGGGTTGTTAGGATCTCCGAATCTCTTACCAGTCTTCCCCTCTAACTGCTTAACATAACTCCTAACCTGCTCAAATAAATTCCCAGGAATCGGTAACTTATCAACGATCCTCCAGATCTCACTAATTAACCTATCCCTAACATCGGGAGGGGGACCCCTCTCTAACTCCTTAACTAACTTTTCAATAGTTTCCTCCTCATAACTATAGAAGTCCCTGCATGCCTCAGTAGTTATAGTAAAGCCTGGTGGGACCGGTAAGCCTAGTTGCACCATTTGAGCTAGACTAGCACCCTTCCCCCCTAATAACTTCTTATCTCTCCAATCACCTTCCTCAAAACTATAGACGTATTTCCTAACCATCTTAGAGCCCATAAGCTATGGAAGTTAAAGCTAATAAACATTTATTAAAATAATTTTCAAGTAATTATAATTAAGCGTTCTTATATTATAAAATAAATTAACATATCCTCATGATTATTAAAGCATCGATATGGGGGAAGCTAAGTATATTGGGGTTCATTCAAGGGTTTTGAGTCCTTAAACTTATGTTAATGTCGATGACGGCTTCACCCCAAAGCCATCTAATGATGTTTACTATTATCTCACGCCATTTCCTCACTAATTCAAGGAAATTATTACTGTAGGTGATCCAGAACAGTTGTATGATTAGGGAGGAATATATTAACGGCGTTAGTTGCACCATGTAGAAACTGTATTGTGTTTTGCTACCGGCTACCCATATAAGTACGTACATTAAGAAAATACTCCACGTATAGATTGAAGTCGTACCCCCATCCGGAAGTTTCCTAATCATCGGTAATATAAGTAAGGTTAGAGCGATTGACGACAGGTAGAGGATGTTGTTGCCTTTAGCAATTAAGTCCGGCACCCACTCACCATTAACGTAATCATAGTGAAGTATGAATGGGTTAGAGCCGATTAACCACTCCCAAGGAGCTGATGTTGGGGGACCTGATAGGGTCTTTACACTTAAATGCCACCTAATAGCGTTTTCTACAGCCTCAAACCACCATTGCTGGAAACCTAGAGTAATGATTAGCGGGATAGAGGATATAGTGAGTGAGAGAAGCGGTATTAAGACTAAATGCAGTATTGCGTTAATAGGCTTCACTCTCTCCCTAATTAAGTAGTAGAAGACTGCAGGCACATTAAATAACCCAGTATATTTAGCAATGAATGATACGCCTAAAGCGGCTAGTGCTGCACGAGCCTTACGCCGAATAATTAAATATAGCACTAAGATAGTGAATAAAGAGACAAATATATCCAACATTGCAACAACACTTAGAGACCTAAACAATACGTCTAGAGATGTTAGTAATGCAGCAACAACACCTAGGTAATTACCTACGAACCCCCCAACAACCGATCTAACAAGTAAGTAAACAATTATCAATATAATGCATGAAGCAATTATTGAGGGGACCCTCCAGCACAGAGGTTTATCACCGCATGCGACCAGCGATACCGCTATGAAGTATTTAGCAAGTGGTGGGTGCTCAGTATTTAAGTACTGGGTGATCCTACCAGCATCCGGGTACCTATAACCTGGGATAACGCTTAAAACACCAGGTATCTCCAGCAACCTATGAGTTACCTCTAAGTCCTTAACCTCAGCATATATTAGCTGAACTTCCTTATAATCCTGCTTAACTACTCTACCACCATTAATTAGTACCTCGTTAATTACCCAGTAGGTATTCCTATAATCACTAACTAATACGTTAATACCTACGTAACCGTCATCGCTGACGTAGAGGGGCTTACCTCCAAACACTGAAAAGACTATGTTCCTAGCACTACTAACATACCAGCACTCATCTGATATGTAGTCATTTATTCGTGCAGCATAACTATAGACGTTAATAAAATGATACGATATTATAGCTAAAATCAGTACAGCAGGAATAACCGAACCTAACGCTTTTTTAAAGTTATCCTTAATTTTAAATCCCCTTATAACATTAAATCGTTCAAGCAATTATATATTGCCCTTAATGCCTTAAAGATTTAATTTAACACTCGCTACTCGTAATTAGTAATGGGTGAGGGGCATTAGGGAGAGATTACTGGGATTTAAATTTTTTGAGAGGGTTGACGTAGCTGTTAATAATCTATTGAGGGAGGTTAATATAGGTCTAGATGTTATTGAAGTTCCTTTAATGGATTCACTGAATCATATATGTGCTGAGGACGTTATAGCGCCGTTTGACATACCTTTATTCAACAGAAGTGCTGTAGATGGTTATGCGGTGAAGTCGTTAGTTACGACAAGTGCCTCACCTCATAATCCCATATATCTTAAGCTGCTAGGTGTTGTAGAGGCTGATACAGACGTTCTCGAACTTAAACCCGTCGAAGGTGACGAGACCTACTTAATATTTACTGGGAGTCGAGTACCTCGCGGCGCTGACGCCGTAGTACCTGTGGAAAACGCTGTACGTGAGGACGATAAAGTTAGGATAATAAGACCTGTATATCCCTTCGCCAATATATCTAGGGCTGGTGAGGACTTCAAGAAGGGAGACGTTATTGTTGCGAAAGGAACTAAGATAATGCCTTGGCATATCGCGGCTTTAGCATCCGCTAACATCACTAAAGTTAGGGTGTATAGGAAAGTTAGGGTAGCCATAATAAATACTGGTAATGAGTTGAGGGAATTAGGTGATGAGTCAGCTCATGAAGGGGTTATTAACTCTACTGGCTTAATGATTGAGGCCTACCTCAAACTCCTTAACGCTGAACCGATAAGGGTGGGTATAGTGCCTGACGACATCGATAAAATTAAGGAAGCATTAATTAACGCCTTAAAGATTTCAGATACTGTAGTAATTACTGGAGGCACCTCTGTAGGTGGTAAGGATTTAGTTCCTGAAGCTATTGAGTCGATGGAGGGGTCTCGAAGAATTTTCCACGGCGTTTCTATGAGACCTGGGAGGACTGCAGGGGCTTACCTAATTAACGGTAAACCAGTCTTCATATTTTCCGGATTACCGGTAGCATGCTTAATATCGTTAGAAGTTTTTCTAAAACCTCTTCTAAACCGCTTAACAGGTGCTTCAGAGCTCCCAAAGCCTGAAGTGGTTGGAGTTATGACTAGGAGGTTAGCTAATGAAGTAGGATTCACGTCATTCTACAGAGTTAGGGTTTGTTACTCAGAGGATGGAACGTATTACGTAGAGCCGTTAAGGCTTACAGGCTCAGGCATACTTTCAACACTAATTAAAGGTAATGGAATCCTCACCATTCCAGAAAATGTTGAAGGTTTTGAGGCCGGAGAGAGAGTAAGGGTCACTATAGTAAACCCTATAAAGGAATGCGAGAATAGGAGCTAGCGATACGTTTAAGGGGATTAGTAGCCTAAGTCTGCAGGAGTTCAGCTCTCATGTAGGTTTATGTTAGGTGGTTTCATTGCCTCATCTCTTCCCCACTGCATAGGTCTTGGGTCTGCATCACCCTTAGGGGCGTTCAGGGCGACCCCAAGCACCCCACATCTCGCGTACTTGTAGAACAAGTTTACGCACGTTACGACGCCTCTGTCGCATGTGGAACCGCATTTAGTGCACCTCAATACTCTATTACCGTTATCTTCTAGCTTGCTTCCACACCTGGGACACGTGGATGATGTCTTTCTTGGATTAACGTACCTAATCTCTAGACCTCTCTCAAGTGCTTCATAGTATCCTTCCGTAGAACCATAGCGATAGCTTCTCATTGAATGTTTTGTTCTTCTCTACGTTATTCTTGAGTTTATTTAGGTTTTCGAGAAATATGGTTGAGTTATGCTCATTAGCTAGCCCAGCAGTTCTATCGCCTATCTTGTGTGCGTAATCCCATTCTATATTCCTAATCTTTTCACCGCGTCTCTCGATAGTTCTTCTAGCACCTCTAATGAATCTCCATGACCTTAGATATCTCTTTCGAATCCTCTCGATCCGTACCCTATGTGTCAGTATCTCCCTAAGAGGTGTTCCAAAACGTTTAAGCCTAATCATTCTCCCGCTGAATGTGAATACAGCTAAGGTTATGTTGTTGAAGTTAACGTCGACAGTCATAACGTTACTCCACTCTCTACGCTTCTCTACCATCTCGCTGGACTTCAGTAACCTTAGCCTAACTTCCCTGTTTTCATTATATCTTCAAAACCAGCACTCTGTTGTCGAGATCAAGCCTATAGTCGTACCTATCTATTCTTGCTGTTAATTTCCTTAGGACTGGTTCTTACCACTATTCTGTTTACATGCTTTAACGATTGCTTTAGCATACGTATATACCTGCTTTACGTGGTGTGCCCTGAAACCAAGCTCCCTAAGCTCTGAGTAGAACATACTGTGTGGGGTTTTAATTGATGGTGCTTCATCTAGGTTCCGCAGCTTGTTGGCAGCAAGTTGAACAGCATCACGGTAGAGATTCAGGAACTCGACCAAGGCTTCGTAGTCATCGCTACCCTTTCTCATAGACGGTGATTGTGATTAAGAGAATATTAGGAAGACCTAGGGACGGGATTTAAACCCGCATAAGCGGGGGTGGGCTCTCTAAACCAGAGCTTACCATTTATGCTGATTTATAAACTTCTAAAGCAGTAAAATTCTTGGTGACTTCCCGTGACTGAGGGGAAGAAGGAGAAGGGTAAGGCAGAAGAAGCCGCTGAGAAGACTGGGGAGGCCGTAGGTAAGGGAGTAAAGAAAGGTGTTGGAGTAGTTAAAAGTCTTGGTAAAGGATTAGCGAAGGGGATTAAAGGAGAGGAAGAGAAGGAAGAAAAGTAATAACCTTAAACTCTACACACAACCCTCAATTCATTTTTCACATAAACACGCTAACCTAAACCAGATTTCCTCCCAACACCTTAGAGAGTGTTAGAACGAGCGTAACTACCTACTCTTAACTCACTACGTCATCAACATTCACCATTTTCATGCTTTCTCAATACTACGAATAACGAAACACAACAAACGAAGATATGGAAAATCCCTTGAAGAACCTAGGAACTAAGCAAAAAGTATATAAAGCAAGCCCCCACCCAGAAGCCGCCACAGAAACACCTAAAGCAGAAAACGAAGACCCTCTCCCTAAACAAACAAAGGAAAAGCAAACCAACTGACAAAGAACTAAACCACACACCTAAACACGTAAAGAAACATAAGAGGAAGTAAAAAGAATCTTAAAAAACCTCAGAATCTACAAGATAGGATTGAAAGCCAGCAGATTACGTAGAGAAAAAGGAATGACTTCAGTAACCGGCCTGAATCCATGAAATAAATTGTTGTGTTTGGTTTATGATGGGTGGCGTCGGGGGCGGGATTCGAACCCGCGCGGGGAACCGCGTTGACTAGGCAGGTCCGAGAAAGGCTCTATAGCCCCTTAGATGCTTCCCTATATATTGGGTCTAGGAATACGTATTCTCTGTCTTCCTTCGCTATTATGTTGACGTTCATGAGGTTTCTCAGTATGTAGTAGAGCCTTGGGTTAGCTATAGTCCTTCCTATTCTAGCTTCAACGTAGCTCTTTATGCAGTTCCATGTCTTACAGTCCGTAGCGATTGACTTAAGTACGTATGCGTATAGTTCTGAATATCTCTTTAGTTTAGACAGCTCTGATAGAGCTGTTGCTACGGCTTCCTCGAAAACGGTCTTCAGTACATCGAATCTTCTCTGCTGAATTGCTGTGTATCCATAGAGTGCGAGCCAGCCAGGTATTCCATCGAGTACATCGGTAACTCTTAGCAGGGTTTCTCTGGGCGCCGGGATTCCGGCCTCGCTGAAGCCGGCCTCTAAGAACTCCACGGCCTTGTCCCCGGGAAATCTATCTACAACTATCTCATCTCTCGCCCTCCCGTAGAGAGGGCTCTTGGGATCCTCGAAGCCTAGAAACCCGTATAATACGCCCACCTCCGACCCCGTAATAATGAACTTGATGTTACGTAGCGTGTCATAACTCCACGCAATGATCTTCCTGATATCGAGTTTCTTATTACCAACGAGAAACCTCAACTCTTGGGCCTCATCAATAACAACTAGAAACAACGTTTCATGTTTTTTAGCGTATTCGTTTAGCTTCTCAAGTATAGAGGAGATGGATAACTCCCCACCCCTCCAGTCGAATTCCGCGCCGATAGGGGAAATGGTAACGCCTTTAACAGTCTGTAGGTATTCCTTGAGCTTACCCATCAAGCCTCTATACACGCTGAATCCCTCAGCCATAAGTCTAATAAATCCTCTTTTAGAGTACCCGTAGTCCGCTAGTTTTCTAGCATCTAGGTATAGGGCTGGGTATTGATACTCGTTGATGAAAGTCCTAATTAACGAAGTCTTACCGCTCCTCCTAATGCCTACACAAAGCATTAAAGGCGAGCCGTTTCTAACATATCGTTCAAGCCCTGATAATTCCTCCTCCCTATCAAAGAGGTCTTTCTTACACTCCTTCGGTTTTGGATCGAAGAGCATATAGATACACCGGTGTAACTAGTTACACCCCTGTAACTAACTATCCACATAAACTTAAATACTTTCTTCACGAAGGCCTAGGGAATTTAGATCTGCGTAGTGTTCCCTGCTAGTAGTCAGTGAAAACAAGTACTACTGCTTAAACCTCCTACTGGTGATTCCTAGTTCGAGTTCCCGAATTATCTAGCGATGAACTCACGTATCCCCATTCGTTAGTTTGTGTGGGAGTTTAGCCGTGGGGGAAGAAGGAATTAGAGGATTTAAGGAGGAGGGGTTCAGCTCTCATGTAGGTTTATGTTAGGTGGTTTCATTGCCTCATCTCTTCCCCACTGCATAGGTCTTGGGTCTGCATCACCCTTAGGGGCGTTCAGGGCGACCCTAAGCACCCCACATCTCGCGTACTTGTAGAACAAGTTTACGCACGTTACGACGCCTCTG
>JAWBKW010000022.1:0-19016 GCA_038831135.1 Sulfolobales archaeon | reverse complement strand
CCCCTAGAACAATTACTTCCACCGTCACACCGCCTCCGACAACTGTTACTGTTACGGTTACCCCCAGCCCTACACCTCCCCCGATCGCATGGCCTACAAGACCAGTAACTATTGTTGTTGGTATGGGTGCTGGCGGCGGTAGCGACTTAGCTGCTAGAGCATATGCCCCTATACTTCAGAACTTAACCGGGGTCCCATGGACTGTGGTAAACATGCCTGGGGGTGGTGGAGCCATTGGTGAAACATATGTTATAGAACAGCCAGCAGACGGATATACAATCCTTCTTGATACAAGTAGTATAATGTTCAATGTTATACTCCAAAGAATTAAGTATAAGATGCAGGATTTCATACCGATATGTAGATATCAATGGGACGTTACAGGCGTTTGGATAAGGTCTGATGACCCAAGATTTAAGAACATTACAGAGTTTCTCGCATTTGCTAAAGTAAATGAGGTAAGAATTGGTGGAACAGGTCTAGGGAGATTCGATCATATAGCGGCTGCAGTTTTTGCTAAATATACAGGTATTAAATGGACCTACATCTCATACGATGAAGCCCCTGAAATGCATCTTGACCTCCTAGCAGGTAAAATAGAGGCAATGATTGAGCAACCCGGACCTATAATAACGATATATAAGGAGGGTAAGGTAAAACCAATACTCTTCTTCGAAGAATCTAGGCTTTCAGACTTCTCTGACACACCCGTAGGGAAAGAGGTGGGCATCCCAACAGCGTTAGGTTTATGGAGAGGCTTATTCGTCAAAAATGGGACACCAACAGAAATAGTCTCTAAACTCGAATGGTTATGCAGCAAGGCTTACGAATCACCAGATTATAAAGACTTCGAAAGAAAGCAATACCTTAATTATAAACCCGGTTTACTTGTTGGTGACGCGTTCAGGAAATCCGTAATGGAAGAATACAAACTATATGACGAATTACTTACTGAACTAGGTTTAAAGTAGGGGATATAAATTGCTAGAAAAAGTTTTTTTCTCCAGCCTTATTGTAGTGTCACTATTTTTCATTTACTCATCTTTGCAGTTACCTAAAACCCGGTGGACTATAGTTGGTCCGGAAGTGTGGCCTATGATAGTTCTAATCGGTATCATGGTTACAAGCTTTATTTCATTATTAGAGTTGATATTGAAACGCAAAACGATTTCCAAGAGTAAAAGTAAATTAGGTAAGATTTACATAAAGAGAATGGTAGCAACAATCATATACATCGTATCTTACGCTGTTACCTTCTATTATACGGGATTTTTATTTTCTACAATAATTACCACGACATTGTATTTAATGTATGTCGGTTTAAAACCATGGAAGGCTTTAATTACCTCATTCATCTATGCCTCATTCGCATTAATAACATTTCCTGTTCTTCTCTTCATTCCATTACCCACAGGATTCGGAATTTTTAGGGATATCACCTCAAGTATTTTGATTCTTTTAGGGAGGTGATTCTTGTGTTGGATTATATTTGGCCAGCGTTATTAAATCTCTTATCACCTGCTAATATAGCGATTATCATTGTTTCGGGATTTATAGGTACTTTAGCAGGAGCTATGCCCGGTATTTCAGCAAGCGCGATTACAGCTATATTTATCCCTTTTACGGTATGGTTGCCGACGGATATAGCTATAGTAGCGTTAATAGCTCTTTACGCGTCAGCAACATACGGAGGTTCTATAACTGCCATCCTTTATAGGATACCAGGAACTCCTACAAGTGTAATGACGACAATCGACGGCTATGAAATGACTAAGAAAGGCAGAAGTGGTGAAGCACTGATGTTGTCAAGATTTTATAGTTTACTAGGCGGTCTCATAGGAGGATTATTCATAATATTCATGACTCCTTTATTCGTTGATATAGCTATAATGTTCAGGTCTCAGGAAATATTTGCTTTAATTCTTATGGCCCTTGCTTTCCTCGCAACCTTCGAAGGCGGTGTAAAGGCGTTACTTTCAGCGTTTTTTGGTTTCTTCCTAGCCACAATAGGTCAGGACCCACTTACAGGAATTTTCAGATTCACCTTCGATATACCATTGATGGGTGGAGGTCTAGGTATCGTACCTGTTTTCTTAGGTCTTTTCGCGGTATCTGAAATCTTAAGGCTTATGGAAGGTGAATTACATCCTTTTGTAGCTTCTGAAAAGTACCGTTTTAGAGAATTACTTACTCCGAGTTGGAACTTCTTTAAGAAATCTGCACCGCTAATTTTCGTTATAGCTATACCTATAGGATTTTTAATAGGAGTGTTACCTGGTGTTGGAGCTACCACAGCTGCTGTTGTAAGTTATACAATGGCGAAAGGTATGTCAAAAAAGCCTGAGGAGTGGGGTAAGGGGATCCCTGAAGGTGTTGCGGTACCTGAAGCAGCAAATAACGCAGCAGCCATGGGTACCTTGGTACTCACATTAACATTAGGCATACCAGGTGGAGCGACTGCAGCGTTAATCCTTGGCGCGCTTATAATGCATGGAGCGACTCCGGGGAGATATATATTTAAGGACAACCCATTACTAGGTTATACCATATTATTAGGTGCTATTATCTCTAATATAGTATTCTATGTAACAGCCCCAATAGTTATACACATGTTTGTTAAATTAGGTGAGTTCCTAAGAAGGAATATACCTCAGATGGCTGTACTAATAGTATTCTTTAGTATTATAGGAACATACGTCATAAGAAATTCCGTCTTCGACTCAGCAACAGTTTTAGTGCTAGGAATAATTGGATATCTAATGTCTAAGTGTAAAATTCCGTTAGGTCCGGCAGCTATTACCTTTGTTTTAGGGCCACTAGCGGAAAAGTATTTTAGACGTGCATTAGATATCAGCAGAGGTGACTTTACAACCTTCGTGAGTAGCCCTGTTAGTATATCTATATATGTATTAACTTTAGCATTAATAGTGTTACCAAGAATATATTTAAAAATGAAGCAGGCAAAAGATCCGGAGAAAACTAATTAATTTTTAAAACAAATAGCAAGATTTTTAAATTAAAGTTACCACTAATAAATGTGAGACTTTGGTCATTATTAATCAGGAAAAATGCATCGGTTGTGGTATATGTTTATCATATTGTCCTAGAGGTGCTATAAAATTAGATCCTAAAATTTGTAAGGCCTACGTAGTTAATGGTGAATGCACCGAATGCGGAACTTGTCTAAGAGTTGTTATTTGTCCAAGAGAGGCTATAGAGCCATTTATCAAAAATGAAGCTAAAGCAGTTAGCGCATACTTTAGCGACCCTTTTACAGTTCACAAAGCTACAGGACGAAAAGGAAGAGGAACCGAAGAAATGAAAACTAATGATGTTACAGGCAGATTTAGGAGGGGAGAAGTAGGATTCGCAATAGATATAGGTAGACCTGTGCCCGGAGTGACTGTTGGCGAGATCTGCAGATTTGTAGATGCTCTTAGTGAGATAAATGCGCAATTCGAGGATAATAATCCCATCGTTCAACTAATTAATGATATAAAGAAAGGTAATTTATCAGAAGATATAAAGAGTGAGAAGATCCATTCAGTAGTACTTGAGTTTAAGGTGCCCCTAGCCAATGTGGAGGAAGTTATCAATAAATTAAGATATCTGGCTACCACCACCGATACCGTATTTAGTGTGGGTGTCATATCAAGAGTAGAGAAAAATTTAGAGATTCCAGTTATTAAAATTCTGAAAGACCTCGGACTTACTGTTAAACCCTGGGCGAAGGTAAACGTTGGACTTGGTAAACCACTTTTCATTGATTAGGTGGTATCATGACTCACACACACCATAGAACGGGACCTCTAGAAGAACTCAAAAAAGAGTTTACAGTGCTGATAACATCATCTAAATTTGTTAAATATGATAACGAACCAGCTAGCGTTAAGAAAGCTCTAGAAATCTTAGTTAAGCATGAACCAATAAACTACGGAAATATGGCGGTAGGAAATAGATACTTAAAAGATAAAGAAGAGATACTGTCTAAATTTAGGGAGACATGTAATGTAATTCTTGCAGTATTCGATAGTGATGAAAAAGTTAAGAAGGTGTTGAAAGAACTTAAAGAAGCAGATCTTGGTCTCTCAGTGGTTGTCTCAGGAGTATATGAAGAAATCTTTAAATTGTTAAGTGAGGTTGGTCTAAGTCCTCATACAATAAACCTATCATTAGGGGTTTGGGGGAAAACTGAAAAGTTACCTCCCCAGGAAGTATTAGAGATTACAACTATGTGCGGGCATGGTATGGTATCTCCTTATCATGTAAACAAGATGATAAGTGAGATCGAAAAAGGGAAACTGTCACCAGAAAGCGCAGTAATTGATTTAGCAAGACCGTGTATC
This sequence comes from Sulfolobales archaeon, assembly GCA_038831135.1. Taxonomy (GTDB): domain Archaea; phylum Thermoproteota; class Thermoprotei_A; order Sulfolobales; family NBVN01; genus DTCV01. The sequence goes on along the minus strand of JAWBKW010000022.1, from coordinate 14,670 downwards.
TGTGGTATAGTTAATACTAAAAGGGCTGAAGAATCGTTAAGAAGATTAATAAAGAAGTACAGGAAAAGTTAACTAAAATATGTTTTGATTATGGGGGTGATATAAGGTGCCTGTGGTTGAAATAAGTAAGTGCGTTAGCTGCGGTTTATGCGTTCATGCTTGTCCTGTTGGTGCTGTGTCTCTAAATGATTTAGGTAAGGCTTTAATTAATAGTGATGATTGTTTAGAATGCGGTGTTTGCGTTAGGATATGTCCTGTTGGTGCTATTAATGTTGTTGAACTTCCCTTCCCATATAATTTTAAACTCATGAGTAATCCCGCACTTCCAAAGATCACCGGTATTCCTGGTAGGGGTACCGATGAAGTTAAGACTAATGATGTTACCGGAAGGATTAAGAGGGGTGAGGTAGGCTTTGCTATAGATGTCGGCAGACCTAATGTCGGGACCACCTTAGAAGATATCGTTAAGATCCTTAATGCTTTAGAAGGAGCTGGTGTTGAGTTAGAGAGGGAAAATCCGCAGATGATCGTCCTAGAGTCACTACGCTCTAGCAGACTAAGTCAGGACGACCTTCGTAGGATCAGGATAATGTCTATGGTTCTTGAAGGTAAGACCACCCTAAGCAATCTAGATAAAGCTATTAGAGCACTCAAAGAGGTTGGGAAGGAAGTAAATACAGTGTTTTCTGTAGGTATCATATGTAGATTTAACGATGATATGAGCATACCTTGTTATAGCTTACTTGAAGAATTAGATGTTCATCCAATGCCTATCGCGAAGATAAACTTAGGTCTGGGAAAACCAATAGTAAATGATTAGGTGATAACTGTGACGCACACGCTCCATAGATTTGGTAATAGGGAAAACGATATACCCTGGCTCATCACACCGCGGGTTGGGATCAATACAGATAACCTCATTGAGAAGTTAGAGAAGGCTATTGAAATAATTGATAACACAGGAATTAAGATGTGGGGCTTTGGAGCCTCAAAGAATACCTTAATGATCCCTAGAAATAAACTTATCCAGGAGTTAAAGGAAGCAGCTGTTAAGACCCCAAGGGTTGCCCGCCTTAGGGGTGTATGTACGAGTAAAGAACAACTGAAGAACTTCCTTAAATCACTTAAGGAGGCTGATCTAGGATTTTCAGTAACCATTAGTTGGACCATTAAAGATGCCTTAGAGACCTGTAAAGAATTAAATATTAAGCCGCACTCAATAAATATATCCCTCGGTGTATGGGGTAAGAAGGAATTACTACCTAATGAGAAGGTCCTCGAAATCACTACCATGTGTGGACATGGTATGATATCCCCAAGATTCGTGAATTACCTCATAAATGAGGTGAAAGAAGGTCGTATGAAATCATCCACTGCAGCGAATTTACTAGCTCGTCAATGTCCCTGCGGAATATTCAATGTAGAAAGGGCAGAAAAGATACTTAATGAGTTGGTAAGTAGGGATTGAAATTACTTCATATGGGTTTCATAATTTAAAAATTAAAATCTTTAGAACTTCAGGTTTTTAGGTAGTTTTAGATACCGAACGCTTGAGGTAGTTAATGATTATTACTATAGCTATGATCGCTAATGCCGCCAAATCTATGATAGCATTGGTTGGAGCAAATAATGCCAACCCGCTCCCCATCAAAACTAATCTTAGGATTAAGTTGATATTACGTGTTATGAATCCTTCAAACGCTGTTGCTATAGCATACGTCGCCACTAATGATGTGGATATACTCCAAATCCTCTCTATAACTCCGAAGTCTCCATAAGCAAGTAATATTTCAGGTTTGAACACCATAATAAATGGAAGTATGAACGCCGCGAAGCCTAATTTACAGGCAATGATCGCAGTCTTCATAGTGTCTGCCTTAGCAAGTGAGGCTGCGGCGTACGATGCTAAAGCAACTGGTGGAGTTATAGCGCCGAGGACTGCATACCAGAATACGAAGAAATGCACTGGAAAGACATCAAGTCCCATATATGCTAGGGCTGGGACTGAGACAGCAACAGCTGTAATATATGCTGGTGTGGTCGGTATTCCCATTCCTAGTAATGTAGTTATTAATGCAACATAAACCAAGGCTAGTGCTACATATCCAAATGATGCAGTACTAACTATGTAGCCTAGCTTAACACCTAAACCGCTATAACTGACTGCACCGACAATTATTCCTGCTGCAGCACCAACAACTATTATCGATAATGCATCTTCAACACCCCTAACCAACACCTCATATAATTTCCTGATATTTAATTGCCTTGTAATCAATCCTAGAAATATCGATATGAAGAACGAGATGAATGCAGCTGTAATTGCCGACCACTGAAGGACCCCGACTACATAAACCAACACAATTAGCGGTAGGAAGTAAAACCAACCCCTCCTCAAAACCTCATTCCTATTAGGTACTTGGTCGGGGGGAAGTCCCCTAAGGCCGCTTTTCAGTGAATAGTAATGTATCTGCACGTAAACACCTAGATAATAAATTATTGCCGGTATGACGGCAGCTATCATTATTCTACCGTAGTGAGTTCCAAGTAATTCAGCCATGACGAATGCTGCAGCACCCATAACAGGGGGCATGATCTGACCACCAGTAGATGCTACAGCCTCAACAGCACCGGCAAGATGTGACGGAAACCCAACGGACTTCATAGTTGGTATAGTCAATACACCAGTTGCGTATACGTTAGCTACCGCGCTACCGCTAACCGTCCCGAAAAGTGATGAAGCAATTACTGAGACCTTAGCAGGACCTCCAGAACTCCTACCGACAAGAGCTTTAGCAAGGTTAATGAAGAACTCGCCAGTACCACTCATAGAGAACGCAGCGCCAAGTAAGGTAAAGGCAATGACGTAAGTCGACATCACCTCTAGAGGAGTTGAGAAGATTCCGTAGGGAGTAAGGTATAGATATTCGATAACCCTCATGGGGTTAGTTCTGAACCCTATCCCAGGCAAGTAAGGGGCTAAAAGCAGGTAAGATAAGAATACCGCAATCAAAGCTGTAAACATCAATCCGGAAGTCCTTCTAGAAACCTCAATAATGAGTCCAATAACTAGAACCCCAATAACGATCTGCTCCATAGTCAATGGAGTAACGAGCCACATCCTCCTAAAAAACCAACTAGAATAATTCAGATAAACATCCAACATAGTCCCTACAGCTATAACAGCCAATAAATAATCATACCACGGGACCCTATCAGCATCCCTCTTACTAGATGAATACACGATAAAACTTAAAGGCAACGCAAACAAAAGAGTAACAACCATATGTTCATAAACATCATAAGCAGTAAAAAGCAACTTATATATATTGTATAGCGCCATAACACATAAAACGACCTCAACTAGAAGTTTGTTAGTCTTAGTTAGGCTTCTCCTAACCATTTAAACCACCCATAAACCAATGAAGAGTAACAGCTGCTGGTAAAGCATTAAAAAAATGTTTCTCATTTTTGTGGAAACACCTCACTTACTCATTTAATGTAACCGCGGTCAAGATAGTATTGACTAGCTCCGGGATGGATGTCAATACCTGCGTTAAACCTCCAAGCATTGACAGGGTCAAATATGCTGAACCCTGAAACAGCCTTTACTAAGTAATCAGTATTGTCGCAGATAGTCCTAGTTATCTGGTACACTAAATCTGAAGGTATGTCCACCTTAACTAATAATATTGTAAAAGTAAATAATGTACGGTAGTCCTCAGTCATGAATTTATATGTGCCCTTAGGTAAATTATCAACTACTAAAGCACCTTTGAACCCAAGCGTATTTAATATGAAGTCTATGTCCTCATCAGTCAATGCCACTGTCTTAACATCAGGCATGCGTGTCTCTAACTGCATGTAGTTCGATGAAGGTAGTGCACACACATCAAATATTAGATCCACCTTACCACCTATAAGTGATTCTACAGCCTGTGCCTCACCAGGTACCACTAAACTACTCCCAGATCTTTTTATGACATCTTCTGTAACTCCATAGTGTTCAAGCAACCACCTAAATAGGAAGTCCTCAAGCGATGCTGCGGGACCCCCAACTGCGAGTCTAACACTTTTACCGCCCTTAATGTAATCAGCTAACTCCTTAATACTATTTACCGGGAAGTCAGGCCTCTTAGTTATTAATACCTTATACCTCTCCGTAGGTCCTAAGATAAATCTAACGTTCGATAGATTGACTGTCTGACCCCAGATAAGTTTAGCCTTCTCAGGATCCTTAGCGAATGGTACCCAAGCAGCATGTGTATACGCCAACTCTACCTCACCATTAGCTATTGCAAGTAAGTTAGCAGCGCTCGCACCAGGCTGAATGCTGATCTTAACACCTAACTCCTTCTCAACAAGACTAGATATCGCACCACCTAACACGTACCCAGGACTACCCACGGAGTAGGTACGGAAGACCATCTCCTTAGGCCAATAAGCCGGTGGAGTAGGTGGTGGAGGAGTAACTGTACGCGTCGGCGTCGGAGTGGGGGACGAAGTAATAGTAACTGTTGTAGTTATCTTCTCAGTTATTGTTGATGTAATGATTGATGTAATGGTAGAAGGCGCACCTATAGTAACGGTAGTAGTAATTGTTTGAGGTGGTGGGACGGCTGAAGAACCTGCGAAGTAACCACCAACACCAGCAACAATAACCAAAACAACCAAAACACCAACTAAAGACCTCTGAACACTCACATTAATCACCGTCCATTATTCAACTATGAGTTTATATATTTTTATATATTGAAATATATTCGGCAGAATTGTTATATTAATGTATATTAATTTGTTTCATCAAGTAATTAATGTAAATTTTTACTTAATAATTTAGATTATTATAAAAAATTTTTAATTAATATCTTAAATTAGTGCTTTTGATGAAGATTATCATAATAATTATATTATATTTTTAATGATTTTACAAATTATTGGGATTCAAGTATGAGTAACTCAAAATGTTATATTACAGCTATATCAGGATATCTAATCCCGTTAGTTTTTATATTTATCGCCGCAACCGTGTCTGGATGGTTTAGCTTAGTTGATAATGCGTTAAGTGATTTAGGTCATGCAACCAAGAGTAACGTATCTGTAGTCTTTAATTTAGGACTTTCATTAGGTTCTTTCTTTATAATTGTTTTTTCTTTAACGTATTCAATAAGGTTTAATAGACTAATAACTATATTATTGATTTTATCTGGCTTCTTTCTCAACTTGATTGCCATCTTTGACGAAGTTTACGGCAGACTTCACTTCATAGTGTCTGTAGCTTTCTTTACATCATTGGCTGCCTTAATTGTTGGTTATTCAGTAACCTATCGAAGCTATCTAATATCACCGGTAGCTCTACTAGTTGGGGTACTTCCGTGGGCAACTCATTATTTGTATAACATACCTAAAGGTGTTGCTGTACCTGAATTGATATCAATTTTTGTTGCGTTACCCTTCTATATGAAATACGTCCGTAAATCTTGTAAGGAAAGACTTTCTTTAGGAGGTTAAAGTAGGTTAAGTAGATTTAACCGAAAGTTAATTTAGTCTTAACATATTTACTTAGTCGTTCCCGTAGGACTTCAACTCCTATTCCCGGTTTCTCAGGAATTGATATAGTTCCATTATTACTTACTTTCCAAGGAGGGTCTACAATGTCTTCCTCCCAGTACCGGTCACTACCGCTTATATCGCATGGGTAGATTACGTTAGGGAGTGTTGCAACAGCTACTAGATGCCCTCTACCGATCCCTGTCTCTAACATACCGCCGATCCAGACAGGTATATAGTTACTTCCTGCAAAGTCGTGAATTAGCCTGGATTCATATAGACCTCCAACACGTGCTGGCTTTATATTTATGACTTTGCAACTACCTAGTTTTACAGCAGCTTTAGCATCGTGAAGACTCCGAATGCTTTCATCGAGGCATATCTTAGTTCTTAAATTGGATTGCAGTATTGCATGGTCGTATAGGTCTTCATAATTCAGTGGCTGTTCTATCATCAATAACTCATAATTATCTAACTCTCTAAAGATGCTTAAATGATTTAAGGTATATGCCGCGTTCGCGTCAACTTGAAGCGGTATATCCCTAAATTCTTTCCTAATTAACCTAACTGGATGTAAATCCCATCCGGGCTTGATCTTAATCTTAATCCTTTTATAACCTTCCTCCAAAAAGTTACTTACAGCTTTAAGCAACGCTGCCTCATCACCTATAATACCTATACTAACTCCACTATTTACGGAGTTTCTAGCACCTCCTAATACCTTATAGAGAGGCTTACCCTCAAGTTTAGCCTTTAAATCCCATAGAGCCATCTCAATGCCTGCCTTAGCCATTCGATAACCTCTTACTCCTTCAATAAATTCTAAGAACTCCTTTGGATGTGTTAATATCTTCAGTTCAAGAAGCTTAGGCATCAAGAACTCCTTATATACATACAACGTAGTATTAACGGTTTCATAACTATACCAGGGTCCATCATCAACTGGTGCTTCTCCCCAACCAATCTCACCAAACCTATCCTCAACCTCAACTAAGACACAGTGCCTATCAACTGTTTTACCGAAGCTGGTCTCGAATGGTGCCTTCAACCTCATAACTACATGGTAAGCAGTTACCTTACGTAACTCCAAGGTAATTCACCCCCTAGTACCTCCTCCAAATCCTTCTTCCATAGCAAGTAGAAATTCCTCCTAAACCATTTATCAAAACTACTTATAAATTCAACAACCATGTAGTTAGACCTATTTAAATAGTGATCAAAGATTTCCCTAAGCCCGAACCTCCACCTAGTTAATACATCATTATGCGACCTCAACGCATTTAAGTCGTGCGGGATTTCAACAAGCAATAATTCTGAATTAGTGCTTAAATCATAGCTAACTAATAGCGGGAGATCATTAATAAACTCAACCTCAGTTACTAAATCAGCACCTAATCTAATAACCTCGTCCAACGTAGGTGTAGTAGTTTTACCACATAACTTATTAGTAACTAAGTTACTCTTAATCCACCACTCAGCCTCAAACCTATCAGTTGGCATACCAATATTAAGGGAATCTCTTAAATCACCATAGTAGTTTATATAGAACTTCCTTACAATAACTCCTAGCTTCCCAACGTTAAACTTAGCATTAGGTGATTGAAGCGGGTCGTAAGTCCACGTAATGAGGTCGAATCCTTGATTAATTACGTATTCCCTCTGCATGAGCTTCAAGACGTATCCAAGACCCTTGTATCTATACTCAGGCACCACACCAGTCATGTGACTGTAGTGGTAGAGTTTACCGTCGTTCTTCATAGCTAAGATACCGAAAACGAACCCAACCATCCTACCTGTATCTTTTTCGAATGCCCCCAATACTAGACCGCCTCTTCTATCTGCAGCTATCAATACATGATGTGCAACGACTCCACTATAATCCGAAATACCCCACACTCTAATCTCAGTATCAGTAATCATCCTATACTCTTCTGGATTCTTGAGTCTTCTGACCTCGATTACCTTTCCATCAATAACAACCTCCTCAGAGTCCATAACAACCACTTAATTATTAAATACATTAAAGAAAGATAAAAATGCTTCACTAATCACACATCAAGTACATCACACCTCTGCACCAATAATATAGGAACCCCAACATGAGATAGTGTTAAAGGTTTTAAACCCCGATGTACAAGTACTAAACGTTTTACTTTAGCCTCCTCAGCAATTCTTATAGCGTCTCCTATAGTACTATGTCCGTGTTTTAAGGCATCATTCCTGAAATCATCATCAATGCTTGCCTCATGAATGAGTACATCACAACCTTCAATCATCCTTGAGAATCCAGGGTTAGGAGACGAATCCCCAGAATATGCAACACATTTATCATTAACATCAAACCTATACATCAAAGCAGGTACCGTATGTAACGCGCCCACCGCAGATACGGTCACATCATTTAAATTTAACCTACTTCCATCCTCAATTACCGTAAAATCAACCAAAGAGATATACTTATGTATGCCTACACCTTCCAATAACTCCTTAATAGCGTAATAGACGTCGTAGGGTCCTAATACTCTGACTTTAATGCCTAAACGTTTAGCGTGTTGAAGAAACGTAGGGAGACCTAATAAGTGGTCTCCATGCCTATGCGTGATAATTATATAGTCTATATCTCCAACATCAAATGGAGTGCAAATCCTTAAGGAACTATAGATACATTCACCAGCGTCAATCAATATTCTACTATGTCCCGTTGTTAATAATACTGATGTATGACTCATTAACGGGTTTGATGCCCAACCACCTAAACCTAAAAAGTAAAGTCTTACCAATTAAACGCCCGAGATAGTAATACCTCAGTAAACATTAATGAGTTTTAGGAATTCAATAGTAGTCATTAATCTAGCTCCATAAATCCTTTCCATATATTTCAGTCCCCAAAGATGGTCCTCCTCCGTAAATGCTTGTACGGCATCAGTAATAATTATTAGATTATATCCTCTAAAGAATGCATCTGCAGCCGTATGTAAAACACAGACATGAGTATGTATACCGGTCAGAACTAAAGTATCTGCATCTAACTCCCTTAAAAGTAAGTCTAATCCCGTCTCAAAGAATCCACTATATCTCCTCTTCTCAATGATGAAATCCTTCTCACCAGGTTTTAACTCATCAACAACTGAAGCATCTTCGGAACCTTTAACTGCGTGTTTCCCCCAAAGTCTGAATTCATGATCAATATCCAGTAAGTGGGAATCATTTACATAGATAATGGGTATTCCGAGGCTTCTTGCGGTTTCGATTATTTTCTTTAGATTCGGTATTACATGTTGTGCTCTTTCACATTTTAAATTACCATAAATGAAGTCTTTAAGCATATCAATAACCAATATGCAGTATTTTGGCATAGGAATCCATTATACTTAATTAAAACAAGCATTATTAATTTAATGGAGCTAATTCATCAATGAGTTAACCATAAGATTTATATAGGTGCACTTATCCATATAGTTGGTGCACATGATGCATATCCCAGACGGTTTCCTCTCACCATTTGTTGCGATAGCATCCTTAGCTATATCCGTGACTTTCTTAATATTCTCTATTAATAAAATACGTAGCAGAAAGTTATTAACTAGCGACAGAATTTCGATCTTTACATCATTAAGTGCTGGAATATTTATTGCTCAAATGATTGCGTGGCCTATTCCAGGTGGTACTAGCCTTCACCTAGTTGGAGGTGCTTTAGCAGGAATCATAATGGGTCCTTGGCTTGGGAGTATTTCAATGTCGTTGGTACTTCTAATACAGTGTATCATATTCCATGACGGGGGAATTACAGCGTTAGGTGCAAACATCCTATGTATGGGTATTATTGCAGTTATTTCCGGCTATATCGCATATCGAATCCTTAAGGCGTTTTCACCGCAATTCATAGCAGGTAGTATTGCTGGGTGGTTAAGTCTTACATTAGCTGGGCTTGCATGTGGTGTTATCTTATGGGCTTCTTGGGGGAACCCCTTACCAATCTATGTTATGGGTACCTGGCATTCAATACTTGGTATTATTGAAGGAGTAATCACCGGTTCAATAATCTCGTATCTAAGCATTAAAGCTGGAAATATATGGGGTTGGAACAAATGATCCCGAAGAAAATTATTGTAATATTACTAGCTCTCCTAGCTGTTAGTCCCTTATTTGGGGTCATTATAGCTGACATCATAGATTACCATGAGCCTCTCGACATAGTTGCTGAGGAGTTAGGACTTTCAGAGAACGAATTCACGTGGACACCCTTTAGAGACTATACCTTCCCGGGACTCCCGAATTGGATAGGTTACATAATATCTGGAGGTATAGGGTTATTAGCTATTACCGCAGTAGCCTACATCCTTAAGCGCTTGGTGGTTGTTAGTTAATGAGTTTAATCGCTAGGAAATTCCTTAATTCAGTTAATGAAGTATTAGATCTAGTGAATTTTGAAGGTCTTAATTGCACTCCAAGCTTATTGTTGATTACCTCACTCACAGCGATATCGATAACTTCGTTTACTTCGGATGTCCTAGTAATAATGACATCATACGTGGCATCATTAATACTAATTATTTTAAATAGGGAAGTAATGAATGACTTAAAAGCACTTATAACTACGACTATTTATGTGATGGTTTTCTCATTAATTGCCCTATCACCTTTATTAATCAATAATCAGTTAGACTACTACGTTATTTATGTTCTTAGGGCATTAGCATCTGCTACGTTATTGCTAGCATCAATTAAGACACTTGGTTGGATTGGTCTAGCCAACGCGTTTTACGAAATTAGAGTACCATCATTAGGTAGATTTATAGTTATATATGTGAGGATGCTATCAACCCTAATTAAAGATGTATCGAAGTCGATATTATGCAGGGATGCAAGGATATTAAGGAACGCAGGCCTAAGGGAGATCCCCGCATATGCTTCACTTGTAGGAGACTTATTTATTAAAGGAAGTAGTAGAGGATGGAAGACATCACTAGCAGTAAATGCTAGGACAATGACTAGCAATTCATATATTAATAAGTCAACGAAGCTTAGATTAACTAAATTAGATTTATTTATGTCCTCAATAGCTATTATCGAGGTAATACTTCAACTGACTTAAATGCGTGGTAAAGGTGGAGGTATTAACACTCAGGGATATATGGTTTAGGTATTCAGGTAACGATGACTACGTCTTAAAAGGTATTAACTTAAAATTAAGCAGGTCAGAACTATCAATAATTAAAGGGCCTAATGGCTCAGGTAAGTCAACACTACTACTAATAGCTGCTGGACTGTTAATCCCAGAGAAAGGTGAGGTACTCCTTTATGGTAAAGCCTTAACTGATCAGCTACCTCAAGCAAGGAGGAAGATAGGGATTACATTTCAAGACCCTGAAGATCAGTTCTTTAACGCAACAGTTTACGATGAAATAGCTTTCGCGCTACGTCAACTTAGAACACCTGAAGACGCTATAAGGTCTAAGGTCACCGAGATTGCAGAAGCATTAGGTATAGGAAGACTACTAAATAAGCCCCCATATAAGTTAAGCGGTGGTGAGAAAGTTAAGGTAGCACTTGCATCTGTACTAATATACGACCCTGAAGTACTCCTCCTTGACGAACCAACAGCGTATCTCACAATAAGCACTAAGTCAGAACTAATGAACCTCTTAAAAAACCTCAGAGATTCTGGGAAAACTATAGTTATAGTGACCAACGACTCCGACATGATGAAATACTACATTGATAAGAGTTACTTGCTGATTAATGGGTCACTTTATGAAGAAAATAAACATATAAGACCTACTGAAAATCCTATCCTTTAGGGTTAGAGAAGCCTTGACATCATCATGTAACACATTAATTACTATATAAGACCATAGCTTATATTATCAAGTAAATAATGAGGTGATTTCATTAAAATTGATTTAAGAAATCGTTGGCTTTGGTTACTCTCTCTAAACCTTTATCGGACACGATGAAGGTGTCTTCGTACTTGATGCTCCCATAACCTGGTAACATTAATGGGGAATGTACGAATGCTAATACCATACGTTCTTCAATATCCTTTGAACGGTGCGCCGCAACGATAGTAGTTATGGGGAACTCCTCAGGTTGCAGACCGACACCATGAGTATAACCTATAAGTCTATGTCCCAGCAGTCCGTACCTCTTATAGATCTCATCAAGGTCTTTCATCACATCAATAAACTTAATACCCGGTCTACTTAATTCGTAAGCCCTCTCATAGACGTCCTTAGCACACCTTAACGCATTAGAGAGGGTTTCAGGACGTGATGAACCTACATAAGTCGTTGCCGATGTATTTGCATAATATCCATCGCGGTCAGCGGCAACTACGATAGTAACTAACACCCCACTCTTAATCTTAATATCCTTAGATGGCTCTGAATGAACCTTAGGGTGAGGGCCTGAATTAACGTATATATGTGGTTCCTCGCAACCCAACTTAAATGCTTTGTAGTAAGCTTCAGCAGCTATATCTGTCTCTGAGACGCCCTCCTCAACCGCATTTAATGCTTTTTCTAAAACTTCGGAGGCTACGTTACCGGCTAACCTTATTTTTCCGATCTCGTAATCATCTTTAAGAGACCTTAATTCAGCTATTAAAGGACCTATATCTACAACCTCAACATTTTTGTTAGCCCTCCTAAATAATTCGTATAGAAGTGAATAGGAATCTCTCTCAACACTAAAGACCATCCCAACCTTCTTAGCATTTAATGACTTAATAGCAGAAGTTACCTTCAACATTAAATCACTTCCATCAAAGTAAGTCACTACATTTAAGTCCTTAGTAATACATCTCTCAGAGAATCCCTCCTCTTCACCATTAGCTATAAATACTGTAGGGACTCCTTCCGCAGGTATCAAGACTGCAGGTCTCAACCATTTAAGACCTAATAAATATCTATAGTCAGATAACGTTCTAATCATGGCACAATCAATACTTAATGCTTTTAATTTTGATTGAAGCTTATACAACCTATGTGAAAGAACTTCAGCTTCAACCATTAAGCAAACCTACATATTTATATATTAAAGGTTAAAATAAAGCTATCGCATTACTTAGAAAGTCTAGCGAATTTCTTCTTAATTACTGAAAGATAAGCCAATGAAAAGAACGCCCCAGCCCCAATACCTATAACCATAAGCATAATTATATATAAGTGATAGTTGCCTTTACTAAGTTCAACGTACTCACCAGTTAGAACCCACTTAACTAAATCACCTAATACCCGGGAAATAGGTAAGAAAAGCATCCACAACAGTGATGACCTAATAACGTAGGAAAACGTCTCTGAAAATACTGGTTTTCTACGCCAACGAAAACCTAACTTAAAGAAGATTCCCGTCATAACTAAGATATGATAGATGTAAATAAATAAGAGAATAGATAAGAAGTAAGTCATTAACGGTGCTAAAGGCGTTATACCAATTAATTCAGCGAGACCGATAGCTACCAATGGTGTTAACGTGATAAGCATCATACTTAATATCAATTTAATTTTTACGTTCAAGGGTAAAACCCACTTTAAGATGTTGAATTTGTTAATAAAAAATTTTAATTAGTTTAAGGACGCGCTACCCCCATTATCACTAAGGCGGCGAAGTATAGATAGAAAACTATACCGCAAGCCAATATTACAAATTTAATTGGGTGCGGCCTATACTCCTTAGGTACCCAAAGAATATTAGCTATAAAGGGCACTAAGAACGCTAAAGCCATAAGAAGTACTGATAGGTAAATATCTATAAGTAGTAGTAGTTCTGGTTGTTTAACCCCAACCATTGCAGGAATCATGAGGAAGAAGTAGAGAGTGACTAATGATGCATAGAGCTTATATTCTGAAACTTTCTTAAGCCATGGGAAGTTAACCCTTAAGGCACTCGCAACTATTCTTGGGTAAGCATCCATGTTACCAACAGCGGTACTCCATAACACCACCATGGCCAAGAATAAGTATACCATCGCTCCAAATTCGCCAAAGAATCTTCTAAAGAATTCTGACTGAACCACAGCTAACTTATAGCCTGATGGCACTAAACCAGCAGGTTTTAAAATCCAGGTACCGCAATACATGAAAATCAGAGACCCTAGCAAACCGATAGGTAGGTACACGCCGTAGAGATCTGTTTGAGCTATCCTTAACCATATTTTCCAATTCTTCACACTTTCAGGATCGGTTGAAGGCCTCCAACCTATAATAACTGGTTCTTCCTCTTTAGTGGAGTGTCTTGCTACCTTAGCTACTTCGCTTGCCATACCATAACCTTTCTCTCTAACATAAAGTCCGTATTTCAAAGATTCCTCTGGACCTCCTCCGAAAGCCCATGCTAGTAGTCTTATCGCTAGGTCTGCAGCTCCCACAGGAATTACACCAAAACTAAAGAGCCCGATTAAGGCATCACCAAACCTTTCAGGAGTCGTTACGAAGGCACCAACTATTAACATACTTATAAACATAGCTATAACCATAATGGTACATGCCTTCTCTACTACGTCGTAAGCCCTCTTAGCAACTAACAATAACGGAAGTATAATTACATAAAGTAATAAGCCTATAATTACTGGGTCAATACCCTTAACACCATATCCTTCTATTATAATACCGGCCATAGTTAAAGCTGCTCCAGCCGGCCAGAACATCCAATGCCTAACTATTATTTGAATAATCCAGTAGAACGTGCAAAATATTGGGTGAATTCTTTGATACATCATCATAGGTGATTCGCCGGTTGCCATTACGTACCTAATCGCAAACTCATTATTGGTGGTCTTGAAGATAGCACTTAATAAGAGCGTCCAAGCCAATATCATACCAACTCTTGCCCCAGCCTGAGCACTAAATACTAATTCACCACTACCTACTTCCATAGCAGCCATGATGTATGCCGGTCCTAACCACGCAATAATACCTCGTATTGTCTCAGTACCGGCGGGAGGTTTAGGAATAGCTCTAATTCCACTATATTCTGCAGGTCTCGTTAGGTAGGAGGTCTTAACTTCGGCCTCCTTACCCAGAATCCCACCTTCAAGATATAATTTTATACTAGAATTTTTTTAAATTTTAAATAATTATAAATCATAATTTCCTAGGGATCTAATAACCAAAATTCCCC
>JAWBKW010000021.1:0-20491 GCA_038831135.1 Sulfolobales archaeon | reverse complement strand
GAGCAACTAAGTCATTCTTTATTCTAAAGCTTTTTATAAATTCTAGTGTGTGTAGTCTATTTGGTGGGGGGACGAGTGGCTATAATTAGAAGTTTTGAAGCAGTGATTCCCTTATCTCCCGAGGACGTGATGCTAGTGTTAGGTGACTTAAGACTTTACTTAAGTTTATGGAGTTTTAGTGAGGTTTACGTTGATAAGATACACGAGGTGCGAAATAATGAAGGTGTGATAGACTTAGTCGTAGGTGATACAACTAACAGGCTAAACGTAAAGTTAAAGATAACCAGCACAAACGAGACTAAAGTTATTGAGTTAGAAGGTCAGGGAGACATTTACTTGCTTTTCAGGCTAGACGTGAGTGTGCGAGGCCTATTCACTTTGCTTACGGGAAGGCTGACTGTGAAGTCTTCCTTCTTTAAGGAGAGGAGGATTGAGGGACCCTTAGTCAAGTTTTTAGATAATCTCCGCAGGAAAATGATATACGAGTTGCCAGTCATAGTAGAACCTCTAAAGAGAGGTAAGGCGGTGCCACCACAACCGACGCCGCCCGCGGTCGAACCCGTGAAGCCCGCTCCTACCGCAGCACCTCCTAAGGAAGAAGTCAAAGCAGTCGCTGAAGAAGTGAAGCCTCCTCCCGCGCCGCCCCCTAAGCCGTTAAAACCCGTTGAGCCTTTCAAAGAGTTTGGAGACCCAAGAGAACTTGAAGATGAAGTTCTTTTAAGCATGATAATACTTAAGTCTCAATTAGTTAGTAGCTTAAAGCGAGAAGTTAGTGGTGAGAGTATAATCCCAGTAATCATGAGTATCTATAAGGAAGGCAAAATAAGTGTGATGTACACTAATTGGGTTGACGAGGAAGGCAACAGAGCTAAGGCTCTAGTACGTGACGGTACCTTAACTGGTTTTAGAGTGGAGAAGAGAGACGGGACAGTTCTCAACGGTAAAGAAGCACTCGAGTTCATAGCAGGATTAGGAAGAAGGTCTTGGAGAATCTACATATATTCCGTGTCAATATAACATTATCACAACATACGTGTCTGTCATCATATTCTTATCAAATCATGTTTCTTTCCTAACCTTCTTCGAGTCTTACCCGCATGCCCGAGCTATGAATCCCGTGTCTACGTATTCGCCGGCAGGTCCTGGGTTCTGAGACCTGCGTGGTCTGTGTCTGCTTCTTTCTCTAGTTTGTAGGTTTCTCAAGAGTTCTTAGAGCTCTTAATGTGACTAGGCATGTATTCCAGCAAGATTCACAGCCTTCACAGCTTTATAAGCTATTTGGTGACTCCGGGTTTCCGAGACCTGCGGTAAACCGTAGGGAGAGGTCTGGAGAAGCCGTGATGAGTCGTTCCAGGGAACGGTTTACGGTGGACTGTTTTCTTCTCGACGTTTTTAGGAAGCGTTTATAAGTGTGTTTCTGTTTGCTTTTGTGATGAATCTGGGTGGTAATGGAAGCAGTACTCCAAGCCACCCAGGGATTGAACTAGATGGGAGCCTCGTGCCGTTGGGCTCGACAGCCACTCATGAACCCGCACGAATACCCAAATCCACGTGAACAAAGTGGAAATCCCTGGACACAAAAGAACATAAACAAACAAGGATGAATATCCAAGGACAAAACGGTATCTTAGGATACCCGTTAGGAAGTGAACGTTCAGGGCTGACGAAGTACCGTCTACTAGAGGTAACTCACTCTGATTCTTTCTCGTCTTCTGGTTCGGGATGTACGGTAGCTTCCCACCCTAGTGTGTTCTTGATCTTGTCTTCTAATTTTGTAGCTATTTCATGAGCTTCTTCAAGCTTTATTGTTTTAGGGAGTCTTATGTGTAGTGATACTTCAACGTGGTCTCCGTACTTATGGACGTGTATGTGATGCACGTCTTCTATGAGAGGTGATACTTCACGAACTAGATTATTTAGTAAGTCTTTCTCGCGCCTGGTTGGTCTAGAACCGAGTAAATCTCTAGATGCTTCAAGAACTATCTTTATGGAAGTGTATATTATTATGAGTGATACTAGCACACCTAAAAACCCATCAACCCACCAGTAGTTAGCACCTATCAACACTCCTAAGGCTAGTAGAGTTGTAGCTATTGCGTCACTCCTGTGATGCCATGCGTCACCAACTATAGATCTCGACTCATAACTTTTACCAAGTCTTAAAGCCCATCTAGCAAGTAATTCTTTAACCACAGATGAGAACAGCAAGACACCTACTAAAACCCAACTAAAAGTCAGCGCCTCCCTAGAAACTAGCTTTCCATAACTACTCATAAGAAACTCGAAGCCAGCGACGCCTAATAGAGTTCCTATAACTACTGCACCTATTTGTTCAGCCCTACCATGACCAAAAGGATGCTCTTCATCAGGAGGTCTGTATGCAATCCAAAAACCAATGATCACTACTACTGAAGTTCCCGCGTCAGACAAGGTATGCACAGCATCAGCCACGACAGCTATCGAATTATGAATCAAACCAAAATAATACTTAAGAGCAAAGAGAACGACATTGATGAAGACTGAAACTAACCCCTCTGTAAGGCCAGCAACTTTACGCTTAACAGCTGAATTCATCCCAACCATCAAATCAAAAAACTTAAAAATCCTTATAAGTCTCCACATACTTAAACATTTATTGGTGGGCCGGTAGCTCAGCCTGGAAGAGCGCTCGGCTTGCAACCGAGAGGCCCCGGGTTCAAATCCCGGCCGGTCCACCAACCCCCTCAGGCTCTCCATCAAGTTATCGACGACGTATTGGGCTATGCGTCGAAGCATGCGTGGTGTGAGGCGTCGATAACTCCCCTGCGTCGAGTTATCGACGAGCTGTGAGGCCTGGAAACTCCTAACCAGTTCTTCTAGAGAACTGATGTATCGCTCGACCTTCCTGCCGTCAGGCAGTCTGACGTACTCGTAGACGTACAATTTCCCCTTAACACGCTTGACTAGAAAGCCCAACTCAGCCCCTTTAAGGACTACTCTCTGAGCCATTTATTCTTCTCCTTCTTCCTCCTCTGGGGGCGTGATTTCTGGTGGGGTTGCCTGCCTCCTCAGCTCCTCCATCTCTGCCTGAAGTTTCTTCAGTCCCTCCCTTATCTCCTCCAGGTCTTTCTTGTCTGCTTGTTCTGGTGTCTTCGGTCCCCAGAGGGTCTCTCTTCCGGTACTGCACAGGACCCTGCCGTCCTCGAGGACCACGTAGTGGGTCCATCCGTGCTTGGGGCACAGGACCTTGTCGTCCTTGAATTTCAGACCGCTCACTGTTTCTAATATCCTTAATAAATTATTAT
The DNA here is from genome assembly GCA_038831135.1 of Sulfolobales archaeon. Taxonomy (GTDB): domain Archaea; phylum Thermoproteota; class Thermoprotei_A; order Sulfolobales; family NBVN01; genus DTCV01. The sequence goes on along the minus strand of JAWBKW010000021.1, from coordinate 17,207 downwards.
TATTAATTTAGTATTAACACTTTTCTCAGGGCTTGCGTTAAGGAGGTCCATGAGCTTCACGAACTTGCTGTAGCTCATGCTTATCTTCTCGGGGACCTGAGGCTCGGGCATCTCTACCTCGAGGAGTATCGTCTTGGTTGGTTGCGTGCTCACGTACGTGGCGGGTTTGGGCCTCTCAGGCGTTTTGGGGGGCTCCGGCTCTGGCGGGCGTTGCTCCAAGCACGGAACCCACACGTCATTGTCTGCGTTGTCTAGCTTCCTGCTCAGCCTCCTGAGCTGTATAGCTAACGCTATGAGTCCTGCGTATGTTGGTGCAGTGATCGCTAGTGTCCACACGTCAAGCGTTGCCATGCTTGCACGCCTCTAGTAGCTTATCACGAGACCGCATTTAGTCATGCGTCCTTCGTGCGTGATTCGCTCGGGGTCTACCCCCTTCTTGCTTGCGTACTCCCTGCGTCTGGTCATCCACTCCTCGTAGGTTACTCTGGCCCCCCGTAGTGGCACGCCAAACCTCGGCTCTACCTCCACTATGAAGTACTCCCAGTCTTTCTTTTTCGTGCCTTTCGGGACGTACACGAATATTATGCCCACTCTACTCACCCCTTCTTCTTAAGCTTCTTGGCTCTCGCTTTCTTCACTTTCTCTCTCTTGTGTTGCATTCGGGCCTTCCTCACGTCGTCCAACAACGTACACAAGCTGTAGGTCGGGTTAAAGCCGTCCTCGAACCACCCCTTATACGTGATTTTCTCGGGGTCTACACCAGCGTACTCTGCGTAAGCCTCACGCAACTCAAGCCACTTCTCGTACGTGAGCCGACGCCAGAAGGTCGGAGCCATCACTATAGTGCTGAACGTAACAACATAGTACGACCACATGCTCTCAGGCAGTAACGTCTCCCTGCTCCCGTGCGTGGTCGTTGTGGGAATGTATACGAAGTGTAGTTCACGCATTTTTTACTCACCTCACTAAACTAATAAGCGAATTAAGTCTCTATATGTAGAAATTCTCCAAACAAAGAATTATGCTTTATGTTTCATGTCTGCATAACGTATATTTGTTTTGTTTTTCTCTGGATGGAGAACTCGGGAGAATTATGTTTTGTTGTGTCTGTGGTGAATGTCCTCCATGCTTCGAGTGCTACGTTCTGGTCTGCTCTTATGCCTAGCTCCCTCAGGAGGTTCATAACGTCCGTGAATGTCGTGAGGTCTGGACGCAGTCCCGTCACGACCTTGTATAGTGCTTGGAGCATCTCTTTCTTCATCTGCTTCCTCAGGTTCTTTACGGTTTCCCTTACTGGGTCCCCGTTCTCGGCCTCGTATATTCCTGAGTAGTTGAACTCCACGCTCACGTCGAAGACTTCCTCGGGCTTCGGTGCTTCTGTCTGGACGTATATGTATGGGTGGTCCCAAGCCGGCTTGATGACGGTCAGGGACTTCACGGTCTCGTCCCACTTCAGGAAAGCTATGCGTGCGGACGCCTCAAGTATCGCTAGAGTCACATGAGCGTAGGTCCTGCTGAACTCCGTGTTGTCATTGCTCAGAGCTTCTATCACGGTCTCGGTCTCGTAGGGGTCATTAATCACGAGGGGCTTGAATACCAGGAACGGGGAGTTCCTGAAGAACGGCGGGATCAGCTTCAGCCTCTGACCTGCGAAGACCACGTATAGTATGCCCTTAGTGAAGCCTAAAGATTCGAACTTGTGCCTCACGTCACTATAGTACTTCTCAGCAAGATTCTTAGCTCTCGTAGCTTCCCGAGCTAGCCCCTGATACAGAACATCATCAACGAACAGGAACAGGCCTTTATGCTTGATTAGGTCGTGGTTGTCCTTAAGGTAGTGAATTATGTCTACTATCGACTTACCAGACACGAGCAACACGTCATCGCCCTTTTCTCTGAAGCCCTCCTTAACCCTCTTAGCTATGTGTGATGCGAAAACTGTCTTGCCCATACCCATGAATCCCAGGACCGTAAGTGTCCTGAGTGCAACGTACTGCATGTCCGTCTTCTCAGGTATTAAGTAATTCATGAGGTTCCTTATGCCCCCATGCTTAACGACGACGTCATTGACGCTTACCTTCTCGCTCCTCAGCAACGCATAGATTAGCTCCTCAGGTACCCTCATCCACGCTCTACCTTCCTCGTCAGGGACTTCAGTATCTTTTCCTCAAGCCCCACTGCTTTTGGTAGATTGAGGAAGTCGAATCTGTTCTTGACCCCCAGCTCCATCATTATTACCTTGGCGTTCGGGGGTATCACTAGCTTGCCGTTGTAGCTACCTCTCAGCCACGCCTTAACTGTTTCTCCCGCTACCCACCTGCTCAGTATGTAGAGCCTGTGGTCGTCGGGCCGTACGTTAACGTGCACCATCCACCTACCCAGCTCATCGCCGAAGACTCTCGAGTAGTCGTCTTTCTGCATCTTCTTGTCCAGCCGGCTAGCCCTAACTAGCGTCTGCATTAGTCCGTGCAGTCCCGCTATGTATTCTTCCTCTTCCCACCAGCTCATTTAACCACCTAATCAAAGAGTGCCTTGAGCTCCCACGGGTCTATCGTCTCAGGTAGTTTCAGCTCTTCCCTTACCTCGTTCCACTTCCTGACTAGCTCCTCAACCTCCCTAGCCGTGAGTCCCTTAAATCCCCCGCCAACCCCTAATATCTTATGAACTACGGCCTTGGCGTTCCTGTACCCTGACGCCCAATCTATCTCCTGGGCCCAGTCCACGGATTTCCAGTCTCTATCTCCTAACGCTTCATCTATTGCTTTAGCTAGTGCCACCACGCTTATGTACGTCCATATCCTGTCCTTCCCCTCCTTGTACTTTCTCGGTATCTCGTCCCACAGGTAGTCAGCTATCTGCTTCACTCTCGGGGACAACTGCTTTACTTTCCTGGCTCTCTGGACCGCCTTAACTACTACCGCCCTAGCTACCTCGACCTTCTTCTCGGGGTGCTTCCTCACTACCTTCTTAATCGTTTTCTTGGCTAGAGTCTTCCTCACTACCTTCTTAACTGTTTTCTTTACCTCACGCTTCAGCTTCCTAACTACTACGTAGTAGTCGTTCACGTGCCTCCAGGGACCCCTGCCTATTAGTCCACCCCTCCTCTTGTCAAGATGCGGGACGTGCTTGCTTATGTGGTTCTTGCCCCTAGCGTAGTAGTGTCCTGGACCGGTCCACGCCTCCCTGCACGCCCTAACACTATACCCGTTCTCCTCAGCCCACTTAATCAGGTCGCTTAATGTACGGAAGTACCTGAGCTTAGTTACCATACCTAACCACCTAAGACGTGGAGCTTGAAGTGTATTTTTCTCCAGACACTACGCCATCTAGACTTACTCAATCTTCTCAGAAACTCTTCGTCATTGTAGAGCTTCCTCAGGACCCGGTCGTTTATCTCCCCAGATCTCGTGAAGGGTGACTCACCATATCTCCTCTTTATCTTGCTTTCATGCTTCTTGAGCCACTTGGTTAGCGTGCCCCACCTTATGCTACCCCAGTCCACCCTCTTCCTACCCATACCGCCTCCCCCATAGGGACAACAAAAGCACTAGCAGGAGTATGAGTAGGCCGACACCCACTAGGACACCAGAGACCTGTAGGAGCTTACAAACTCTCCTATCCAGGCTACAGTTGTCTTAGTAATTGTCTTGGTGTATGTTGTGACGTATGTTGTAGTGTATGTTTTTCCCGGTCTCGTCACGGTCTCAGTTATTGTCTCAGTTATTGTTTTAGTTACGGTGACGGTACCCTCGGTTGCATTCATGTCTTGCAACATCTCATTAATGTCGTACGCTAGACTAGCGGTTAGGGAAACGGGGGACGTTCTGGAAGCCAGGAACTCGTTCACGGCATACGTTTGCGTCTGTATCACTAACTGCTTAGGGCTTGCGTACTCTGTCATGCTGTAAGTCAGCGGTATAGTTACTCAACCCCATAATTATTCGGGCGATTCCGGGGGTTGCAGTTCCTCATCGGTTATGGTTAGGTGCTTGATTATTTTGTCTGAGTTCAACCAAAGCGTCGTGAGAAGACCGCCTAGCATGAACAGAAGATTCACGGATATTGGGACTCGCAGGGGTCCTATCCTTAAGACTAGAAAAACCTTATCTAGTCCTACTAGGTACCCGTAAAGTATGACTATCTTCGAGGCCAGCAGACCAGCCGTCATCGAGTGCTTGAAGGACCTCGTGTACTTTAGCGTTAAGGCGAAAGCTATGAAGAAAGACCCCAGCAGAGTGATTAGGTACAGGTTGTAGCTGTAGGGGTCAGGGAGTTGCGGGAGTTGAGAGAGGTTCAACGCTCACACCGCCGGACAAGGCCATCCCGATAAGCACCCCAACAAGCAATGGTATGGTAATAAGCAACATGAAGAGCAGGGGCTTGGTCGTTGCAAACCTAGCCACCACCTGGGTCGCACTAAAGCGTTTTAGCATTACGTCTATTTGTGTCACCCTGCTCATCGCATCATCGTAGCTCAGCGCCTGCTCCCTCAACGCCTTATTCTCCCTCATTATGCTGGTTAAGGCACCCATGAGTGTGTGCACGGTCTCAAGCTCGAAGTTCCTTATCTTATGTCCTAACATCCTTAAGAAATCAGACGTTCTCAGGGCCGTTAGGGGGTAGGGTGACGGCACGGCGTAGCTCACGCCCGACACGGAGCCCACGACCAGCAACGATGCGTACTTGACGCTAGGAGTCACGGACCTGAGCATGTGAAACACGTAGTACATTACCAGAAAGCCTATGGCTAAAATCCAGTACGAGTTCACGACGGGGTCCAGCCTCCAGAACGGGTCCGGCACCGTAACGTTCCTGCCGAAGTACGGGACGTAAACCTCTATCGTTGGCGGCATGCTCACGACAATCAAGTAATAAAAGAGAAGGAAGTAGATGACTGAGAACCACACCATCATCCACGTAGTCACTTCCTTACGGAAGTAGTAGAAGGGAGTGACGAACACGCCGACGCTCCATGGATCGTGCGAGGACACGAACGATATGGGTCCTGGGGCGTCCCGTCTCCCGGAACCGGGTATAACCGTCACTACGTACCCCTTGTCTGATGAGTACACTCTTATGTCGTCTACCTCACTGTAGTACGTCTCGTGGCGGTCCTGATAAACGACTTCGAGGACCTGGGAAGGGAATGTAGGCCATAGAATGAACTTTAGCCACCACGTATTCACTTAAAACACCTTATGATTAAAAAAGATGAGTGAGTTCGGGTTTGGGCTCACGCTTTAAGTATCGACGGTGTCTTGCCGCCTAGCAACAGCCACAACAGCATTAGTATGCCCATGCCTATGCCTGCGTACATTAACGCCTGAGTTGCTTCGATGCCCTTGTACGCCACTATCGCTATGCCGATCATAAACGCTAGCAACATGAAGAACAGCACGCTCAAGACGCTAAGTATCGACGGTGTCTTGCCGCCTTCGAACTCGAATCCCATCCTACCACCTCGGTGTTTTCTTTCCACTAACTAGTAGGGCGAAGAGGACCAGAATGACGAACACGCCAACAGCTAGTAAGTAGTACTTGTACTGGTCCACCACGGTCTTGGCTCTGGAGACGTAGTTCTGCAGTCCTCCCCCAATGTTCAGCGTCATGTTTGTCGTGTTGTCCTGTATTGTCTGCTTGAACTTGTATGTGCTGTCTCCCACAATCACGAACATGCTGTACGTGCCCGGGGAAAGACTAGCCACGGCCGTGCCGTTAGAGTCCGTCGTGATCACGCTTTCCAACGAGCCGTTAAGCATTATCACGACTACGGCGTCAGGTACTGGCTTATCACCATCAACCACTCTTATCGTTACGTCTCCAGCAAAAACGCTTGGAGTCCCAGCAAGCACTAGCATAAGTAAGGACGCAATCATCAGGGACCGCAGTATGTCCACGCACTCACCCACACTCATGAGGGCGAAAGTCAGAAAAATTAGGAGTCAAGCAGGAGCAGCCAATCATAAAAAACGCTTGTGAGCTTTCTTAGCTCGTCCTGCAGGTCGTGGGGGGAGTACGACGTCACCTCAAATAGCTTTTTGAGTAGCTTCGTCGGTGTGTTGCCCGCTCCGAAGTACCTCACGTATATGTGTATGCATATTATGTATAGTAGTGCTGATGCGGTCTTGTCTATCTTTACGTACGTTCCGTTGTACCACACGGTGCTTTCAAGAGAGCTTATTATCTCCTGGACTCTCTGGTCCGTGAAGGCCCCCTCGATGAGGGGGCTGAGCCTAGCCTTAGGTATGAACTCCTGCAGGACAGCGTAGGCCATCTTCTTCAGCTCGAACGATTTTCTGTTGTTCCTGCTCTCCATGAAGAACCTGCTCTGCTTTATGGGTCCTGAGCTGTTGTCCAGGCCGTTGTACTCAGCAGTTATCATTATGTTGTCTTCTAAATCCTCCTCTAAAAACTCTAAAGACTTACTTCTAAGTCTGGTCTTTGCGTAGAGGTAGTGAGCGTACACCAGCTTAACCGCTCTCTCCTTGTCGGCCTCGTACAGGTCAGGATAGAAGTGCTTCGCCACCTCCGTGAAGATCCCACGCCTCCTCTTATACCTCGACACGAGGTCTACAACCATGTCGTATATCTGCTTGTACAGCGGTTCCTCGTTAATCACTAAAGTCATCTCCCACGCCTCCTCTTGTCTAGACCGTAGCCGATGCCGCTTAAGACGAGCATCACTAGCTCGCCCAGGAAGACCCCCAAGCTAACGAGTGCTGAGACCAGCAACGACCTGGTGTAGTAGTATGTTCCGGCCCCCACGAGAGCCATGCCCGCAACCACGAATAACGTGGGTAGAGCCAGCACCATCGGGGGGCTTCTGCTCCTCGTCCTCATCTCCTTAACCCCGCCACGACTATCTTAGGCCTGGACATCAGTGCGAGCATAACTATAAATGCCATGAACGCACCCACGCCCGCCAGAATAAGTAGCTTGTTCCTAGACCACCACTCGCTTAATGCGTACAGCAGACCGCCACCCCAGACCCTCAGCCACATCTCGTACATGTCATGAAGCCTCACCCTCTCAAGTATCTCAGCTATCTCAGCGTCGCTTAAGGACCTATACACGTTGCCGGCCAACATCTTCAGGACCCCGTTATCATTGTACAGGAAGCCCTTAACCTCCGTGCCGGCCACCAGCTTGTAGTAGTTAGTGCTTACGTTGCCGGGCTTGAGAGTCTCAAGCAACACGTTAGTGCCGTTGATGCATATTAGGTACGTCATGCTCTCATTATCGTACTCGACGCTGACCGGGACCCACCTGCTCCCGTTCAGGTAGTACAGCTCAGACGCTACGTTAACCACTATTGTCTGGACCGTGGACCAATCAACGATGACCGTCCCCGCACCGCCGACGAGGTTCGGATTAACGACTATCAGCGGCTTTATCACTTCCGGGGCTAGGTTGAGGAAGCTCATCCTTGAATAATCGTATAGGGATATCGTGGCGTCGATGGGCCTGAACCACCCGTAGTACTGCACGTACCAGCTAGTTGCTGAGCTCTGCACGGTCTTGTTGTACTTTATTAGTGTCTTGCCGTAGGCGTCAACAGACACTAATGTGTACACGTAGTGGACTATGTCGTTCTCGAAGTCGTAGTACACGTCCCTCACAACGTAGACGGGGGGTGGCTGACCGCCGAAGAGGTAGTAGCCCAGGACGTACGTACTATTGTCTTCTCTAAACGTGGTAGTGTATACTCTTAGAGCCGTGGTCGGCCCGACCTTAACGAATCCGTTCGTTAGTAGCGTTATGTCGGGTATGTCCATTCGTGGATACACTACAAACCGCATAGCGAAGTCAGCAATGTAGTACTTAACCCAATCGTTACCTCCTCCAAAGCCATCGTTTATGAAGCAGATCCAGCCCTGAATCCCGAACCTCACGTAACCGCTTGAGTTGCTGGGTATCATGTTGAGGATTGATGGAGGCACGACGTGGTAATACACCTTCCTCTCCCACATGTTGAGTCCAGGCTGGCGTGACCCCGTGTCAGACAGTATCAACGTAACGGTGTTTCCGCTACGCCTGTGGCTTACGTTATTTTCTAGCAGTCTCTGAGCGAACAGCTGGGCCTTGCTTAAGTCATCAAATGTAAAGTTTATTACTTGAATGAATCTCATAAGGAAGTCGTTCCAGCCTGTAGCGGGGTACTTCTCCCACTTGTCTGCGAACGTGTATAGGAACTCGTATGAGTACCTGCTTATGTCGTCGAGGTAGAACGTGTACCATATCCCGCCCGGAAACGTTATGCCACAGTTTGGGTCGTCGTAGCAGTTGTTGGTGTTAACTACCCACTGCGTGCCCTGCCTCAATGTCTTGTTGTACTGGCCACCCGCATATGGGAAGCTGGCAGTAATTACGTACTGCTCGTTATATCTGTACTCGTACCACTCGATCATGCCTGAGAGCACACGATTGTACGCTACCCTGTTCCCGTAGCTGAATACGTCGGTGCTGGTTACGGTTAGTGGTACTAGGTTGCCGTTCTCGTTCAGCCTGTACACATGTCCCAGAATCAGTATTTGCGTTGGCGTCATGAAGAAGTCCCAGATGATTATGACGGTCTTCTGGTACTTCGACGCAAATAACAATCCCATTAACATATCGTACGTCCCCTTAACCTTATCCACCAGCCTTGAGGTATCAAGGGTTAGCATCGTGGAGCTCAGGAACTTGCTTAAGTCTATATCAATAGTGTTCGAGGACGCACCGAGGAACCGCATTATCCCCCCGAACACCCCCTCATTCTCGCTGACTGCAATAGTGTAGACACCGTGAAGTATGTTGCCCGTGCGGTTGTACTTGAAGTACTCGTACCTCCTGTACAGGTCCCAGCAGAAGAACAGGAAGCACCCGCTGTTGCTCGCCGTGTAGTTAGGTGTGCGTGGGTCACGAATGTTGAAGAATGACGTTGGTGTGTAGACGTAGTTAAACACTATGCTTATGTTCCTGTACTCCCAGCCGTTACTGCCGTACACCGCTACCGTTATTACTGTGGACTGGTAGTTGAGCCTGACCCAGGCGTTGCCGTCCCTACGCATGAACGTCAGCCCGCTAGGATTATATGCTACGTCCCAGTCGTAAATACCTTCAGGCGTCGTAACTATCGTGAACGGGACTACCGGAGCAGTATTTAGTTTAATCACCGTGTGTTCGGCGGGAGCTACATTAATTATTTGCTTCTGCGTGTATCCAAACCACTTGATCTCAACAACGTGTTGACCGGCTGGAAGGGGCAGTACTGCGGTCCTGCCGTCAAGAGGCGACGCTACGAAGTTCCTCAAGCCATACCTAGTGCCGTCCGTGCCGTCCACCATAATAATTAGGTAGTCCGCCAGAGTCCCGGAACCGACTGAAGTGTTAAGCAACGTCAGCACGTCACTGTAGGACCACGTCCTCCCAGTATAGTCCTGAATCCCTAAATAACCCACACCAGAAGAGTGTGCGACAGGCGTAAGAAGACCAGCAAACACCACAACCAACACGACGTACACCAGCACCTTACCCACTTTAACTCACCTCACTTAATTATGGGCGACTACAAGTCCCTACCCCCCAGTAGCTTCCTCAGCCTCCTCTCCTTCTTTTTGCGGGCTTCCAGGACCTTGGGGTCAGTGGGGAGGTACCTGCCTTCAGCCTGTATTAACTGCCTGCACCTCCTTATCGTCTCAAACAGTCCCTCAAACTTCTTTATTAGTCTATACGGTATATACTTAATGAACTTACCTAACGGCGTGAATAGCCTCAAATACACAATAATTAATAAGAAGTCACTATTTCTTGTTTCGGGGTAGTGCTCAAGTATGTACTCAACCCGCTCCTTAACGGTCTTCAGGCCTCCGGGCCCTGACCCGGGCTTTTCCTCACCACGCTTGTCGAGACTCCATGAGACGGTAGTGTAGAATCGGTCGTACACGTCGGCCTCACGCTCAGCCCTTACGAAGTCCCTGAACATCGACGTGTCTCTCCAGACTCCATCATCGTCCCAGCTCACTCTAAACCACCCGCATCTTCCTCAGCACGAGTTCCTCCGTGACCCTCTGAGCAAGCCAGTCATCCCCCTCAATAACCGCATGCCTCAACAACAGATTTAGCTCCTCGTTGCTGAGTACAGCAAGCATGTCTTCAACGATCTTCATCACCGTGGCCTCACACACGTGCACCCCAGCCTCATTAAGCCTCCTAACATACTCCCCAACCTTCACGGACCAACCACCCTCACATGCTCGTATTTTCTCGACAGGACTTCCAGAACCTTCAGAATCTCAACGTCATCGGTTAGAGGAATGACTACGTAGTCCCTTCCCCCAGACCTATAAGCGATAATCCTGAACACCATGCCTATTACCCCTCACCAAGCTCGCTCAATATGCGGTTAAGGAGCGTCTTGACGTCTATCGTGCCTTTCCTGAATAGTTCCACGAGACGTTTAATCTCGTCGTACTTCTGAGCCTTTACTCTATACTCCTGCAGAACCTCCCTGGCTTCCCTGAGCTGAAGCTTAAGCTGTTTAATCCTCTCAGCAGTGAACTCATCAGCTTCTTCCTTTACTTGACTCTGTTGTTGTGTGACGTTAATTATGTTAATATTGAATGAGTAACTGCTGTTGACGTTGTTCACGTTTATATTGTAGTTAACTCTCTTAACGTTCTTAACTAAGCTTATGAAGAACTGCTTTAACGCCTCCCTAACAAGCTCTTTTTCCTCACCGCTTAATTTCCTATTATATATTACATAATAAGAGTAAGGCACTCTAATCCCTAAAACTTGCGTTGGCTCTATTGTTAGTGCTTCTGTATTGTTAGTGCTGTTAACTGTTAGCAAACTGTTAACACTCGCTTTCTCAGAATTAGTTTTGGGGGAGTTGTTAAGAGGGGGTGGAGTTGTTCCATCGGAAGCGGGGGTGTCCATCACTCATCACCGTCCATAATCCTGAAGAACACTAGAGCGTTTTCACACATCACTGCCCACCCAACGTGGTTCATCTAAGGTCACGATAATGGTATCTTCTCTCTTCACTCCGTTTCTCGCTAACAGCTTCCTTAACGCCTCAGAGAAGTCTATGAACTTATTACCTATTTCTCCGAACCACTCTACGTCAATATCCCCCTTTCCCTTGACTAACGTCATCTTGAAAAGCACTTGTGACTTGCTTGCTTTTTCACACCAGACCACGTATTTTTTGTTTTTAAGGGGCGTTGTCATTCCCAGCACACCTCCGAAAGAGGGTAGGAGCTTACTTCCTCCTCTAGGAGTTCGTAGAGTGGCTTGTCTTTATTGCGGTGGTAGAATTCGCATAAGTCGTTGAGGGCTTCGCTTTCCTGCTCGTCAAGCTCTTCACCAGATATATCGCAGTAGAGTTCAAGCAGCTCGTCCTCGTCGTAGTAGCTGTGGTCCGTATCATTTGTCCAGTACTCAATGGCTGAGCCTAAAGGCGTGTCAGGCATCTCCTCCTCAGCCATTACTCTCCCCCATCAGTGTTTATTGTTATGGTTCCGTCATCCAGTAGCTGGACTTTCTTAGCGTTCAGGTATGTTAGCAGTGCGTCGTCGTTTAGTTCCTCGTTATCTATTATGACTTTCTTAGATTTCCACCCAGCGACCAAGTTCTTGCCTTCAAGCACGTACACAGCATACTTAAACCCGTCTTCCCCCTCCTTAAGCCTCCCGACCTGCACTATCACGCCTTACCCACCCCTCTGCTGGAGCCTCTGCATGACCCAAGGTCTCAGGATGTATGCCTTGATGTAGTGGGGTATGCTTACTCCTTCTTTCTCTGCTTCTTTCCTTAGTAGTTCCATCCATTCGTGCGGTATCTTTCTTAGGTATACGGACCCGTATTTGGGGGCTTGACCTCCAGCCCCCCGAGGTTCACGTACGTTTTGTGACAACATTGTTTCTCACATGTAACATTTATGTCACTAAAGTTTATAAATAGTGTTACATTTATATTACTTATATGTCTCTTTATGGATATAAATATCTATATATGATTATAACATGTGAATGCCATGGATGACTACGTTGGTGTGAGGCTACCTAAAGAGCTTATGGATTTGGTCGATGAGGTTATTAGGTCTAGGAAGTGGGGTTACCGTAGTAGGGCTGAGTTCGTGGCTGAGGCCGTTCGTGAGAAGCTGGCTAGGCTAGGCGTGATTAAGGCGTAATAAATTTAAAAATAATGATTATAAAATAAAAAATTACAGCTGTGATATGAGTTCCAGCCACGCTGTTCTCCTTATTCTCTCGATGTAGTCTTGGAGGACTTGCTTGTCCTCCTCATACATTAGCTCATCCTTAATCTTCTCAAGCAAAACGAGTATCTGGGCTTTAGTGCATGTCACGTTAATCACCAAGTATGGGTTAGGCGGGGAGGTATAGTTAAGCGTTTGGGTAAGGGCATTCCCTAGACAGAGACCCCACCGAAAGTATCGGTTTCGTATTCCTGAACATATTGCCCTTTGTCGGTTGTTTATGACCTGCATTAATGAAAATAAGCAAAAGTGATTTGAAGGACGCTCTACCTTAGACTAACCCTGGAGGTTATTTTTTACTTCTTTCTCGCTTTATTAGCCTCATTGTGAAGTTCTTGTGTTTGCCTGTGGGGTCTACTTGGTACCTGAATTTGCCGCCACATTTCGGGCACTGATGTAGGGTGACGTCCCAGAAGCTGAACCTCCACGACTTAAGTGTCTTGAACTCACCCTCGTAACCACAGAAAGGACACCTAACCACGTTTAAACCCTCCTAAACGTTATTCCCGTCATGTTATCTAGCTGCGGCGGCCCTTATAAGTTTAAAGTTTAAGGTTTGCTAGTGTGGATTCGTCTTAATGGCTTTAGAGCCCCAATGCTTTAATATATAATCAGTGACTATATTATGATGGTAGTGATACTTGGTGATTGACTGCGATGGGGTTTAGAAGGGAGGTCTCGTTTAGAGAGCTTGTTGATTTACCTTCCACTACTTACGCTACTCACGATCTCTATATGTATCCAGCTAAGTTTATTCCTCACGTTGTTAGGTACGCTATAGATAGGTACACGAAGCCCGGTGACTGGGTCTTCGACCCATTCGCCGGTTACGGGACAGTGGCCGTGGAGGCGTCCTTAACGGGTAGGAATGCAATCTTATGGGATCTCAACCCGATCATGGAGTTCATGGTTAAGGCATCCACGTTCGCCGAGGATGTGCGTCTGAAGGACTTTGAGGTTGAGTGGAATTATCATGAGGTCTTCATGCCGAGGTGGGAAGGGGTTGGGTACTGGTACCCTAAGGAGTTCCTCGAGACCCTCTCTAGGGTTTGGGGGTATTGGCACTATGTGGTACCTAAGGAGCTAAAGCCCGTGATAGCGGTGCCCTTGCTTAAGGTGAGCAGGTACTTCAGCTACTCTGACGAGAAGATATCGAAAACCTATAAATCAAAGAGGGCTGTTGAGAAAGTTGAGAAGCTTCTCAGAGGTAATTGGCGTAGGCTCATGGTAAAGAAGTATTGGGAGTATGCTGAGAGAACCTACAAAAAGATAAACGAGTACAAGAGAATGAACCCGAAAAGAATTGAGGTCGTTGTTGAGGGAGGGGTTGATTCCCTCACCAAGAAGCTTGACAGGAACGTGAGGCTTATGATCACCTCCCCACCGTACCTCCAGGCCCAGGAATACATAAGGAGTTTCAAGCTAGAACTTACGTGGCTCGGGTATGGTAGCGATGACTTAAGGAGGCTTGCCAGCCTAGAGATACCGTACAATAACCCTCCCCCAACCAGCATTCACAGCTCGCTCTATCATCAAATAAGGGAGCAGGTCCTGAGGATGAATCACAACAAACTCATTCAGATATATGATGCCTACTTCCATTCACTGATAACCTTCCTAAACAACAACTACGATAAGGTAGACATCATGGCAATCTTCGTCGGCCCTGTGAAACTCAGGGAACTCAGAGTCCCGATAGATGAGATACTTAGGGAGCACCTGGAGAGCTTGGGTCTTCAACACGAAGAAACACTAATAGACAAGATAGTGGCTAGGAGAATGTTCAAAACAGGCGTGAACCCGGCAACCGGGTTGCCGGACGAGAGAACCCCGACTGAGCACCTCCTAATCATGAGGAGATGAGGAAGTCAATAACAAGAGTTAAAAGTCGCCATAACATAAGGAATAAGGGGTTGCAATGAGTGATTATTTACTGGTATATCTAATGCCTTCTAAGCTACTAGAGACGAGTAGACTGCTGAAACTACAATACGAAGGTATTAAGACCATAGTGCCCTGCATCCTTAAAGGGTTGTATGAGGGAGGTCTTGAGCCGAAGCTTCACATATTTGATGAGGTGTTTACTGGACTCTTCAAGAATGTGAGGAACTCAACAGACAGGAATTTGTTAAGGAAAGTATCGACGATATGGTATTACTTCACTAAGACTTTTCATCAATCGATGGGTCCGAGGGTAGGTAACTTCATTGAGGAGCTCATAGTTCATTGGTTTGAGAGACCTCAAAGAAGCATAAGGAGGAATACCGAAATAACTGAATATATAAGTAGGAAAGGTGAGGAAAGTAGGAAAAGAGGAGAAAGTAGGAAAAAGATAGACTTCATTATCGAGGACCCACAACGTTTAACGTTTATGGAGCTCAGGACTAGTGAACACACAGGGGGGAGAACTGCTCAGGGATCCCTCCTTGATAAGTTTATAGAGATTCTTGGAGCGCTTGGCGATGCGAACATAGTTGAGAAGTATATGAGTAAGGGGATTAATCAGGTGGAGATGATAATTGCTATTTTATTTAGCGAGACTCATGAGTTACTGAGTAATAGTAACTACAGTGCTGGAAGGTTTAACTCGCTTGTGTCTTACGTGATGGAGGATCATCTTATCTGGGGTAGAGTTAAGGAATTAGGGAAAAATGGTTACAGCCTATGTGATGGTAGGACCATAACTGAGGGAATCAAGAGTTCATTTAAGAGCTTGTTGATGGAGAAGAGGGAGATATGTTTAAGCAGAGGCAACTTCAAGATTTACTTTAGGGTCCTTTTCGGGGACGAGGTCTTCACCCACTTCACAGGTAAGTCTCTAAAAGACTTAATAAAGGATGCTTCAGGACTCATAGCCGATGACGTCTGGCTGTTTTTCTCGCTGGCAATAAACGAGTTCAAGATAGCTAAGGAATTCGGCAAGACATTTGCACGCAGGTTTTACGACGAATTATCGGAAGATGTCAAAGGACGCTTCAAGATGTTGTATGAGAATTTCGGAAGGTCAGGTAACCTAGAAAGTTATGTTATCAGTGTCAATGAACTTATAGAAAGGTGTGCCCGGGAAATTATAAACAAGTTCCATGAAAGAGGTGAGGAACTTAGACTTTTAGAAACTAATGATTTAATCCAGCAGAGTGAGTACCTTAAACAAGTTTGCTTAGCGTCTTTAGCCATATACCTAGATAGGGACGTTAAGGGCGATAGAGACTTCACCTCCTGCAAAATAGAGTAGGTTCTTCAGATGCGATGGCTACTGCATAAAATGATTGAGTTGTTACTCTAGTCTTTACATGATTAGGTATTTCTTTATGTGTGGTAGTATCTTCTTATAATTCTCGTCTAGGATGGGGGTCCAGTCCGTGTAGTGTTTCCCGCCTATGCTTGAGACCCTGCCCTGGAACGCCTCAATGTCTTCTGAGTCTATGCCTATTCTCTTCAGCAGTTGCCTCCACCATTTTCTAAAATATTTTATTTGTAGTCCCGCCTCCTTAAACGCTTTCTCTATGGTGTCCTGGTGCGGTATGGTGCCTCTGTACTCTCTTATTTCACCGTATACTTCCTTGGGTAGATAGAGGACGAACACGTTCTTGCTTCCTCTTTGGAGGTCCAGGTGTATCCTTACGTACTGCCCTAGGTCAACCGCTCTTACTTCGTTTATGTGCTTGATTAGGTGGGTTGCTTCCGTTCCTCTACACCCGCTCGATACTAGGACGTCGTATATTAGTGTGTAGGGTTTTCCTAACTTCCTAATGTTTTCACGTACTTCAAGTATTACGTTATCAGGAGGTACGTAAGTGTCTGCTTTAGCTACGGGCTTCCTTGGCATGCCCTTCCTCAACTTCAACATCAGCTCGTCAAGCTCCCTAGTCTTCTCGAGGAACGTCAGGAATCTGCTGAAGGCTTCGTAGCTTGACTTGTTTAACCCTATTCGTTTAAAGACCCTGCTCACGTCATCCTTACCGCATAACTTGAGGCCGGCCAGCCTCGGGACGTAGTACATGTACTGCCTGAGCGTCGACTCCCTCAAGCCCGGGTTGTCCTTAACCAGCCACTCCCTAAACTCCTGAACAAGGCCCTCAGTTATCTCGACGCACTCGTCGATAACTTTACGCCTGGAATCACTGCTCAGTCCTGGGCGGTGGTGGGCTTGCAACCGAGAGGCCCCGGGTTCAAATCCCGGCCGGTCCACCAACCCATACAAACCCCTTATCAAGCCGCTGATGTCATGGAGGTATGACGCTAGAATATAGTCAAGCCCCTTAGGCAACTTCAGCACATAAACGAAGACCTCACTAAAAATATGGACGCTGACTACTTGAGTTAAAAAAGATAAAGAAAATACTGAATAAACACGTTAGACATTTAAGGGTTTACAACCTGAAAGCCTCGCCCTTCAGAACGGGGAGGAGGTCAGATTAAGACTTGATAAAACCTAGTAGGGTGGGAAACTGTTTTAGTGTAAAAGGTATGATTAAGTTTTTGTAGGGTTTTGTGCTGGTCGTAGAGTGGCTAGTAGCCACGATAAATCGTGGAGCAGAAGCACAACCCACCCTAGCAAAAACCTAGAGCGGGAGATGGTGGCTGGAGGTTAACCTATTGCTTATTCGTTTATATTTTTTGCTTGCTTTTAAGTATTGTGTAGACTCTTTCAGGCGTGACTGGCAGTTCTGTTACGTTTGCTTTTATTGCGTGTGCTACTGCATTCGCTATCGCGGCTGCTACTGCGTTAAATGAGGGTTCTCCGAAGCCTTTAGCTCCTAATGGTCCTTTCTTGTATTTTGCTTCGACCCATATAGGTATTATTTCTGGCACGTCTTTTATCGTCGGTATGTAGTATGTAGATAAGTTGGGATTGCTTACTCTGCCTTCTTTATCATGGATTAACTCCTCCATTAACGCGTAACCTAAAGCTTGGATAGCTCCTCCCTCGGCGTTGAGTTCT
>JAWBKW010000020.1:2500-20505 GCA_038831135.1 Sulfolobales archaeon | reverse complement strand
ACATACCGATCTGCAGATACCAATGGGACGTAGGAGGGTTATGGATCAGAGCAGACGACCCCAGATTCAAAACATTCGACGAATTCATAAAATACGCAAAAGAACGAGAAGTAACCGTAGGAGGTACCGGACTCGGAGGTATTCCAGATCATTTAAATGCTGCCTTATTAGCTAAGGTTACAGGAGCTAAGTTAAGATATATTCCGTATGAATCAGCTTCTGAGATGCGGACAGACCTCTTAGGCGGTAAGATCGATGCTATGATGGAGGAGCCGGGTATAATCATGCCTATAATTAAGGAGGGTAAGGTTAAGGCTTTAGTGTTCTTCAATGATAAAAAGTTATCAGACTTCCCAGACGTGCCGGCTGCAGTAGAACTAGGCATTAACATCACAAATGGTATGTTTAGAGGATTAGCTGTAAGGGCTGGGACGCCTTCAGATATCGTAAAAAAACTTGAATGGTTGTGTGAAAATGCGTATAATTCACCATACTATAAGGAACAAGAACTAAAGCAATACCTCTATTACAGACCTGGGCTACTAGTTGGTGATTCCTTCAGAGAATTCATAAAGAGTCAATTCGAAACATACACGCAAGTATATAAGGAGCTAGGGTTAATTTCATAAAGATATAAAACTTTTTATTTAGACCATTACCTCAATATAAGATTTAATGTTTGAGGTCAATAACTGTTGCTTTCATTAATATTTCCATCAGCATGCGTATCTATCCGTCTCCACGTACGGTAGAGTCAAGTAAGCAATACAATGGATGAAAACTTAATTATTCATAAAGTAGGTGATCTTACCTTAATTAATTCTATATTCTTACTGCAAAGATTTATATAATAATTCTAATTAATAAAAATGGTGTTATTTAACACATGGTTTTAATAGATAGTACTAAATGCATCGGCTGCGGTATTTGTATTCCGTACTGCCCTAGAGGGGCAATACGGTTAAACCCTAATGTTGGGAAAGCTTATGTGGTTAATAATGATTGCGTTGAGTGCGGGACTTGTGTAAGAGTTGTCCCATGCCCTAGAGATGCCATCTCCTCTATCATTGAGGGTTACGTTAGGGAAGTTAGATCTCATTTCAGCGACCCGTACACTACCCACCCGAGTACTGGAATCCCTGGACGAGGGACTGAGGAAATGAAGACGAATGAGGTGACAGGTAGGTTTAAGAGGGGTGAAGTAGGCTTTGCCATAGATATTGGCAGACCATTAATCGGTGTTACCTTCGCTGAAGTGGGTAGATTCATAGAGACTCTAAATTCTGTTGGGGTTGAGTGGGAAAAGGCTAATCCAGTACTATACCTCCTAAAGAATTTAGAAAGAGGTGAATTCATTGACGAATTAAAGAACGAGAGAATTCACTCAGCAGTCCTCGAATTTAAAGTGCCTATGAGTAAGGTTAAGGAAGTTATTGAGAAACTTGAGTACTTGGCTGAGGTCACTGATACAGTATTTAGTGTTGGTGTAATATCTAGAGTCGAGCCGGACTTCACCATACCAGTAATTAATGTTCTAAGGGAATTAGGTCTTGAAGTAAGTCCCTGGGCAAAGACTAACGTTGGATTGGGGCGACCCTTAGTAGAGTGAGGTTTAAACCATGACACATACACACCATAGAATAGGCCCTAAAGAATCGTTAAAGAATGATTACGTAGTACTTGTAATGGCCTCTAAGCATATTAAGTATGAAGATGAGGAAGATAAATTCCAAAAGGCCATGAAGATACTCTCTAAGCATAACCCAGTTAATTTAGGTAATATGTTCGTAGGGAATAAGTATTGGAGGGATGAAGTAGATGTAGTAACTAATTTTAGGGGGCAAGGCGATGTGGTTCATGGAGTATTTACCTCACCTGAGCAGGTTAGGGAGGTTCTAAAAGAACTTAAAAAAGCGGACTTAGGACTCTCAGTAGTTGTTACTGGTCTCTATGAAGAAGTGTTTAAAATTCTTAGAGAAGTAGGCTTAAACCCGCATACAATTAATTTATCCTTAGGTATCTGGGGAAAGAAGTCTCTCTTACCGTCTGAAGACATACTTCAAATAACTACTATGTGTGGACATTGTATGGTCTCCCCATCATTAGTATTGAAGATGGTTTCTGAAATTAAGAAAGGACGTCTTTCACCTGCAAGTGCCGCCGTCGAACTCGCGAAACCATGCATTTGTGGAGTGTTTAATGTGAAAAGGGCTGAATCTATTTTAAGAGAGTTGGTTCAAAAACTCAAATAATTAGAAGAATTATTTTTCATGTTTAAAACCATCCGAGAATCCCATAAAGTAGTAAAACCTTATTACTCAGCTAAATAATGTTGTAATTTAACTAGACGTCCAAGACCGCGACAAACTTATGTAGCGGTGTTTGCTGTAACTTCATGATGGTGTATTGAAATATGCTTCTAGGTTGAATAATTCCGTGACTATTAATTATGTAAGTTTTAATTTGCCGTGGCTACATTCACTTAAGCTTAAAAATGTTTATGGATATATCAAAAGGATGTGATATGCCGTTGAGTAAGAATGATATGGTTTTAGTAGATTATGTGGTTAGGGTTAAGGAAAGCGGTGATGTGATTGAGGTAACTGATGCTGAGAAGGCTAAGGAGTTTAAGGTCTTCGACCCCAGTAAGTCTTACGAGCCTTTATTAGTTATAATTGGTGAGGGTAGGGTTATTAAGGGGTTTGAGGAGGCTTTAGAGAATTCTGAGGTCGGTGTCAATGTTGAGGTCGATATTCCTCCTGATAAAGGTTATGGTGAGAGAGACCCTAATAGGGTTAAGACTTTATCCCTACGTGATTTTGCGAGAGCCGGTATTAGGCCTGAGGTAGGTAAGGTAGTTGAGGTCGGTGGTCAGTTAGGGACTGTTAGGAATGTGAGTGGTGGTAGGGTTGTAGTTGATTTCAACCATCCCCTTGCTGGTAAGACGTTAACCTACAGCTTTAGAATTATTAAGAAATTAGATGATATGGTTGAGAAGGTGAAGTATCTTGTGAAGAGATATGTTAAGGGTGTTAACGTTGATGAGGTTAAGATTGATGTGGATTCCGGGGCTGGTAAGGTAAGTATAGAACTGCCTAGGAGTTCGTATTTTAGCGAGAATATTCAGATAGCTAAGAAGTTGGCTTCTGACGATGTATTTAAGTACTTGAATGTTAATGAAGTTATTTTCATAGAGAGGTATGCTAAGGAGGGTAGTAAGTGAGTGTTCTCAGACAACCAGAGATTAACGTGGGTATTGTCGGACACGTCGATCATGGTAAAACAACCTTAACACAGGCATTAACCGGTGTTTGGACATCTAAACATTCTGAAGAACTTAAGCGAGCTATGACTATAAAGTTAGGGTACGCAATAGGTAATCTCTACGTATGTCCTCAATTACCTGAACCCGACCGTTACTCAACCGAACCCAAGCATGATGACTGCCAACTTAGGCGTAGGATATCATACGTTGATGCCCCAGGGCATGAAGTGCTTATGGCTACCATGCTTTCCGGCGCATCATTAATGGATGGAGCTATATTAGTTGTTGCCGCCAATGAAAACTGTCCGCAACCTCAGACTAGGGAACACTTTGCTGCCCTAGACATAATAGGGGTTAAGAACCTCGTAGTTGTTCAAAACAAAGTTGATGTGGTTAGTAAGGAGAAGGCCTTAGAAAACTATAAACAAATTAAGGACTTCCTTAAGGGTACTTGGGCTGAGGAAGCCCCTGTTATCCCTATTAGTGCGTTGAATAAGGTTAACATCGACGCTCTCTTAATGGCTATCGATAAGTATATCCCGGTACCAGAGCGTGACTTAGCATCTCCTCCCTTAATGTTCATAGCTAGGTCCTTCGAGGTAAATAGACCTGGTACACCCCCGGAGGAACTCGTTGGGGGAGTTATAGGTGGCTCCCTAATAAGGGGTGTCTTCAGGGTAGGTGATGAGATCGAGATAAAGCCGGGAATCAGAGTTGAGAAAGGTGGTAAGGTATATTACGAGGAACTAGTTTCTGAGGTAACTAGCATTAAATTTGGTGAGGATGAGTATGAGGAAGCACGTCCTGGGGGCTTAGTAGCCATTGGAACTAAGCTCGACCCCTCACTCACTAAGGCTGATAAACTTGTTGGAAACGTGTGTGGTGAGGCAGGAACACTACCTGAACCCGTGAACACGCTTAGAATAGAGTATAATTTACTTGAAAGAGTCTTAGGTACTAAGGAACTTATTAAGGTTGAGAAACTTAAGGTCAATGAAGTAATCATGATAACCTCAGGTACTGCAGTAACCTTAGCTGAGGTAAGTAGGCTTTCTAAGGACTCGATGGAGGTTAAGTGTAGGAGACCTATAGTTGCTTGGGATGGTATGAGGGTAGCCATCAGTAGGCAGGTATTGGGTAGGTGGAGATTAATCGGATGGGGCTTCATAAGGTATTAAATCAATGCCTAATCAAGTAAATGAATGTAAGATATTATTCGATAGTAGTGTATTACTTCAAGTATTTGAGGGTATTGACGTCTTCGAGCTAATTACTAACGATGTCGGTAAGTGTAGATATTATATTCTAGATAACATCCTTAACGAACTATCTAGGATGTCATTAAACAGTAGGGGCCCTAAAGGTAGGGCAGCTAGGTTAGCCTTAGAGTATATAAATAGGCGAGGGGTTGAGGTAATTAATACTAACCTCCATGAGTTATCAGGTGATGAATCAATAATCGAGTTCCTTAAGGCGAGACCTGATAGGGGGGAGTTCGTAGTTGCTACCAACGACGATGGTCTTAAGAGGGAGCTACTTGATTTAGGTGTTAAAGTTTTAACTTGGTGGTCAAGCAAGTTCAAATACGTGATCTTAAACCCTTAAAATCAGTAAGTTCGTCCAGTACTTTAAGGAGGTCTAGTTATTAATTAACTTCTCCTCCAACCCTGAATGAGAGGGTTCCCTCAGCGGTTCAGTTTTTCGATTTCTTTAACCTCTATGGGTGCTAATAACGCATACTTATTGATTCGACATCTTTCTGCGGTGAGGTTAAATCTTTTAGCATAGATACATATTTAAGTTTTAAACCTGCGAAGTATTAGGTGTGGTTAGATGTTCAGACTATGTAGAATTAAGGATGTTGTTAGAATACCTCCGGATAGGTTTGGAGAGCCGTTAGAGAGTGTTGCAAGGGATGAGTTAAGGAATCGTTACGAGGGTAAGGTAGATAGTACTCTTGGACTTGTGATAACTATTGCGAGTGTTGAGGTTGACCCTGAGGGATTTATTCTACAGGGTGATGGTGCTACCTACCATAATGTTATTGCAGACCTCCTCACCTACTACCCAGTATTGAATGAGGTCACCTTAGGTGAGGTTGTTGATGTTAAAAAGATAGGTATGTACGTAAATATAGGTCCTATAGATGCGTTTGTGCATGTTTCCCAGATACTAGATGATAAGGTCTTCTATGACGAACTGCAGGACGTATTAGTTGGTGAGGAGAGTAAGAAAACTTTTAGAAAGGGTGACACTGTTCGAGGTAGGATCGTAAGCGTCAGCATTAATGCCCCCACATCGATTAGGGTCGCTATGACGTTGAGGCAACCTTACCTAGGTAGGGTTGAAGGTGAGTAGGATGTCTTCCGAAAGATCTAAAAAGCCTTTCAAGGCATGTACTAAGTGTAGATTCCTAGTAAATCAAGAGGAGCAGAAATGCCCTAACTGCGGTTCAGACACCTTCACAGACGAGTGGACTGGAGTAGCCATAATCTTAGACCCCGATAAATCGGAAATAGCTAAACTTCTAGGTATAACCAAACCAGGTAAGTACGCATTGAGGGTAAGGTAATCATAGCCGTACGCAACCGTACTACTAAAAGATTTAAATTAATCTAATATTATTTCTGATGGAGTGCTGGAGGGATATGTTAAGTATGTCTGTAGAGAGGAAGGCAATTAAGATCGATGAACGTACATACATAGAGGTTGTTAGTGAGAGATATAATAAGTTGGTCAGGAGGTACGAATTAGTTGGGTACGTACATCATGTGGGACGTGGGACTTTATCCAGGAAGGAATTACGTGAAGTATTATCTAAGGCTCTAAATAAACCTCTAGAAAATATCTATATAAGAAGTATAGTTAGTGAATACGGCGTTTGCAGGTCTTTAATCAAGGCTAACATCTACGATAATATTGAGAGGGCTAAGGAATTCGAGCCTGAATACATAATTAAGAGGAATAGTGGGTAGGTTCCTATGGCGGAGAGGTATAAGTTCTACGATTTTGATTACTCCACTGGTAAGATAGTTCTTAAGAATAAGAAGTGCCCTAGATGCGGTTCTGTAATGGCTTTTCATAAAAGTCCAGCTAGTAGATGGCACTGCGGTAAGTGCAATTACGTGGAGTTTACTTCGCAGAAGCGATGAAGAGTAAGGTAATGATTACTCCATGATTGTTTTAGGTATTGAATCAACAGCTCATACGTTCGGCGTGGGCATCGTTGAGGATAAACATCCATACATAATAGCTGATGAGAGAGTAAATTACATACCTTCAAAGGGTGGAATACATCCTAGGGAGGCTTCATTATTTTTCATGGGTAATGCTAGTAATGTTTTGAGGAGGGCTCTTAGTAAGGCTGGGATCTCTGTTAAGGATGTTGATGGTGTAGCAGTAGCTTTAGGTCCTGGTTTAGGTCCTTGTTTAAGGGTTGGAGCTACAGTAGCTAGAGCTTTAGCTACTTACTTTAAGAAACCTTTAATCCCTGTAAACCATGCCGTAGCTCATATCGAGATTGGTAAATTAATGACCGGCTTCAAGGACCCCTTAATCGTTTATCTTTCTGGAGGTAATACGATGATTTTAGCATTCTCTGACGGCAGATATAGAGTATTTGGTGAGACCCTAGATATAGCGTTAGGGAATTTCATGGATACTTTCGTCAGGGAAGTTGGGTTAGCACCTCCTTACGTTGTTGAGGGTGCTCACAAACTAGATATATGTGCTGATGGCTCGAATAAATTCATCGACCTACCATACATTGTTAAAGGTCAGGACGTATCGTTTTCAGGCCTTCTTACAGCAGCCTTAAAGGTTTTTAGAGAAGGTAAGTATGACTTAAGAGATATTTGCCACTCAGTGAGGGAGGTTGCATACAGTTCGATTGCTGAGGTTGTTGAGCGTGGATTAGCTCACACCAAAAAAAGAGAGTTACTCGTTGTTGGCGGGGTTGCTGCTAGTAAATCACTGCGTAGGAAGTTTGAATTACTTAGTGAGTCTAGAGGAGTTAAGTTAGGGGTTGTCGACCCTAAATATGCCGTCGATAATGGAGTCATGATTGCGTGGACTGGTCTACTGATGCTTAAGTACGGAATAACTGTAGAGCCTGATAAGGCTTTTATAAAGCAGAGATGGAGACCTGATAGCGTTGATCTACCATGGATGAGTTAACACTTATTGCATCTGGCGCTGAGGCCCACCTATATAGGGGCCGGTTCCTAGGTTATGAAGTAGTTATTAAGTATAGGACCCCTAAGGTTTATAGGGACCCTAGATTCGATGCCTCCGTCCGCAGAGAAAGGACGTTAAGCGAGGCTAGAGCTATGATGACGGCTATGGAGTCCGGAGTTACTGTGCCTACGGTGCTTTACGTCGACCCTGAAAATGCCTTAATCATTATGGAGTACGTAAATGGTTTATTGCTTAGGGACGCCCTACCATCAACCAATGAAGAGCTTAGGAGGAATTACTTAGAACTACTCGGTGTTTATGTAGGTAGATTACATAGGAATGACTTAACACATGGTGATTTAACAACCTCCAACGTTATGATAAGCAACGATGGCGTGATCTACTTAATAGATTTCGGGCTTTCTAAAATATCGAATGATGTTGAGGATAAGGCTGTAGACATCCACCTACTTATTAGGTCTTTTGAAAGCACACACTATAGCCTCACTAAGGAGTTAGTTAGGTATTTCTTAAGAGGTTATTCCTCAGTCATAGGTTCTGATGGTGTGGAGGCGATCATGGATAAAGTTAAAGAAATTAGGCTTAGAGGGAGGTATATTGAGGAGAGGAGATTAAGGGATAGATGATGAGGGTACTTTACGTAGTTACGACTAATTTAGGTAAGCTTAATGAGTTAAGAATTATGGCTCACGAGAGCAACATAGAGTTAATACCTGTGAATGTGCCTAAGTTGGAGATCCAAAGCGACGATTTAGAGGTCATCGCCTCCTACGCCGCATTAACTGCGTCTGCCTTCATCAATAAGGATTTAATTGTTGAGGATTCCGGTCTCTTTATTAAGGCTCTAAACGGTTTTCCAGGGAGTATGAGCTCGCAAGTGCTTAGGAAGTTAGGCGTTAACGGCATACTTAAGTTGATGGAGGGATTGGTCGATAGGGAAGCATATTTTAAGTCAGTAATTGCTTACTACAGTCCCGACCACGGTGTTAGGCTTTTCCATGGCGTAGTATATGGGGAGATCTCAACTAATGCCAGGGGGTCCAGCGGCTTCGGATTCGACCCTATCTTCATACCTAAGGGGAGTAATAAAACATTCGCTGAGATGTGCTTAGAGGAGAAGAATAAGTTATCACATAGAGGTGTAGCTTTTAGGAAATTCGTTGAGTGGTTTAACAATATTTTTAAGTAACGTTCCTAACTAATTAGATTAGGTTGGTAGAGGATGAATAAAGGTAAGGAGAAAGGCGCGTCTCACGGGACCAGACCTGCAGCACTAGTTGCCCCTAAGTGGCTGCAGTTTACTCCGGAAGAAGTCGAGCTAATAATAGTTGAATTAGCTAGGAAGGGTTACCCACCATCAATGATTGGCGTAATCTTAAGGGATCAATACGGTTTACCGTTGACGAAGGCTGTACTCAACATGAAGTTAACCGAGGTTTTAAATAAGTATAACGTATCGCTATCAGTTCCTGAAGATCTGTACAATCTGATTAGGAAGGCTATTAATTTAAGGAAGCATCTTGAGGCGCATCCAAGAGATACCCATAGTCAGAGAGGACTTATCGAAACTGAGTCAAAGATACATAGGCTTGTGAAGTACTATAAGTCTATAGGTAAGTTACCGCCTGACTGGAAGTACCAACCTTCTACTGCTGAGATTCTTGTAAGTCAACCCTTAATTAAGGTCAGTGAGGCTAGTCAACAGTCCTGATAAACCCTTCGCATCGTTTCTTAGCCCGTATCAATTATCGCTGAGTTCTCATATGTTTTGGCTGTGCACCTATTACTGATATTTTAAAGGGTTGGTTAAGGCTCCCCCGTAGTTCTATCTTAGCATCTGTAAGTTTTTTAATGACTTCAATAACGGTATACGTATGTGTAGTTAGTGAGGAGCCGCTTACCTCGGATTCGCCGTCAATCAGTGATAAGTAGGGCATGATGTTATCGCTCATGTGGGAGTCTAAGGCTGCCTTAGTGCTTAACTCCGATATTAATTTTTTAGCAGCTTCAGCACCTACTTCCTCCGCCTTCTTACCTCTAGCACCTAACGAATCAGCCCCTATTACTGCCCCGTTATCTGACTCAGCCCATAACACTATACCAGATCCGGGCCCTAGATGTGGGTCGTTTGATGGGTCGTAATACTCGACCTCAATATCTATTGGTATTTTAGGGTAAGTACTACGTAGTATATCTTCAGCTGTTTTCGCTTGTCTCTCAGCAACATGCTTAGGTAATTTAACACAGTGTGAGATCCCGTTAATCCTTACTAACTCCCCTCTCTCCAACATTTTAATTGGTCTAAGCTTCGCTGGCGGGTTGACGACCTTAGCAACAACTATACCTCCCCCTGATGGGTAGTGCCCTCTCCTCAGTAGCTTGACCTCTACTTCAGCGCCTAAGAGTCTGATGTAGTGAAGCATTATGTTTTTTAGGTAGTCGATCGGTGGACTCCACGGTACGTCCGTGCCCCCAATTATCTCCACCTCAGTCTCCCCAGGCATGAATAGGAGTATCGGCAGTAATGTTTGAAGCACTAATGTTGTAGATCCGGCCGTTCCTATATCGAAGGAATACCTACCAGGTTTTAGTTTTTTGGGAGTGAAGGTTATTTCAGTCGATTTGAGGTAGAGTCCCTCTACTGTTGCGTTAGTTATTTCTGCCGCAGCCTTAACTGCTGTGATGTGTTGGTTTTGAAGTCCTGGGTTCCGCCTCTTAGCCCTAATGTTAACTACTTTAATCGGTTTCATAAGTATTGAAGATAGCGCTACTGAAGTCCTTAGTATCTGTCCCCCACCTTCACCTACAGAACCATCCACTATAACATAATTCACTAATCTACACCTATCACCTGTCTGAGTCTCTCAATTCCCTTGATTTCGTCTATGAATCGTGCTACGGATTTTGGAACTAATTCACGCCACGACTCATCACCGGAGAGTATTAACCTCCTTATCCTTGTGGAGGAGTATTCCGTTCTGTTATAGGGAGGCGGTATGAGTACCTCGTAACCTGCTTCCTTAAATAACCTTATAACTAATGGGTTTCTAGCTACTCCGTACTTGAATTTAGGTACATAGATGGATAGGTAATGAACCCATGCAGAATTCATAAGTATATCAGGTACTGGTACTATGTAAATCCTGTTTAGGTCTAGGTCCGCCTCCACAAGTGCTAACTTAATCATGAGTAGCCTCTCACCAGCTGTGAATGGGTTGGCTACTGTGTGGCTCTCCTGCGCCGTCCCTATAACCACTATGAGTTCATCAACCTTCTCTAACGCCCACTTAATTACGTTAACATGCCCATAATGTATTGGTTGGAACCTCCCCGCATACACACCCCTTACTCTACCTTCCCAATACGTATCACATCACCTTCCTTTACCCCAAGTGCTTTAGAAGCGTTTCCCTTAAAAACACCTACCTCAGCCAGTCCAAAGCTGTCGGAGTATATCGCGATGCAACCCTCACACACATTAGCGAATGTCTCAACGACTTTAGCCCTGTATCGCGAGTTGTTGACCTTAAGGAGTAACTCCTCACATGGTTTAGTTTCCAGCACACTTAGCAAATCATTTAGCGTATGTTCAAGCACTATATTCCCGAAGCTATCTATATAGAATACCTTAACTTCTACGTAATTGTCTTTAATCAGGGGCTTCTTAGGAGGGACTTCAATAATTAACAAATCATTAGTACTTAGTGGTTCGCAGATACTGTGTATTGGTGTCCCTAGGCTGAGTAGGGCTGCTGCCGGCGCGAATACATCTCTGCCGTGGAAGGTTTTAGATACTTCCCACATCTTGACTTTATTAATGTCTATCTCGTATAATGTCTCTATACCGTCATCTACTGCTGCTGGGGTGAGAATACCGTTATTAGGACCTATAAATGTGTAGTTCTTCGTGATTACGACTAATGCCTTTCTGGAAGTACCTACTTCAGGGTCTACGATTGCTAGGAATATAGTTCTCTTTTTGAAGTATTTGTAGCTTGTCTTAAGTATTAGTGCGGCAATATCTACTCTGTACTTCGGGATTTCATGAGTTATGTCTATTATTGTTGCGTGAGGGTTTATACGATTTATTACTGCCTTTACCATACCCACATAAGGGTCCAGTAACCCGAAATCAGTGATTAACGCTATTACGTTACTCCTCACAATCCATCACTTCCATCAACATCTCCGCGTATGACTTACTCACAACTTCCTGACCTGCCTCTAATTCTTTAAGTAGTTTGTTGAGTTTTTCCTCAGCGACGGCAAGGTCCTCGACCTCATCTAGCTCTACCTCAATAAAGCTCCCTAAACACGATACTCTATCAAGGAATATCTTAAATCCTTTTAAGGAGTAAATCTCCCGAACCTTGGATACTTTTAATGTCTTAAACGTTAGGTTTCTTAAGAAGTTAACTAATTCGTAAGGTTTTTCTATCTTGATGTTGAGTTCGTCTCTAACCCTAAATGTCTGTAAGGTTTTCTTAGGTCCTTTTAAGGTTAGCTCACCTTCAACTACCCCATTTACCTCCCTTATTCTCACCCTGAATACTAGGTCTTTGTACGCAACTGATACGCAATTCCTAAGATCTACGTAGTAGTCTTCCTCTGAGTAAGCTGCTAATAATGACCCCCCTAATCTAACTATGTTTGCTCTTACACGGCTTAAATCATTCACCCTTACCTTTACTTCGTACTCCTTACCCATTATTTACCTATCTATGAGGATGTAACTAAGCTTTAATTCTTTAACTCTCTATGTATTTCTGTATGAGTAGACTGTTAATCCTCTCAGCAGTAGCTGTAGTGAGTATATCATCAGCGTCAGTTATAATTAAGTTAGTTAGTGTGCCGGCATTAGCCCTGGCCTTCTGGAGGCTCGCCTTATCAACTATGATCTTATTTGCGACTTCTTTTTGGAGATTAGACTTTAGGTGCGTGAAGGGTGTTAACACTCTTTATGTATTGTTGAGTGGTTTCGCTTTAGGTCTGCATTTCGCTACTTGGATAGAATCACTTAGGTACGTATCGATCGCTGTTAGCGTGACTTTAGTTACAACGCACCCCATCTTTACTGCCCTCCTATCGTATTTATTCATTGGTGAGCGTCTGAGGAGACATCAATATGCTGGGATTTTCCTATGCTTATTAGGTGTTTCTATTATGTCATTCACTGATCTTCCAACCCTACACTCATACTACGGTGTGTTTCTTGCGTTAGTTGGCGCTACAACAGCATCTACTTACTTCTTAATTGGGAGGTTTTTAAGGCGGGTATGTGGCTTGATGGAGTACGCCATCCCTACGTACTTAGTTGCTACTCTCACATCATTGGTTTTAGGTGTTGGGCTGGGTACCGACTTCATCAATTACCCATTAATTACTTGGGCTTTTATAACGTTACTAGCTATAGGTCCTATGTTAGGGGGTCATACAGTACTTAATTACTTATTGAGGTTTATGAATGCAGCTTCAGTCTCAACTATAGCTGCTTGTGAGCCGATAGGTGCTACTCTTTTAGGGATCTTAATACTTAATGAGGTTCCAAGCCCCTACGTCACTTTAGGTATGTTAGTTACTTTATTAGGTGTTTATATCGTTATTAGGTATGAGGGTCTTGGTAAGTGAGTCGTTGGTTATTTATTGCTTTAATTCAGAATTTATGTGGTGCGTATGTTCTCTGTTGATGATTTAGTGGCTTTATTCACTGTTGATGTTAGTGAGCGTGCCAGGAGGCTTGCCGATAATTATGGTTTTAAGGACTATATGGTTGAGAGGTACTATAGAATGTTTAATGATTGGGAAGTTGTTGAGGACTTACTTAAGTCTTTCGATGAACCCCTCACTAGAGCTATTAGATGTAATAAGATTAGGGTTAGGGACTGTAACTACTTAATTAGTCGTTTAGAGGGTTTAGGGTTTTCCTTAGGTCGTGTTGATTGGTGTGACTACGTGTTTAAGGTGTTGGGCAGTGGCTCCGTTTCCTTAGGGGCCACTCACGAGTTTTTGGCTGGTATGTACTACGTTCATAGAGGTTTAGCTGCTGTTTTACCGCCCCTCATATTACGTCCTAATGATTCAGATATGGTGTTGGAGGTTGCGTCAGGTGCCGGTGGTAAGACCACACATTTATCTCAGATTATGGGTAATGAGGGTGTTTTGGTTGCCGTCGATGTTGATAGGGTTAAGGTTAGGGCTTTAAGGAGTAATTTAGAGCGTATGGGGGTTTACAACGTCTTAGTTTTGAGGGTTGATGGTAGGTTAATTCCAAGTATTTTCGGTGATAATTTCTTTAGTAGGGTCTTACTTGACGCGCCGTGTACCGGTGAGGGCTTGATTCAGATTGATAAGTCTAGGAAGGTTAAGACTGATGTTAGGGATTTAGCTAGGGCTGCCTTACTTCAGTACGAGTTATTGATGTCTTCCATAAGGTCTGTCCGTAGCGGGGGTTACGTCCTATACTCCACCTGCAGTATTGCCCCGGAGGAGGACGAGTTCGTAATTGATGCTGTGTTAAAGGATTTCAAGGATGTTGAAGTTGTTGATATTCCTAAGATCCTTAACTTCGCGTCAGGACTCACCGAATTCCACAGGATGAGGTTTTCAGATGATTTAAGTAAATGTGTTAGGGTTTTCCCACATACTCATGATATGGAGGGCTTCTTCATATGCCTCCTAAGGAAGTTGTGAAGTGCTTCGAAAGTCCTGATGACCTACGTAGGCAACTGATTTACGAGTTAAGCAGTATTTTCCAATGCAACATCGTTGAAGTGCTAACACCTTACGAAAGACTCATAATTTGCTCAGGAATCTTTAGCGAAGCATATTTCGTAAGCGATGCTTTATTAGAAGTTGTTAAGATGTTATGGGAGAGGGGTAGGAACCCGTATTGCGTAGGGGTCTACGCCGGTAGGATAAGGAAGCATAAACCATATATAGTGCCTTCCATAACGTTAGCCAACATAATATTCAGTAAGTTAGGAACGTACACCAACTCAGTCGTAGTATCTGAGGACGGCTTAAAACCCTTCCTATACGGTAAGGACGTACTTAAAGCATCAGTAATTAAGACCTACCCTAAATTAATTCCTAATAGATACGCATTTATAGTCGGTCCTGACGGGCAGGTATACGGGTTAGGAATAGCTAAAGTGAGTGATGAAGAACTCCCACAACTCAACAACAACGAAGTAGTCGTAAGGAACGTATTTGATGTAGGATGGTACTTAAGAGGAGGTACTAATCCCAGAGAAAAGAAATTTAAGATATGATGTAAGTAAACGCCACGCATAGGTCGCCTTAGCACCTACATCAACCCGTCCAGACCTGGCAGCGTCGGGCTATTGGGAGCGGCAGGCTGAACCCCTCGGAAACCCTTGGGGCTTACACCCCCGCCCCATCAAACCCGTCTTCTACGGGTGCCCTCCTCCCGGTAACCCGGGAACGGCCGCCTCTTTTCGGGGAGGAGTTCCCGCTTAGATGCTTTCAGCGGTTACTCCCTACGGCGTGGCTGCCCGGCATGCCCTGTCGAACAGCCGGTCGACTAGAGGCCGCGACGTCCCGTTCCTCTCGTACTGAGGACGTCTTCCCCTCAGGCGGCCCGCACCTCCCGTGGGTAGAGTCCGACCTGTCTCACGACGGTCTAAACCCAGCTCACGTTCCCCTTTAATGGGCGGGCAGCCCCACCCTTGGCGGCTGCTGCACCACCAGGATGGGAAGAGCCGACGTCGATGTAGCAAACCGCGGGGTCGATGGGAGCTCTCGCCCGCGACGACCCTGTTATCCTCGGGGTAACTTTTCTGTCATGCCCGGCCCCCACCGATAGGGGCACGAGCGTTCGCTAGGCCACGGTTTCCCGGCCGGACCCCTTACTGTCAAGGGTCCGGTCAGGCTGGCTTTTGCCCTTGCGCTCTACGGCGGAGTTCTGACCCGCCTGAGCCAACCTTTGGGCACCCGTGTTATCTTTTTGCGGGTGTGCCGCCCCAGCCGAACCGCCCACCTGACGTTGTCCTCCGGGCAGACCCGGAGTTAGGCCCTCAGACCCCGGTAGGCGGTGTTTCACTTTCGGCTCCACCAGCCCCGAAAGGCTGGCTTCGACGCCTCCCGCCTACTCTACGTACCAGGATCCGAAGGCCAGCGCCAGGCTGCGGTAAAGCTCCACGAGGTCTTCTCTCCCTACGGGAGGATGCCGGCCTGTGCACCGGCTCCGTGGGCTTCACGGGGTCCCGAGCTGGGACAGTGGGGCCCTCGTTGATCCATTCATGCGCGCCGGAACTTACCCGGCAAGGCATTTGGCTACCTTAAGAGGGTCAGAGCTGGGCCCCAGCCTCCCGCCTCTAAAATTAGAATCAGTATGAAATAATAATTTGAGATTAAAAACAAGTGAAGATAACTAGTAGATGTCCGGGAGCTTCAGGAAACCAAGAGACATAAGTTTTTCGAATTTATCAGGGTGGTTGGTCCCTATCCGATCCAGAAATAACTTAATCGAGTAGTAGGGTATTTGAATCACATAAACGCCATTCTTATCGTTTAAGAACAAGTTCGTTGTTTTCACCCCAACCTTAAGAAGATTCTCTCTTACACTCGCCAATAGTTCCTTATTCTTCTGGGATATCCTCATGCAGACTCGGTATTTATCCTGTCTAATTATTGACCCCTCAGCATCGAATAATCCACGACAATAACTCAAAAAGTAATTGGATTCGGGTACGACACCCTTACCGTTTTTCACTCTTTCATAAAGGTCTTTGCTATAAACCTTTAGTTTCCAGTAGTTTCCTCTGTGCCTAACAATTAAGGGTTTGAGGCCGAACTTTATTAACCTTGCACCTACAGATATTTTTAACCATTCAATGGATTTCTGACCATACTCTACCACATATCTTCCATTATCAAAGTACAACGTTCCATCGCCTAAGGCTCCTACAAGATACCAGAAGCTTTCTTCAGATGTCTCTTTTTCTATAACATAATTTATGAATCTTAATATCAACAGCAAGGCGCACCCCCGGATATAAAACTTAGTTATTTTAAGCGAGGCGAGATGGCTGAGTTTACCCCCGGCCTTCAGCGGCGCTTCGCCCGGTTGTACCCGGGGTTAACGTACCGCCAGTGGCCAGGATTCAGCCCCCGTACACACCCTTTCGGGCTTGCGGGGACCTATGTTTTTATTAAACAGTCAGGACCCCCTAGTCACTGCGACCTGCGGTTCCACAGGTATTCCGTAAAACCGCAGGCACCCCTTCTTCCGAAGGTACGGGGCTAATTTGCCGAGTTCCCTAGCTCGGGTTAGACCCCACAAGCCTTGGGCTTCTCACCCAGAGGCACCTGTGTCGGTTCTCGGTACGGTCGTGGGGGATCGTTCCCGAACCCCTTTTCACGGGCTCCAGGGTTCGGCCGAACCATCCTATCGGACAGCCATTCCTCCCTTGAGCCGGTTCTCACCATTACGGTACTCCCCGGCCTTCGGGTAGTTAGCTAGGGCGACTGCCCTAGTCAGCCTACCCCGAAGCGTCGGAGTTCGGGCTTGCGTTACCGCACCTACCCCCACGGCACGGGAATATTAACCCGTTTCCCTTTCGGTAGGTCCGAGTTACGGCCTACCTTAGGACCGGCTAACCCTCAGCCGACGACCGTTGCTGAGGAACCCTGGCCCTTCCGGCTGAGGGGATTCTCACCCCTCTTTGCTGTTACTACCGCCGGGATCCGCACTCGAGGTAGGTCCATCGGACCTCACGGCCCGACTTCTGCCCTACCTCGACGCCCCCCTACCAGATCACGACCGCATTGCGGTCGCGCCCCAGGGTCTCGGCGGCCGGCTTAAGCCCCGACATATTTTCGGGGCCCGCGGCCTCGGCGGGTGAGCTGTTACGCACTCCTTAGAGGATGGCTGCTGTTAGGCCCACCTCCCCGCTGTCTTAGGCCGCGGACGCCCTTTTCGCTTGGCACTTAGCCGGCACTTAGGGGCCTTAACCCTGGTCTGGGTTGTTCCCCTCTCGGCCCTCAGGCTTACCCCGAGGAACCCCACTCCTGCCTTCTACGGTGGTTACGGGTTCGGAGTTGGACTGAAGAACCGTAACCTCTCGGCTACGGCATCCCCAATCCGTAGCTCTACCCCGTAACCAACCTCCAGCAGGGCTGCGCTGAGACGCACTTCGGGGGGAACCAGCTATCACCGGGCTAGATTGGTCTTTTGCCCCTAGACGGAGGTCAGGGGAACGAATTGCACGTCAGAACCCCTTCGGGCCTCCACCGGGGTTTCCCCCGGCTTCACCCTACCCCCGCCTAGATCGCCCGGTTTCGGGTCTCACAACCGTGACTACAGGCCCTTTCAGACCCCGCCCCTAACCGAGTATTACTCGGCTGCGGGCTTGTCGGTTTCCCTACGCCTCCGGGGTTAAACCCCTTAAGCTCGCCACGGCTGTGAACTCCCCGGCCCGTGTTTCAAGACGGACGGTGCGACCCTGGTCACCACCCTTCGTACTCTCCGGTCACCCGGATTTCCTTCAGGTAGATCACTCCTTTCAGGCCGCACCGTGAT
>JAWBKW010000019.1:0-20876 GCA_038831135.1 Sulfolobales archaeon | reverse complement strand
CCTACGGGAAGACCTGTAGTTACATACAGCAGCAGGAGTAACCCCTAAGACCTTAGCTATTTGGTACGTACTCAACCCTAAGTCTCTCTCGAGAATAGTAACTAGTGCCGTCCTAATAGCGGGAAGTACGTACTTAACCTTAACCTCGCAAGGAGGCTTCCTCAACTCTAACACCAAATTAACGCAGTTAATCGAGTATATAAGCGGAAAACAGGGAGACAGCTATAAGTCAGTTAAAGAAGTAAACAACGAACACTTATAACTCTAAACCACAAAATAGCTTGGGCCGGGGTCGCCTAGCCTGGCCAGGGCGCCGGCCTGCTAAGCCGGTGGGGGAACACCCCGCGCGGGTTCAAATCCCGCCCCCGGCGCCACCCCTCATAAACACCCACGACATCCTCCACAGGACCAACGCACTTATCCCCATGGTATAGGTAGAACCTACCTTTCACTACTTTAACCCTCCAGGTAGAGGGCATTGGTTACCCCCGCGATGTGGATACACCTTCGGGGTATAAAAAGTGTATTGGGAGACTTGATGGAGGGGTAACTTAATACCATCTACGGAATAGCTGATTAAGATTATAAAGATAATCAAGAGAGAGACCTACTTGGTGGAGTGAAGCTTGTGAAGATCTTGATTTATCGGGAATGTAGGGTTATTGTTCATGATGTAGCACGTTGTTTAGTTAAGATGTGATGCTGTAATTGTTGACTCTGCGAGGGAGATCGAGCAACTTTACTTTGAGAATGATTGAGGAGAGGAATTTCATGTATAGGGCTGGAGAAGTTAGTGAGTGTTAGGGGAAGATCTCATCATTAAAATATGTTAGTAAAACTTTAAGACACGAATCCAAGATAAAAGCCCTTGCATTAATCCTGTGAAGAGAAAAGTGTTCTACTTAATTAATCTTTAGGAGGTTATTCTAAAGCATTTAGCATCATCGTAGTAACTCCCGAATTACTTCTATATACAAACCGAATAAAACTGCTAATTTTTCAAGCGGAGACCGTATGCTAACTCAACAACTAAGAGGTTCTACTCCCGAAGTCCATTATCATGACCGTCGCTCCAGTAGTGAGCTTCGTATCCATGCTAGCAATGATCATGACTAAGCCTTTTGACGTTCCTAGGTAAGTCCTAAATATGCTGGGCGTGCTCATGGGGTATGGCAAGCCCTTGCTTGTCTTAGGATTTTCTCATAAGTTCACCGAGAATGGTCTATCACTTGTTCGATTTAACTTGTTTCCGGAAATACTCACCTGTTTCAGGTATGTTCCACAATCCTGAAAACACCAACCATTTACTTTAAGGTCATTATGATCTTCGTAATAATAACCATTTTGAACAACAAGTTACCGAGACACAAGATGGAGCGAGCAGTAGAATTAACCTCGATACACCTATACTTTTGGTGATCACAACTTGATATTAACATATTAACCTCAATATATACCATTTTAACGCTTATGAGAAGCGAACACAATGATACTAATAGAGAGCGTATGAGAACCTGTTATTTAGCCAAGGTGGAATGCCGGTCTTCTGGTCAAAAGGTCTGAAAGGTTCAAACCCCTAGTGAATTAGCATAGATCTAAATGAATCTATCTGCTTGAGCAGATTATTCAGAGGCTTAAAGTCGAAAGATTACACTAAATTTTCCTATGTGCTTTATCAATTTTAGTCAGTATTGAAAAGTTCGATGGATTTCGAAAATATAAGGGTTAAAACAGAGATTAATTAGCGATTAGAAGAAACAATTGGCGATCAAAATAAAATTCAATAAATAATTATCATATGTAAATGTTTTATTATCAGATCAAGCTAAAATAGGTAATGACCATAAACCACACCTTGCGTTAGATATAACCTCTCTGAAAAGACTTAAAATCAACTACGAAATCGACCTCATACCTATTAAGTAGAGTTCTGGATTTTAAAACTTATCCACACGACATCAGATGATCTAATAACTGGACGGTCCCGATCCAATTGCTTTAAACTTTAATCCACTTACTTTCATTGTTTGGGGATTATAAACCCTCTTCCATCAATAATCACCGAGGTTCTCACTCACATATATTAAAAAGTCTTCAGGCCGAATTTGCTTGAATTCTTCCCATTCTGTAACGATTATCGCGCAATCTACCCCTTTGACGAATCTAAGGCCGAATCAGAATAACTAATCTTGTTGCCGAAAAGCTTTCTGATATTACACATGGCTTTGGAATCATAGACAATAACTTCAGAACCCTTTTAATAAACCCTTCTATTATCTTTATTAAAACAGCATCTCTAATATCATCTGTACCAGGCTTAAACACCGACCCAGCTTAGCTATTTTCTTTCTTGTAAAGTTCCTAGTAATTTCTCGGCAAATTCGGTAGCATCACTGTACTGTTGAGAGTCATTAGTTTTAATTGTTGCGTCGACGAGATGCAAATCAATGCCTATTTTCCCTAGCATAAAGTAATCCTTTTAAATATTTTTGAAAACAGCTCCCTCTTCATTCAAGTTCAGCTCTCAGAAATTCCAGATCAATTCTCTCATCCAAACTAATTCTTTGGCGATTTCCTCGACATCCGTGTAAGGAATTTTCGCAAAGTATAGATTCCACGGCCTCTTCAGTCATCTAGCTCTGGCATAAGGGTAGTAGGTTAGGGGCACCCCGAAACGTACGCTTACTAACATTAGTGCCAGGAACTCTATCATGTTTTCCTCGCAACGAAAATTAGGGAGGGTGCTATCGGTATTAGCTTCATTATGTTCACATGGTAGACTTTCTTAATCATGACTATTTCAAAGCCTGTTTTATGGAGTAACTCTAATACATACTTCGCCACAACCTTCATGTTCACATCGGGGCACTTGGATAGCTCTAAGATTTTTAGCTGAAGCTGCTTCGGCATTAAATATAGTAGAGGCCATTTGGTATGCGGTTCTATCAAGTATTGGAGGTTTGGCAACTGAATTATCCACACAGCCTTCTTTCTCAATACCCTATAGACATCCACTATATGCATTTCAGGCTTTCGGAGATGCTCAATTAACGAGATAGAGAGAACGTAATCTACTGAGTCATCACGGAAGGGTAGGTAATGCGCATCTGCGCAAACCTTATGAATGTTGATATTAGTACTCTTCATCCTCCTCAAAAAATCCTCTTGAATGTCCAATGCTATAACCATTCTTTCACCTTTAGCTAGCAATTTACTAAAAATGCCTGAACCACAACCGATGTCTAGAACTACACCCTCACTACCGATGAATTGCGTGAAGAAGCCCGCATACCTGATAGTCCTATCTCTATACATGCCTAGCCTCTTTATTAATTTGTTCACAATTCTATGAAGAATCAATGGAACATTAGTCATTAAGATTTCTTCACCTGTCTTCCCCAGTTACGTAATGCGATTAGAAGTGCACGTGACTGGATCTTAAGTTTTTCAACGCACCTACATGAAGAGCTTTCCTTATGTAGCTCTGAACCATGCCGCCCGCTTTAGCCAGATTTACCACCACGATCTTTGCCGTAAGGGACTTAACGTATTCTACAAGATGGTTATCTGGTCCTCTACCAGATAACTCAGCTAGCTTTACTGCAGGCGGCACGTAATAAATCAAAACGACACCCGATTAATAACTTAGAAGTGGAATATAAGCTTTAATGCGGACTCAAAGAAGATACTCCAAACCCTTAACTACTAAGCTAACTATGAGGATAGTAATGCCTGTTAACTGAGTGCTTCTAAAGCTCGTCACTATCCTTGATCTCGAGCTAGGCAACCCTTGACCGTTCATCTAGGGTATCATCCTACGTTTATTTTGATAGTACTAGTAGCAAATCCTCAACCACTTCTACCTCCATTCCTTAGAATCTTGCTATGACCAAGTCTCTAGAGGTCGAGAGAATACTAACAGCATTAACTTTCCGTCTCTCGGGAGAAAGCCGGTGCGGATACTAGACGAAGTTAAACTTCGCATAGAAGTATGTCAAAACAGCCCAAATCTGCCGAAACAAAGCACTAGTTTAGTCATCTATAGCCAGCAGGATACAGACTATCAAGACATATATGGGGGACAACAGTATTAGTTACGGTGGGGCTGTGACAATGAAGAGGAGCAAGGAAGACGACACGGAGTTATACGTGATCGCATTCAAAGAACTGATCAACGAGGTTGTGAGTAGCCTCAGTAGAGAAGAAGCAATAAACTACATAACGAGAGAAGTCCTCCCAAACGTAAAAGCAGCATTCAAACCGGAGAGGTACCAGGAAATAAAGAGATACGCCGAAGAAAAGCTCGGAACAAGACTACCGGACTAGCAACTAGAGGCAGACACCTTGAGAGAGACTCTCACAAAGAAGCTGACAGAAAGCATCAAGCTATGGCTAGCCCGAAGAAGACTTATAGTCCTAGCCGAAGCGATAAACCACGAGAAGAAAATATACAGAGTATACTGCCCAAAGTGTAAGGCATGGCACACCACACACCTAAGCGGACACCTAGAAAACGAACACTTCCACCTACCTTGCGGTGAAATAATTTTCTTGTAGTGAATGGTAAAGAGTCCTAGGTGAACAACGTTGAAAGTTGCCATGCTTGCGCCGGAGTTCTTGAACGTTTGGGGTGGTGTGGGGAGCTACATAACTGAATTGGTGATGAACCTACCCAGATCGATAGAGGTTCACGTCTTAGCACCGTACAGAGTGTCTTTTGGCAAGGAGGTTGAGAACGTAGCAAGCTATGTCAAGTTTAGTAATAACATACGTGTACACTACGTTACCTTAGCAAAAGACACTTTCTTCTATAATGCACGCTTTCAGTATGCGGTATATAACCGTATCCCAAGCTTAATTAAGCGAGAGAAGATAGATATCCTTCACTCTCATACAGCACATATGCCAGATGTTCTGCTTAGACTATTTAATCGCGTAAAGGTTCCAGTAGTTACGACCATACATACCACCATCAAAAGCCAGTACAAAGCCACGAGGAGCTCTGGGGCTGGCTTCTCTAGAATGAGTCAGTCTGAGAGGATGACGTTACTGTTATACCCCATGTTGAGAGTAACTGAGGAGCTCTACTTAAGAAAAGGAGAAATATACGTTACCCCGTCTAACTACATGAAAAAATGGTTAGAACACGAATACCCCTATCTACACGGAAAAATCAAAGTAATATACAATGCTGTTGACACAGAATTCTGGAAGAAGAACGAGAGAGGTTGCGACCTAAAGTCGAAAATAGGTTTTGAAAACATCGTTTTGTACGTCGGTAGATTATTAGCTTTAAAAGGTGTATACGATCTCGTCAAGGTTATTCCACGAATACTTAGAGATAATAAGGAAACCATTTTTGTTTTTTGTGGTACCGGAGAGAGGAGGCAGATCGAATTAATGCTGAGAAAGCTGGGAGTACCAGAAAAGAACTACATGTTCGTTGGATACCTACCAAGACATGAGCTTATCAAACTATACAGTGCGTCAACTGTACTAACGCTTCCATCCTATGGAGAAAACTTACCAATGACATTACTTGAAGCAATGTCATGTTCACTACCAGTCATAGCTTCTAACGTAGGGGGGATCCCCGAGGTAATACAGCACATGGTGAACGGCATTTTGATCGATCCTGGTGATCTGAATGCTCTTAGTAATTCCATCATAACGCTTCTCCAAGATAAAAACTTTAGAGAGAAGCTAGCCCGTAACGCACGTAAAACCATAGAAGAAAGGTTCTCGTGGAACATGGTTATTCCACAAATAGTTCAAACATACCAAGAAGCGCTAGAGAATAGGGGGGTTTGGACGTGAGAGACATAAGTGTTCTACATATCCTTCAGACCCCCCTAGACTACGTAGGCGGACCATCTACATACGTTAAAGAGCTCGGTCGTCACCTAGCTACTAAAGGCGTAAAAGTCGGCATTGTAGCTCCTGAACCCTCTAGGGTAACCAACGAAATACTTGTACTTAATGACAAATATGAGATCGATCTCC
The DNA here is from genome assembly GCA_038831135.1 of Sulfolobales archaeon. Taxonomy (GTDB): domain Archaea; phylum Thermoproteota; class Thermoprotei_A; order Sulfolobales; family NBVN01; genus DTCV01. The sequence continues at coordinate 14,873 of JAWBKW010000019.1, read as the reverse complement.
ACTTCGTAAAAACGGCTCTTCCGGGTTATCTGATTAGAACACCTCTTTTCTACAGTCTAGAATCTCATAAAGTAGTAGCTAACGTTGTTCAAGAATACGATGTCATTAATGTCCACGTAGAAGCTACTCTGCTACAAGGTTTTACAACTATGTTCAACAATAGAAGGGTTTTCTTGACGATACACGGTATTTATCCTTTTGAAGACATAGAAACACTAAAGAATGACCCGTTCAATATTCATAGACTAGCCCATCTCATAGCTGTTTCCCCACAGCACGCAATATCATTGAAAAAGCTCAGTGTCAAGAGCGCATATGTAATACCTGTTTCAAAGTTTCTAGAGGACATTTTAACGAGTCACTATCGAGTTCCTAGAGAAAAAATTGTTGTGATTCCAAACTCCGTAGACGTAGATATGTTTAAGCCTCAACCATTAAATGATGCTTTAAAGATTGTGAACAAACTGTTGGTTTTTAAAGGATATAAGGAGCTTACGGGTAACGAGAAGATCGTGCTCTTCATTGGTAGGTTTGAACCACGTAAGGGTTTACACATATTAATGAAATCTCTCTGCATGCTTAATGAAAAGTCATGGTCATTAATCATCGCTGGTAGTGGAGACGTACAGTACATCAAGATGTGCTTAAACCTAGCGGAGAAATGCGGTGTGCTGAACCGTGTGTTCTATATCGGAAAAGTGCCTAGGTTTCTCCTCAAGTATCTCTACTCGTTAGCATATGTCTACGTTTTACCCTCCGTGTTTGAAGGCTTGCCGGCAACCGTTTTAGAAGCTATGGCTTGCGGCTCTACAGTCGTTGCAACAAGAGTAAGTGGAATACCGGAGGTTGTAAGACATGGAGTAACGGGTCTGTTAATTAAGAAACCTGATCCTGAAGAGCTTGCTAGAACGCTAGAATTCATATTAGTCGATGAAGATCTAAGAAAAAGACTTTCCGCCAACGGCTTAAATCACGTTAGGAAACACTTCTCATGGCAGGTTAACACAGAAAAATACCTGCAACTTATGGACGGTGGAATAAAATGAAGACCCCTAACACCTATGTAATCGCTTTTGCGGACCAGACGGAACAGGAAAATCTACTATTGCGAACCTCTTGTCGATCACACTTAGCAAAAATGGTTATTTAACTAAACGTATATGGATTAAAAACGTCCATCTAATAAGCTACTTCATAGTCTCAGCACTTGAAATTGATGACGACCTACTCATCGCTGGGAGTGGAAGTCTAAAACTAAAGTATCTGAATTTATCAACAGTCATAATTTGAACAATAAAGTTCATCTCCTAGTATACATAAAATCTAAGTCTATTGAAAGATGCTAAAACCCTTATAGTGCCATCCATATGTCCAGAGAATTACACATTGATAGCATTAGAAGCTATTTCAGTTGAAACGCCGGAAATAACATCGAACAAAGGAGAATTACTGGAATAGTCAGAAATATAGATAATAAACTAATTTTAACTTATATGAAGAACTTAAACGAATAATTAAAAAAATTTGACAGATAAAAACGCAGAGGGATAAAATCGGAGAAGTTTATGAGAGTTTTACTTCCAACAAGCCTTTTGCGAAAATATATACGTTTATATTCCACCTACTAAGAGGTAGCGTGAGTGTTGATTGCGATCTACTGTAACATCAAATCCATTCATTCACCTATCCGAAGCCGTGATCGCCGAAATAAGTAATAACTTAATCAATTCTATCTATTAGATCCGTAAAGAAATACAGATAAAGGTTTTGTCGATAGATCAAGTGTACTAGTAAGTATTTCTCTTGACAAGTTGATTTTGAGAAAGATTCGGGGCTGATTGAAGTAGGGAGTTTCTAGGAGACCTTAATTAATAAGCCCTATTCATAGCAATAAACAACAGATTAAATGATAGCTATAAGTTTGCTCGATAGCTAGATTTTTATTTTAAAACACGAGGAGAATTACTTGACTGGGTGTCTACTATCGATAAAGTCATTAAGGTAGTTGCGATGTTGCCAAACATCATCGGGTCTGCTGGCGATAGCATTAATGAGCGCCAGTTAATTAAATTCTTGCGAAAGTACTGTGATGTTGTAACTTATTCCTTACTACCAATCTCCAATATCGGTAGATTATTCGATAAATCATCTTTAAGTTTAGTCAAAAAAGACGTAAGGTTAGAGCTACTACTACCACTCATAGGTTATCCATATACTATAGGTTTACTGCTGGAAGTGTTCTATGGACTTATTTTTACAATACTAGCGGTGTTTAAGAGACCGAAGCTTATTTACGTACGTACTTCAGGACTAGCATTGTTTCCAGTAGCGTTTAAGAGAATCCATAAGGCCAAGGTCGTGGTAAAAATACCGAGTCTTCTCGAAGAAGAGATTAAAGGTGTAGGAAACATAAAAGTCCATCGATTGGATAAGAAAATTTTCGAGAGGCTACTGAGCATATCAGACCGGTTCGTAGTATACAAGGCTGACAGAATAGCGGTTCCATCATTACTGTTCTATCGCGAGCTATGTAAGCGTAGACGTGTCAAGAGTAGGGCACCCCCACTAATAACTCCGCCCGGTGTGGATCTGATTAAAATAAACAAGATAAGGAAGATGTCTGAGGTCGAATCCACTAAGGATGAAAGAGAGTTTACCATTGGGTATACCGGTCTGCTTGAATGGTGGCAAGGGGTTGATATGCTTGTTAAAGCTATTCATATTCTTCAAAAAGATATTGGAACCAAATTTAAATTGCTGATCGTCGGTGACGGTCCTCTAAGAAAAAAGATCGAAGCACTTTGTGGGGAACTAAAGATATCTTGTGAGATAACAGGGTTCATATCACATGATGATGCACTAAGAATGCTAAGGAGAATAAACGTGTTGGTAGTTCCGAGTCGGGGAACAACTAATGTGAAAACTGTAATCCCAATAAAGGTGATTGAGGCGTGGGCTCTCGGAATTCCAGTAATAATCACAAAACATGAGATATTTGAATTTCTCGAGAAATCGCTTAAAAAGCCTGCGGTACTGTGTGAACCCACCCCCCATTCTATATCTAAAGCTATAAAGCAAGTAATGTACGACCAGACGTTAGTCCATCAATTAATAGCTAATGGATTAACACTTGCACGGCATTTTGATTACGAAAGGACTGCAAAGACAATTTTAGAAGCGATTAGTCAAGTGGAATAAGGGTGAGGTAATTGCGGCAAATGGAGAAGATCGTAAGTAACACGTTCCCCATAGAGATGTTGCTCTATGTAGCCGTAATTCTTAGCCCAATTTTACTATGGTTAAGCGGATATTATGATGCTTTCTTCCCCACATCAGCTTACCATCTTTTAGGGGAAAAGCAATTGTTGTCGCAAAGTTTTATAGTCAGACATGCTAAGCTGTATAACGATTATTATCCATTCTCGATTTATTTGATTGCTGTTATAAGTGAGGTCGCTGGTATTCAGTTTTTTCATATAGGCTATGTTCCTGTTACATTTTTTCTACACTACCTGTTTTTTTCAGCATTGTTAGGTACTTTTCTAAAAAGAGGATATAACTTTACTCATAAATGGTATTACGCTATAAAGTTTATGTTTCTTTTGTCACTACTATACTGGGCTTTTGGTTATACACCCCTCTATTATATCACATTAGGGTCTACGGCCTTAGTTATCGCTATATATCTTTCAGTAATTTATGTGGTGAAATATTTTGAAGCATCGTTTTCGAAAATCTCTAATTTCGTAGTGACTCTCTTGTTTGTAATTCTGTGCTTGTTTAGCTATTATACTTCAGGAAACGCTATAACATTTACCTTTATACTATACTTTGTCATCAAAATATTCACCAATTACGTTGAACGTCGTAAGAAAATCGAGATCAGGTCGCTGTTTCTTGCCATCGTTACTGCTATTCTGTTTTTGTTATTCGATAAAATATTTTATTCTCGGCTTAGGGATATCGGGCTCTCGTTTAATGATATCATGATGTTCTTTTTAGAACGTAGTACGATAACTCATCCTATCGAATATCAGTATTTCCCACCTATTCTTTCTTTCATTTCGAGAATAGCCACATATGTTCTCATACTGTTATTGCTACCACTACCGGCACTTACTATTATTACACTTATGACAAAATTTAAGAAACTCAATAAGGGCATCCAAGATGTTATAGCGTTGCTTCTCTCTTTCACCGTAATAATTGGTTATCAATCTGCTATTTATTCGTTTCTTATGGGAAAGTTTACCATAATGACTAGATACTTGTTTGTAATACCATATGTTATATCCATACTATTTTTCAAAATTTTTTCTAAAAGGACTATCGCTAAGGTGTATGTGCTATTAATACTCGTATGGTCTCTATTGAATTTCGTAGCGTTCTTATATATTGTTGTAGACGCAAAAGTTTTTAGTGCGAAAACTTCTTATATTGATTTTGATAAGCTACCAGCATTATGCCACTTCTATGCTCTCACCGATTTCGTAGTTGACTGCTTTGCTGATTTAAAAACATCTTTCACTCTACCCTATGTTTGCTTCCATAGCTATTTAAGGTTTATGCCATTTGAACGTTCGATGTTTCGACCTTATAACGACAGTTTTAATGTCCTACTACCAACACGATCCGGAATTTACATCTACACTACTCAATACTCTCAGCTTGGCGTTATCATGTTGGAGTGGTTGGTTGCTAAACCTTTCTATATCTTTGAGGAAAATGTCCAAAAAATATTTGATAGTAGTGCAATTATGTTATATTATACGCAATAAGTAGAAGTGTGAAGTAAAAATATTTTGGTAGGCATTGTGAGCCTTTAGAAGAATCGTGCAAAAACATATGCTGGGTCATCAGTTCGAGAAAGTGTTCGTTTGATGAGGTATTTACCGAATTTTTATTACCTTGGGCTCCGAATAAGATAATCACTATAATTGTTGATGATGTCAAATTCACGACGATACTGCCGAAAGGGACTAATTGTACTATTAAATTTAAAAGAGATATTAGCGGCTATTTATGGATATGCATAGACCAGTTTTAAATAGACAACGAAAGTATCAGTAAATCGTTTAAACTGGGACTGGCGCTGTGAGCGTTCAAATTAGTTGGCATCTCACTTTAGTAACCTTTGATAAAAAATAAATGGTACTTATCGTAATGGATAAACTCTTGATACAACCAATTTACCCGCTATAAACTATAAATTATGAGGGAACAGATTTTATTCATGCGTTCGCATAAGCTTAGAGCGCATTAAATTGAGGCGTATTCCTATGATAATAAACGGAGAACTATTAATAATCAAATTATCTAAGATTTAATAAAACCGATGTCTTTTAGAAATGATGTGTCTGTAGGAAACATCTACTTAGTTCCTCTCGTTTCAGTTCTAGTATACACCTCTAAGATAACCTTGCCCAGATCACACCATTATATATTGTAGACTACCTTCACAGAAAATCAAGATATTATAGTAATTAAAAACTTGGGTTCGCAAACTATCATCTCGACTTTTATGAGATGTAAGGTATCTTTAGTAAGAAGCTAAACAATATATCGCAGAAATTTACAAGCGGAAAGGTGATGTCTTGAAAATATCTGACTATGCATTTCAATTTAAGCAGAATATTACGTACTGTCAAAAGAGAATAAATGCTCGTGACTTTACTATCCAACCGTGCTGTGATCTACAAATCAGCTATGCTAAGAAGAATTACATTGTGGGAATATTGCAAGAGCTTCTAGATGATGAGAAGGACCATGACGAAAAATAGCATTTTTAATGTAACTTGAATTTATATCTTTTAAGAAAAATCTGAATATGTTTTAGGTGATGCTAGGCATGAAGGTATTGGTGATTGCGAGTAGCGTAAGTAAAACACCGAATGAAATATCTTATTCCTTCGTCTTCGATGAAATATGTCGGCTCGCAAGGAAAGGTATCGAAGTCCATGTTGTTAGATCTAGAGTCGAGGAAGATAGTTTTACAAATGACATACACTTTTACGGATTGCGATATACCTTAGGAGTCGATGAATTTTTCTCTTATGTCATTCAGATGATTAACAGGAAAATTCCTATCGGGCTTTTCCGAAGTCCTAGGACAATATATTGGGAAGGAAGATACTATAGCAGAGTATTAGAAATTGTCAAGGATTTAAAAGTGGAGATTATTCACGCTCACTTCGCTTATCCGGAGGGGGTCATAGGATATTTAGCCAAGGCCAGAACGAAAAGACCGCTAGTCGTTACAACGCATGGTTTCGATCTACAAACTGTCCCAGAGATAAAGTACGGAGCGAGATTGAGTCTAAGGATAGACCAACTTGTGAGAAAAGTAATCAATAGCGCTGATGCCATTATTGTTCCAAGTAAGAGAATATATAAAATATCAAAAAGCTTAGCTAATGAACCACATAAGGTATTTTTGATCTATAACGGCGTTGACACTAACATGTTCAATCCTAACATTGATAAATCTATAATTCGAGAAAAGCTAGGAATTAAAGAAGATGAGCTTATGGTTCTTACTGCTAGACGCTTGTATCCAGTGTACGGAATCGAATACTTAATACGTGCTATACCAGAGATAACTAAGTATTATAAAAATGTAAGATTTGTTATAGTCGGAGATGGCCCTCTACGAGGCCACCTACATAAACTCGCACGAAAGCTAGACGTTGACAGGTTTACCATATTTACAGGAAGTATTCCAAGAACGCTTATGCCATTATATTTAGCAGCCACCGATGTAGTGTGCCTTCCATCACTCATGGAAGGTCTACCGATATTCTTATTGGAAGCGCTCGCTAGCGGGAAACCAGTTGTAGCGACAAAGGTAGGAGGAATTCCGGAAGCCGTCATTAATGGATATAACGGATATTTAGTTGAGCCAAAGAACCCGCAAGGTCTTGCATCTGCGCTACTCGAATTAATCTCGTCCTCAGAAAAATTAAAGGTCTTTGGTCAACGTTCAAGAGTACTAGCGGAGGAAAAGTTTGACATAGAGAAAAGAGTTAACAGCATAATAAACATATATAAATCTCTTTTATAAATACTTCAGGAACAAATTTATAAGCATCTGTATCTATACGCTTAAGTCGACAAAGTCGCAGAATTACACTATTAGCTTAGAATAAGCTTATGGACATTATTTACAACAATTAAAATTAAAAATCTGATTTAGTATTGTTAAGCTAAGTCGTATCGTCAACATCTCTAAGAATATTGCTAAGTTTGGCATGTGTTGTTTTTAAATGATATCTAGTTGTGGAGTCTTGCATGTTATGTGCTTTGCTATAAGTGTCACATACGCACATGCTAATTCGACTCCACCATGGTGCGGTAAGTATAACGTGAAAAGAGTGAGTAGTAGAAGTATCAATAGATGTTTGGACTTGTTGAGAGTATCTGTTAGAATAAATAACTAGAGATTATTAGTAATAAAGCATGCGTCATGTAGGACACTATTAGTACGATGGATATGGACACTAGCGGAGGATTTAACTAGCTGATGATGTTCAGTATTGCTAGCAAAGACTGTTTCAAGAATGACGGTCATATTGGTCTAAGTAAAATAGTTCATTATTAGCTAGTATGTAACTTTTTAATTATCCATAAAGCAAAGGAGTAATGAGCAGAGGAGTCTCACGGACAATACAACCATAAATCGTTGAGGTACTTTAAAAGCAGTAAGTAGATAACCACAGCAACCATTACAATATTACGTGAACAGTATGGGTGCTTTCACTATTTCACTATCAGGACTACTTTACGTTAGTTAAACTTGGGAAATGGTCATAGGTTACAGCTTAGATAAAGCATTAAAAGTTCTGAAAGAATATGAGTGCCGTATACTCTAGTCTACCAGTCTCTAGTCTACCAGTAGAGTTGCTTATGGAGCATTTCTCTCATTAAAAAGCGTTTTATTAAATGCTTTAGCAAAACGAAGAAAACACTCGTTGCTCATTTATTCGGTGGTGAATTTAGAGATGGGGGTACTAGTGACGAGCACAGTATAAGGAATTACCATGTATTTTAGTTTGAAAGGAATCTGTTGAAGCTTATGCGGAATCGTTTTGTCAATGGGTATCTTCTATTTGATTCCAGCTATGGTCCTTCCTACTCCTACATACACAAAACCGTATTTTCTGGCCTCATCAGGATCGACTATTCCTCTTCCATCTACGATTATTCTCGTCCTTACCTCTTTAGAGATTTTCTCCAAGTCTAGTTTTAAGAATTCTTTGTGGTCAGTTATGATAACTATTGCATCTACGTCCTTGAAGTCACTTTTCCATTTGGCGTTAAATTTCCTCGCGTCTTCCTCCACGCATAGTGGGTCATATACATATACGTTTGTATCTAATTTCCTAAGTTCCCTGATGACTATATCAGCCGGAGTATTTATGAAACTTTTAACTCCACCTCTGAACGTTAAGCCCATGACGAGAATATTGCTTTCCTTAATAGGTTTGCCCACTATATTAAAGGCTTCTATAAGTAGTTCAATTATGTGATACGGCATTGAGTCATTTAAAATCCTCGCGTAGTATGTGAGTAAGGGCTTTCTCCTCCTAGCCGTATTTATTATAAACCAAGGATATACTGGTATGCAGTGTCCACCAACACCGACCCCAGGTCGGTGTATATGACAATAAGGTTGCGAATTAGCTGCCTTAATTATTTCCCAGACGTCTAGTCCATTTTCTTCAGCCCATAACGCCAACTCATTAGCTAAAGCGATGTTTACGTCCCTATATATTCCTTCAAAAACTTTTACCGCTTCAGCAACCTTTATCGAAGACACCGGTATAACGCCCTTTTCGTTAATAGTTTCATACAACCCCACAACAGCCTCAAGCGTCTTATTGTCACTCGCTCCTACAATTTTAGGGTATGCTCTTGTAATGTCTCTAATAGCCGTCCCAGTAGACATTCTCTCAGGAGCGTGTGCAACACCAAACTCCCCAATCTTCAGACCACTCTTTTCCATTAGTAAAGATATCATATTCTCTGTAGTACCTGGCGGTAATGTTGTCTCGATTATAACTATATCTCCCTTCTTAAGCCCCTCGCCGATTATTTGTACAGCATTCGTGAGATTTCTTAAATCTACATAGCCATTTCGATCAGCTAGTACAGGCACAGTTATTATCATTACATCAGCCTTCATTGCAGCTTCGACACCGTTAGTTGTAGCCGTTAGCCTACCCTCTTTAACATTTTTCCTAACCAGTTCGCTTAGACCGGGTTCCTCTATTATGTAATTATTACCTTCATTTAGTAATTTTACTTTTTCATCGTCAATATCCACTCCTATCACCATAGCACCCCTCTCTGCAAAAACGGACGCTAAGGGCAAGCCTACGTGTCCTAATCCATATACTGCGATAGTTACTTCCCCTCTTTGTACCTTGTACTTGACCTCTTTATTGTTTAGTCCTAATAGTTTTACCAGAATATCACCACCATAACCGATCTACTTCTACTACGCTATTTATTTTAATGCTATTTATTTTAATGGACTCTAAAGCCTTCTCGGCAATTTTTAGTGCAACTATTCCATCATAGCCGGTCACCATGGGGGTTTTACGATATTTTACAGAAGTTACGAAGTCTATTATCTCGAGCTTGAGTGGTTCCTCTTTATTTACGCGTACTTCAGATACGCATTCCTCATTGTATAGTGTTAATTTCTGGTCTATATAGTCTACAACAGCTACTCCACGATCACCTACTACGGTGAGAGTTCTCATTTTATGTGGAGTTAATCTATTTGTCTCAATTAATCCATCTGTCCCATTATCGAACGTTAAAATTAAAAGTCCATAATCGTCTGCCATGCTCTCCTTGTGTACACGCCTCCCGCGAGCATATAGTTTCCTAACTTCTAAACCCGTAATATATCTCATGACATCTATATCATGAACTGCAAGATCTATGATGACACTTACATCAGACGCTCTTGGTGAAAATGGTCCCACACGCTTAGCATTCATTACTAACACCTCACCCAGAATTCCTCTTCTCAAAAATTCCCTTAGCTTCTGGACAGCTGAATTAAATCTTTCCACATGTCCTATAGTGAGTATTACACCATGTCTCTCGGCAGCATTGACAATCTCCATGGCGTTTTCAACGGTATCAGCTATAGGTTTTTCCACTAATACGTGAACTCCACGCTCTATGAAGTTCAAAGCTACTTTCTTGTGTAGCCGTGTTGGAACCGCTATGCTTACTGCTTCAACTCGGTTCTCTAAGAGTTCTAGATGGTTGTTATAGGCATGTGTGTTATACTTCTTTGCCACATGCTTAGCCTTCTCAAAATCTATATCAACGACTCCCACAAACTCAACTAAACCCTCCTTGGCTAATTCAGAATACACGCGAGCATGATTTACTCCCATACTCCCTACTCCTACTACACCAACTCTAAGGCTCATAGCTACTCCCTTATTAACTCCTTTATAGTGCTAACTACGTAATCAAGATCCTCTGTTGTGAGTAGTGGGTGAACAGGCAAGCTTAATACTTTTCTAGAAGCAATAATAGCATTAGGACAAATGTGTTGCGGATAGCCTAATCTTTTGTAGAACGGTTGCTGGTGTACGGGTAGCGGATAGTGGACCGCTACATCAACTCCCTTCTCTTCGAGTCTTGTAGCTAATTCATCTCTATTGAGTGGAAAATCGTTTTCCACTCGTATCACGTATTGATGGTAAACATGTTTGACCCGTGGATCTACATATGGTGTTACTATCCCTCTAACGTTCGCGAGGTTTTTAGTTAAGTATGTAGTATTTTTTATCTTTTTTTCATTAAGGAGGTCAAGCTTCTTAAGTTGCACTCTACCGATCGCCGCTGCGATATTTGTCATCCGGTAATTGTAACCGAGTTCTTCGTGAACATATTTCCTCGCTTGACCATGATCGCGTATTAAACGTGATTTCCTAGATACTTCATCGTCATTGGTAGTGATGATACCTCCCTCACCTGTCGTTATGTTTTTCGTTGGATAGAAGCTGAAAATGCCTACATGACCTAAACTGCCGACTTTCATTCCCTCGAACTCAGCCCCGTGAGCCTGTGCACAGTCTTCTACTAAGATCAACTTATGGTCCTCAGCGATCTCCTTAAAGCTTTCATATCGGCTGGCTGCCCGTAAAGATGAACCACTATTACAGCCTTAGTCTTACTCGTTATTTTCTCTAGGACATCATTGGGGTCTAAATTATATGTTTTGGGATCTATGTCAGCAAAAACAGGTCTAGCTCCCTAGTATAATATGGCATTTGCTGTCGCTATGAACGTGAAGGCTGTCGTGATCACTTCGTCACCGGGCTTTATTCCTATCGCTTTCAATGCTGTATCTAGTGCGAGTGTACCATTCGCAACAGCTATTGCGTGCTTCACGCCAATATAGTTGGCAAATTCTTGCTCAAAAAATTCGACCTCTTTCCCTTGAGCAAGCATGCCAGACCCTAGAACTTCCACTACTGCTCTTATCTCGTCTTCTTCAATTATTGGCTTAGCTATGGGTATCCGTCTCAAGTAATCACCACTTGGTACTCTCTTTGAGATACCTCTCATAGTCTTGTCTCGGTATTACTACCTCTCTCTTGCAATGCTGGCATATATACTTTAAGTAATTCTCTGTCTCGACTGCAACATCTTCATCCTTAAGAGGTCTTCCACAGTAGCAAACAAAGCCCCTTAACTTGGCGGGGTTACCCGTTACGAGTCCATGTGGGGGGACATCTTTGGTGACTACTGCTCCAGCCCCTATTAATGCGTACTCGCCGATGACAATGCCACATACTATAGTGGCATTTGCCCCTATACTTGCACCACGCTTAACGAGTGTTGGTATGATTTGCCAATCAGTACTGAAAGACCTAGGATACAAGTCATTCGTAAACACAACATGAGGTCCTATAAATGCTTCGTTCTCTATTTTAACTCCCCTGTAGACACTTACCCCATTTTGTATCTTGACGTTGTCACCTATTTCGACATCCACATCAATGTATACATCTTTACCTATGTTACAATTCTTGCCTATTCTAGCACCACTTCTAACATGGGCGAAGTGCCATATCCTAGTTCCTTCGCCAATGACAACGCCCTCCTCGACAACGGCAGTTGGATGAACGAACACATTACTTGGGAAATTTCCCATTTTAACTACCATAGCATCTCCCGAGTGCAACACATTACTAATTAGATTTGTAAGGAAAAATGTTTTGAACATTAAACAATAGAGAGCCTACTTCATCACCTACTCTCCTTGTATCATCCTCTCATTATTCAAGGGTTCCCTCACATATAGGTGCTCGCATCAAAATACGTTCATTACCTAGTGATTTGCAGCAGACTCTCCTCTTCAGACATCGTTGCACATGTTGAACACGGTGAGTTCATTTTATTTGTTCATTTTATTTAATCTTAGCAGCATAAAACCTAGATGCTCTCAGCACTCGGCCGAATGCATGGCTACTGAAATGTCGGTAAGCAATAAACTCCATAATGGAGGTATTAAACACATCCTATTAAGCTGTTAGATACACAGTAATGAGTGTTGATATTCCATCATACATCTTCCCCGATAAATACTTTGTAAACATAAGCGATATTTCTCTATCATGTTGAAAGCGTTGAGAACTTGAGAGATTTAAAAGATTCATGGAGATGCCGAGAAATTCACCATCGAAGAATAAAGAAGCCTGTCTTAGTGTTGAGGAGCTCTACTGAGAGACCTGAAGCTGTTAGGGTGGGTTTCGCTCGAGTAGTTGGTTTAAACCCGAGTGTTGTGTTAGCAGAGCTGGAGAAAGTGGTCTCGCACTCACTAGAACTACCTAGTGAGTCACCGTTTGGTGACGGTAGGGCGGCGGAGAGAATAGTGAGTGTTGTCGAAAGAGAAGTAACTTAGTCTATCTTCTCTCTCCTTAACTCGAAAACCACAGTACCGCCGGTAGTGTAAGGTCTTCCTGGATCGGGGCACTGAACATATCCTACATCATCTTCTGTACCGATGCCTAGCTCACGAGCTGAAACTCCTTTTAGGAACGGTAGTAGGAGGCTGGACATCCCCGCTAGAGCGTGGAGACATATCCTCGCGTTTGACTGAGGCAGTACGTAAAACTTCTCGACTACGAATTCGTCACCGAGCTTAAAGCCTGAGGCGCAAAACCCTTTAACCTCCTTCACCACGACCCTAACTCTATAACTCAAACGCGGTCACCACCACACCTTTATCTACCATACCTAGCTAGAAAAGACTTCCTAATCCGTTAAAACATGTTTCCTATCTCCAATAGCTCTAGTAGCTCTAGGTGTTACCAACTCCATAACCATACATATGACACCACCACTACGTAGACGAGCACCCCCATAGCTAGCGTATCTGACATCTCCTAATAAGAAGTATCAGATTTAGCGTAGACCAGGAGTAAGTGGAGCGTGGGAAATTAACCTACTGGAAATTTCCAGTAACTGGAAACTATCCACGTAAGAGAATGAGGAGTTCTAATGGACAGACCACCATAAACTTTCCAGTAACTGGAAAGTTTCCAGTGAGTTCCACTAGGTCTACTGATTCAGGGGTGGTAGCTTAGCTCTTTCACTAACTACTTGATTCAGTACCACCAAACAGCAGGGGGCTAACGATGTAGCGCTGAGGGGTCGCAGAGCTCTGTCGAGAGCATCGGTTAGCGCATCGTGGAGAGCGCTAGAAGCCGCCGCGATCCGTAGAGTAGGTAGAGCCAGGGAAAGCGAGACAAGCACGACTACCCACGTCTTAAAGTACCTCGCTACCTTCAACCTCGACCCCGATTCCTACGCATTACCTCAGTTGTTATAAAACAAACCAAACAGCTTCCACACATCACCGCGTTCTCGACCGGATCATGTAGACCCGGCTGTACTGTACACCTCGAGGAAACTTCTCAGAGGCTCGTACAGTACACCGGACTCCAACCAATAAATCCTCTATAAAACCTCCTTAAATCCCGAGGAAGACAGCATGAAGGACTTATGAAGGAATCGTACACGTCGCGCATAACCGAGTGTGAAAACCTATGAAAACTCCATGAAGAACAGCAAGAAAGACTAACGTAAGAACCGGTAGTACCTCATGCGCAGAAACACACAATCAAACCCACGAACAGACCCGCAAAACCGTGATGACCTGCTCCAGGAAAACCCACAGAAACCTAGGACGGGAAACGGTGCTAGAGGCTAGAAAGGTTCTGGAGACAGCTGGACTAGTTAGAGACGGCTACATAGACTACACACTAGAGCTAGAGGTCGTGCGTCTACCCTCTTTCTACTGAATTCCCGCATGTTCTACCGTATTACTGAAATCTACTGTAGCTTCTCGCTGCAGAGGACTCTTCGTCTAGAAAGCCTTAAACTTGAGGTGACTGTAGGCTGGTGACCGCGTGCTTTTACGGTTTTATCTCTACCCAGTGCTTTGATACGTCTCTGAAGAACGCCTTGCTCGATCTACTCTTGAACTCCTCCGGTGTTAAGGCTACTATGTCGAACCCGATGTCGGGTGGTAGTCTCGTTCTTACGAACGCAACTCTATTTGGGTAGTTCATGCTCTTGAAGCACTCGCATACAACTACTATGTCAACATCGCTTTCAAGCGTGTGATCACCTCTAGCGTAGCTTCCAAACAGGTAAACCGTGGCGTTGATCTCTCTAGCCAGCCTCCCGAGGATCTCTACGATGTCACTACGGGTCTTGAATAGCCTTTGAGACCTCATCCAGTACCCCCTTAGCAATCGAGATGGCCTCCTCGGCGTGTTCTCTCAAGATCTCCTCTGACGGTCTCTCTAAGCCAGCGTTGGGGTATCTAGCTA
>JAWBKW010000018.1:0-20942 GCA_038831135.1 Sulfolobales archaeon | reverse complement strand
TATGTCAGGTAGCGAGATAACCTTAACTATACGGTTAGGATTGGATTTATGATATACAAACTCCTGATCTTCGATTTTAAGAACTTTGGCCTTGGCCATTACTAAACACCAATTTAGATATAGCTTAGATAAGTTTTTAAGTCTTACACAATATATTAATAAATAATTTTATTTTAATTACTTAAATAATATAAAATGTATAAATAAAACAATACTTAAAATAACATATAGTTTTTTAAAATCCTGGGTGTTATAGTGTCCTCCAAAGAACATTTAGTTGAATTCGAAAAATTATATAATGAAGTTATTCAGACTGCTCCAGATCCGCCTGAGGAATTAAAGAAAATAAGTTTAAGAAGTATAATTAAGTATTTCGGTTTCGGAGCCCTTATAGCTGCTATAGGTGTAGGTTCGGGTGAGCTTATATGGACTCCTAGAGCTGCAGCAGCCTTCGGCTATATCATTACTTGGGCATTCTTCTATGGTGTATGGACTAAAGCAGTCATCCAATACCTAGGTATGAAGTTATTCACCATTACTGGTGAACCACCATCTCATGCTCTAAAGAGGGTTTTTGGTGGATGGTTAGTTATATTCCTAGCAACGATGTTTGTTGCTGTCACCCCATTCTGGTTTGTTTCCCTAGGCACTCTTTCAGCTCAGATCATCATTAATTCTATCGGATTACCTACAACATATCAAACGTTAATCTTCTATGCATTATTAACAATTTCATTGCTTATGGTTGTGTTCTCAGCTTACTTGAAGAAAGCCCTTAAGGTTTTAGAGTGGGTCCAGAGCGGTGTAATGATAATTATGTTGGTATTTTTCTGGGTGGCTGTAGGTGTTGCTGTAAGACCTGATTGGGGTTCATTCTTCGCATACATGTTTGTACCTATACTTCCACCAGATTATGAACCTTGGGTTAGGCAAGTAGCTAAAGATATAGCAGCTACACCGGTAATGTGGTTCATACTTCCTGCTTTAGGTGCTTTAGGTGCCGGCGCTCACGAATATATAGGTTATACAGCAGTGTTTGATGAAAAAGGTTGGGGCGTTCCAGCATCACCTAAGTGGGAAGCACTTAGGAGGGCATTCTACGGAGTACCTAGAACTTTTAAATTACCCATACCAACCACAGGTGATATGAGGGTTAAGCTTAATGCTTGGAGGAGAGCACCTCTCTTAACAGTGTTAATAGGTTTTATAGCCTTATGGATCTCTACCACTCCTGCAATAATATTGTCTATAGAGGTCCTGAGACCTCAACACCTGATTCCAAGCGGAATTAAATTAACTGCTGTCCAAGCTGAGTGGTTAAGAATAATACATCCTTCCCTAACAGTCTTATGGTGGATCGGGGCGTTCGTAGCTATATGGGGCACTTTCTACGGCGTCTTTGAAGTCTATGTTTGGACTCTGCACGACTTCTTAAGAGCTTTTAAGAGGTTTGAAAACCTAAGTAGGAATACTGTTAGGAAGTATTTATGGCCTTACTACGTTATAGCAACTGCCTTGCTATATTCAACAGGATTTTCGGTACCATTCTTGGCAACATTCGCATCAGCAGTTCTAAATATATTCTCGACTGGTGTATGGGGTCTCGCACTAATTTACCTTGACCGCACTCAATTACCTAAAGAGTATAGAGCACCTCTATGGTATATAATTTTCACATTAATAGGCGCGTTACTGTACGCTTTCTGGGGATTAACAAACATGATACAGGCGTTCGGAATTTCACCTTACTAAGCAATGGTGAGGGATTCACTAAACGGAATAATTTTTTTACATTAATACTCTTTAGGTCTCATATACCTCTATATGTGGATGGGTTATGAGGATTTATGGACGTTTAGGTAGATTAGAAGTAGGTGACGGATTTCCGGTTAGGGTGGCAGGGGTCTTAAACGTATCGCCTGAGTCATTCTATAAAGGTTCTATTGCGGAGACGGATTACGATATTAGGAATTTGGCTCTTAAAATGGTTTCAGAGGGTTGCGACATAATTGATATTGGGGGTAGGTCAACAGCACCTTATCTAATTACTGATATTAGTGTTGATGAAGAGATAATGAGGGTTACTAAGGCAATCAAAATTGTAAGAGAATTATCTAACATACCTATATCTGTGGATACTTTTAGGGCTAGGGTTGCTGAAGAGGCTCTAAAGGTTGGAGCAGAAATAGTAAATGATGTCACGGGATTAAGAGGTGATCAAGAGATGATTAATGTGATTAAAGATTATCAACCATCACTTATAGTATGTGCAAAGGAAATTAAAGTTAGAACCCCATTAAGTGAAGAACCTATTGATATAGTGATATCCTCACTTAATGAGACATTAAATATGTTGGATAAGATAGGCTACGATCTAAATAAGGTTGTAATAGATCCCTGCATAGGTTTCTTCAGGAATCAGGAAATACCTTGGTACGTATGGGACCTAAACATATTAGCTAATTTAAAAAAATTGAGAGATTTAGGAAGGCCCATAGCTATCGGGCTATCTAGAAAGTCCTTCATAGGGGTATTAACAAATCGTGAAAAACCTGAGGAAAGATTATATGGAAGTCTTGCCTTATCGGTGGTAGCTATTTTATCCGGGATTAACATCATTAGAACTCATGATATCCGTCCCACGGTAGACATCATTAAAGCGATTGAAGGATTCAAGAAGTATGGAATAAAATTAAACATCATTTATGGTTGAGTTAATTACGAGATAAGCTATCGGTACTAATATGTTGTTGTTTGATGCTTCTATAAAATGAGAATAACGATATTTATTTTAATTATTAGGTATCTTATTTGGTTATTATGATATGTGTGTAGAGCGTCCTATAGAGGGTTTCATGTTTAGACATCAGGACCATAGCCTATGGGTCATTAAAGGTTGTTACCACCCTGAGGGGGGATTAATAGCTATTCCAAGATTCCTTTATGGAGGATTGAAATATAAGAAACTCAGTGATGTTAACGCATTAATTCTAAGGTACTATAGGCATTATGTTAAATCATTATATGAATTGGGTAGGGAGGTACCCCTAGTACCATTTAGAGATATTGCAGTTATTATTAATCCTTTAGATGTGGTTGAAGCACTTAAAAAGTCAAGTAATAAAGAAATAATTAAATCTGCCTTAGAACTTCTCAGTATTATTGCGGAGGGATGTGGGTGTATAGCCGGTTTTAGCGGGTCATTAGCTGGTGGCTATTTCACTAATCACTCGGATATAGATCTAGTTATTTATTCCAATACTTTGAAATGCTACGAATTACTCAGTAGATTAAGGTATGAGGGTGTTTTAAGACCGCTCAGTTATGAACAGGCATACAGCGAATTATTAGAAATACATGATGGTATTGATTTAAGATTCGTAAACCTAATGCGTAAGAGAGTCTTACAAGGAGTTTTTAAGGGTTTTAAATATACCGTAAGGCTGGTGAGATGCGAAGGTCCCATAATATTAAAGGATTATATGAAATTATCTAATGTAATGCTACTAGTTATTATTAGCGATATAACATGCTCGTATACTACTCCAGCATACTACGTATCTAAGGTCGTAAGCTCAAACACTTACTACGTTAAAGTAGGTAGCGAGGTTATATTAATGACTCATAGAATTAGATTTACTGAATTAAGTCCAGGCAGTCTATTATTAATTCATGCACCAATCTATGTAATGAGCGGCCATAGCTTAGTTAATCTTGATATAGCAACTGTTAGGATTATATCTTAATCCTTATATCTCCAGTTAAGTGTGAATAAGTGGGTGTTTGATGAAGGTAATAAGTATAGGGCATAAAAATCCTGACACGGATTCCGTAGTGTCAGCTATAGCTCTATCAGAATTCTTAGAGCGTAAGGGTATTAACTCAGTTCCTGCTAGGGCTGGAGAATTAAGTTTTGAAACAATTCGAATTCTTAATGATTGTAATCTACAACAGCCAATTCTAATAGAGGACGTTAGACCAAAAGCTATTGACGTAGCTTCTAAAAATGTTAAGTACGTCTCTAAAGGAATGCCTGTAAAGGATGCAGGAGACTTAATCACGAATTCGAATATTAGGTCTGTTCCAGTAGTGGATGAGAATCTTAAGGTCTTGGGAATTTTCAGTGTTGAGAGTTTCTCGAGGATGTACTTGAGGGACTTCGTAAACGCTAGAATTAGGTTGGAAAGAATTCCATTAAAGAACATTATCAGAGTTGTTAATTGTGAATTATTGTATGGAGATGCTGACAAACTTATATCGGGTCATGTTTATGTGGGTGCTATGAGTCTGAAAACTATCCAGGAAAGGTTTTCGTTTAAAGATAGTGTTGTTATAGTTGGTGATAGAGAGGATGTTTTACTTAACGCCATTGAGTCTAAGGCATCACTTATAATAATTACCGGTGGTCTAAGACCTCCTGAACATATATTAATTAAGGCTAAGGGGTTTGGAGTTCCTATAGTTGTATCTCCCTATGACACATATACTACAGCTAAGCTAGTGGATCTGAGTAGGCCTGTTGAACTATTCATGAGTTCTGCTGAAGTAGTAAATGAAAACACCCCGGCACACGATGTAGTGAACTTAATGACCTCTAAACTAGTTAGAAGTGTAGTCGTTACTGATACCTATGGAAGGCTTTCAGGGATAATCACTAAAAGTGATTTAATTAAGGATTATCGGAGAAAAGTAGCGTTAGTAGATCACAATGAGGTCTCTCAAGCTATTGATGGTGTTGAGGAGGCAAGGATAGTAGCTGTAGTGGATCATCATAGAGTTAGCGGTGATATAAAAACCAGGGAAGCAATAATATTTAGGATCGAGCCTGTAGGATCTACGTCAACTATTTTGTGGAAAATCTTACGTGAACATAATTTAATGTTAAGTAATTCTGTCCTTAAGGCAATGTTATATGCTGTACTATCAGATACCCTCCTACTTAAGTCCCCTACAACAACAGAGGATGATATAAGATGCGTAAATGAGATCGCTACTTTCCTAGGTATTGAATTAAGGGATGCCTTAGATTTTACTCGTAATGCTATGTCGTTAAGCGAACCTAAGAAACTGGACGAAATTCTTAAGCATGATATGAAGATCTATGATGAGAATGGATATAAGTTCGCAATATCTCAGGTCTTCACGGTCAATCCAGAATATTACCTGAGTTTAAAGGACGAATTATTAAGGGGAATACAAACAATACTTAATGATGAAGGTATTAAGCTATTTACTCTGTTAATTACTGATTATATAGAGAATTTAAGCCACGCCCTAGTGGTTGGAGACATCACTCTTTTTGAAGAAGCTTTCGACGTAAAGGTTACAAACAACTACGCGATTCTTAAGGGAGTAACGTCAAGGAAACTTCAAATTCTACCCAAACTTTTGAACGTCATTGCTTCTAAGAAACATTAGTGAAGTATTAAACTGTAGCGGTACAATTTTAATTATTACTGTAAAAATTAAGTTAAGGTAGTAAATGGTGGATGCCTTAACTGATGTATTAAAGGAATTATTAAGGAGTGACAGACTCATCATAGTAGGTATTGGTAACATTTTAAGAGGCGATGACGGTATTGGTGTAGTTATTGCTAGGAAATTAAGGAGGTTGTTTAAGGGTTTAAGAAGTATTAAGGTCATCATATGTGAGGCTGGACTTGAAAATGTTACGCATTTATTAATGCGATATAGACCCAAGCATTTATTGATAATTGATGCCGTCTATGTGAAGGGAGGTACCCCAGGGGATATATATGTATTTGGTGTTGATGAGTTGGATTCCTATAGGTCGATAACGACGCATCATTTGCCATTGAAATTGACTTTAGACTATTTGATGACTAACTTAAATATTAATGTATCAATCATTGGTATACAAGTTAAGAACACTGAATTAGGATCGGGTATTAGTGAGGAAGTCTTATATGCTGGCAAATGCGTATTTTACGCGTTTAAAGAGTTAAGCCGTCATGTAATGAAAGAAAGACCTCCACGCTGATGTATTATTAGGTAAACTATGTAGGCAATTACGGAAGCAGCTGAAACAACTATAGCTACATCAATTAAAGCCCTCCTCACAGGCTTTCCTAATTTTATACCCAAGAATCTCTTTTCTTTAATTACTCTAATTCTGTGTGGTTCTTCTTCAGTTTTTTCTTCAATCTTAAAGGTGGGTTCCCTAACACTCACAGATAGGCCTAAATCTCTACAAGTTAACTTACTTAAGGCATTAATTAATAAGTCGGTGTAGGGGCGTAGGTCTGAGAATCTTGGATCTTTATCTATTTTAGTTGCAACTGTATCGATATGACATGCCAATGGTTCTAAGGCCTTGGACACTATATCTATGTTGAGGAACTCCTCTAAGGCCTTGGACATGTTTTCACGACCGTAAGAATCTTTAAGATATGTTAGAATACTTGATAACTTAATTAAGTACCAGTCTATGGTTTTACCTAGGGAGACCTCACTCACGAAAGTCTTAGCAATACTTTCTAATGGCTTCATCAACATCCCTATACTTAATTCATCTCAATAATAAAACGTTTTATTATATTCTCTTAATGGAGCTTCAATATTAAAATCGTTAAATGTTAGTTTAATGGAAAAACATAAATTTTTACCTAGGAGATATAATAATCGCTGGTGTATCTTATGGTTAAATACGTAGTAACTAATTGCTACGTATTCGACGGATTAGGGAACGTATTTAAGGGTTCAGTTATTGTAGAGGATAATATAATAGTTGATGTTGGTACCGAAGGTTCTATTGAGATACCTAAGGATGCCGATATCATTGACCTGGGTGGCAGTTATTTACTTCCTGGTTTAATAGACGCTCATGTTCACTTAGTTGGTATGCGTACCGGTGATTTTGTTAAGGAACCCTTGTTAGTTCCTTATGAGACTTTCGTAGCTAGGGTTGTGAAGGATTTAGAGGAACTTATTTATTCAGGCTTTACTACTGTTGGAGATGCTGGAAGCTTAATAGCAGCTAAAATCAAATACGCAGTCAATGAAGGAACTATAACGAGCCCGAGGATTATTGCTTCAGGTCTTCCATTAAGTCCAACCTTCGGCCATGGTGATATGCATTACTTTCCAGTCGAGTACGTCGATTATAGAACTTCAAGGAAGTTGATTCCTTTATCATCACTTATATGTGACGGTGTCGATGAATGTAGGAAGGCTGCTAGGTATGCCTTAAGGGAGGATGCCGACTTCATAAAAATCATGGCTACTGGAGGTGTGTTATCACAGAAAGATAGACCTGAATATAGGCAGTTCACGCTTGAGGAGATTAAGGCGATAGTTGATGAGGCTAGGGCAGCAGGTAGGTTTGTTCATGCCCATGCGCAAGGGATCGAAGGTATAAAGAATTCAATATTAGGAGGGGTTAAGGTAATCGCACACGCTATATATATAGATGAGGAAAATATTGCATTAGCCAATGAATATGATGCCATTTTAGTTCCTACTTTATCAATAGTCGATAAAATATTATCTGTGGGTAGTAAGATAGGCATACCTGAATGGGCTTTAAAGAAGGCTGATGAAGTCAATAAGGAACACATAAATAACATAAGGAAGGCGTATAAACTAGGAGCTAAAATCGCTACAGGAACGGACTTCTGCGGAGGACCTCTTAGGATGGGCGATAATGCTTTAGAGATAAAACTATTGGTAGAGAAAGTAGGTATGGAACCTAAAGAAGCATTAATGTCAGCTACTAAAGTTGCTGCGGAAGCTGTTGGACTTAATCATAAACTAGGAACTATTGAAAAGGGTAAAATAGCTGATTTGATAGCAGTAAATGGCAATCCTTTAAGTGACGTAAGTATACTTCAGAGGAAGGAGAACATTAAGTTAATAATTAAGGAAGGAAAAATCATTAAGTCTTCCTAAGGAATCATTCCAAAATAAATAATAATTTTATAGGTATTAAGAAGTCTAAACCATTAAAAACCAAGATCCTCATTAACTAATACTACATGTACATCAGTATTAGAGGGTTTCCTCTCAACAATCACCACAATATTACAAGGTTTTTCTATATTCTTACACTCAACACAGTATCCTAACGCAGTGCATGGGGTTTTATAATTTAACCTTATACTATTAGCAACACCTGCTATGTTCCTAGCCCTTAATAACCCTTCCTCTAAGTTCCTAGTTAATTTATTCCTTCCAACAACGACTACGACTCTTTTAGGACCGAACATCATAGCAGCAACTCTATTGCCTGATGCATCTATGTTAATTAACTTACCATCAAGTGTTACAGCATTCGAACTAGTTAAGTATACGTCAGATGTTAAAGCTTTACGTCTGATTTCAAACGATTCTTCAGGGCTTACTTTAACCCAGTGATGAATAACCTTAATTCCTCTCTTCTCTAGTTCTTCGATAATGTTTAGCTCCCTAATAGTTACTGAACCACCAACACCTACTATAGATCCTTCGGGGATTAATTTAATTACTATGTCTTTAGCCTCTCCCTTATTCTGAGCTATGTATGTTTTAAAGCCGTTGGCCTCTAATGCCTTAGCGGCTGAGTTAATTCTTAACTCATGAAGTTTATTCTTTATATCCTCAAACATACGTATTCAACAGGTAGATATGTTTAATTAATTATAATAAGTTTTATCGCTTAAGTTCTTAATTTTTAAGCTTTGTTAGGATTTATATTTTGTGGTTTATATGAAATTAGATACCGTCATCACCGCACTTATTACCCCCTTCACTTCAGACCATAAATTGTATTTAGAAGGATTAAAAAACTTAATAAATTTTCAAATAGAGAACGGTGTTAAAGCATTTTTCATATGCGGTACTTACGGATCAGGTCCGTTAATGAGTATAGCTGATAGAAAGAAAGTTGCTGAGGTTGTAGTTAATTATGTAGGGAGTGACGCTTCCGTCATCGTCCATGTAGGTGCTCTAAACATAGATGATACTTTAGATCTGGCTAGGCATGCTGAAGGTATTGGTGTTGATGCTATAGCTTCAGTACCGCCTTACTATTACGTATATGATGAGGAGGCAATTGTAAATTACTTTAGTAAATTGGTTTCTACTGTTAAACTACCTGTATTCCTATATAATAATCCAGCTAGGACTGGAGTGAGAATTAGTAGTGAGTTAGTGAAGCGCCTAGCTGAAGTTGGTGTAATTGGGGTTAAAGACAGTAGTTTTGATTTAGTTAGGTTCTATGAAGATTTAATTACCGTATCTGGTAAAGACTTTAAATTCGTAATAGGCACTGAGGCCTTAATGTTACCCGCCATGATGGCTGGAGCAATAACTACGGTTTCCGGCCTCTCAAATACCTACCCTGAGTTAGTGGTTAAGCTTTACAATCTTATAAAGATGGGGAGGTATTTAGAGGCAACTAAGGTGCAACTAGATGTGATTAATGTTAGACGAGTATTTCATTTAGTCCCGACGATACCTGCGGTTTATGAGGGCCTCCGTCTTAGAGGTATAGATGTTGGTTATCCGAAGCCTCCGCTCAGAAGGTTAAGTCTTAAGGAGTTAGAGTTAATTAAGAACGAATTAATACGTATTGGTATGTTGTGAGGTAATTAAGTTTTGGATAAAGAACTCTTTATATCTGTTGATCTAGGAACTACCAGCGTTAAGATTTTCCTACTCCGAAGTAACGGTGCTATATTTGCTAGTTACGTAGACGCTATTAACTTAATTAAGGACCCTTCATTACGTAGTGTTGAGCAGGTTTTAAGCGATGTTCTTCAAAAAGTTTTCAATGGTATTAAACACCTGATTAAGGGTTTTGAGGATAGGGTTTCAGGCATAACTTTCAGTAGCTACGGTTATAGCTTAGTATGCCTTAATGAAGGTTTTCAACCAGTATCAAATATCATGACGTACTTAGATGGTAGAGCTGTAAAGGAACAGAAAATATTAGAGCAGTTCGGATTAGAACTCTATAGGAGGACTGGCTGTCCTCCACTATTTATATATCCGATTGCTAGGTTATTATGGCTTAAGAGTAGGGGTAAACTATCCAAAGCCCGTAGAATATCCTTCGTTAAGGATTACGTTATTTACTCCTTAAGTAAAGCTTGGTACGTTGATTTGGGCGTAGCATCAACTACAGGTTTACTCAACACGCATAAGTTGGTGTGGGATGACTTCGCTTTGAACATGGTCGGCATTGATGAGGGCTCATTACCAGAGCTTATAGATGGTTCAAAAATTTTAGACTATATTACAGTACCTGAACTTAAATTAGAGAAAATACCTATATCATTGGGTTCTATGGATGGTTCTCTCCAGAACTTAGCTTACTCCCTATATAAGGGCGAGGCGGCTATGAATTTAGGTTCTTCCGCAGCTTTAAGGGTAATTGTGAAGGACGTAGTTCTTGATAGGAGCGAGCGTATGCGATTATATCATTATTATCTTGCAGACGGTTATAGAGTAACTGGTGCTATATTCAATAATGGTATGTCAGCATTAGAGTGGTTTAAAGGGATCGTAGATGGTGATTGGGAGAGCATTGTAAAACATGTTAGGGAGAGGGCATCATGTATCGACGGTATCTATGTCCTTCCATTTGCTCAAGGTGAGGCTTTACCCTTTAGAGATCCTTACCTAAAGTTCACGGTAATGGGTCTAACTCTTAGTAATGATAAAGGAGACGTATTTAGAGGTATTTTTGAAGGTTTAGGGTACTTGTTTAAAGAAGCTGTTGAAGCATTAAAACACAACGGCGTTGAAGTTAGTGAGGTTCACTGTGGCGGTGGTGGATGTTTCATAAATAAAGTTATTGAAGTAATAAGCAACGTCATGTGTAGACCAGTCGTTATTTATAGGGTGGATGTTTCACGAGGTGCTAGTGCTTTAGGTGCTTTGGCTACACTCCTAAAAGGGTTAAAATACGTTAAGAGCTTAGAAGAGGTAAAGTTCGATACAGTCCAAGAACTTAGGTCAGGTGTAATAAGACCTAATCAAGACTTATGTGCTGTATATGATGAGTGTTATGGCGATTATTTAGAAGTTGTGGATGCTGTTTCCAAACTCTATAGGAGGTTGTTTAAGGTTTCTTAATCCTGTGCGTTAGTTCGATTATTAACCCGTCTAAGAATGCCATGGCGGTCACCTCAAATAATGAGGCTAGGGGTGATAAAGGTTCATAAATACCTAATATCTGCCGTGAAAAGTAGTCTTCCTCAGTCGATACCCTAAGTCTCCCAGGTATTTCAACAATTATATCAGATAGGTTTGCTAGTGGTGAGTCACGAAAACTCGTTAGAGCTATTACCTTAGCACCTAAAGACTTAGCGACTTCGGCAGCATCAATGACTAATTTAGTCCTTCCTGAACCACTTATAGCTATTAATATGTCATTAGGTCTTAGTGCTGGGACTATGGTATCACCCATCACGAACACCTTATAACCTAAATGCATTAGTCTCACCGCAAATGCCTTACCTATGAGTCCTGACCTACCAACACCAACTACTAGAACTCTTCTATTTTCATCTAAGGCTCTCACTAATGCTTCAATCATTGCCTCCGCATCGGAGCTCTTTATATAATCTATAGCTTTTAAGACGTAATCAACGATATCCCTCATAGTGCTTACGATATACTTCTCCTTTGATTCATCCAACTTCATTCCCTATATTTAGATGCATAAAGGAATTTTTTAAACTATTCATAAACTTAATCTATAAGTATGTAGTTACTCTTTGTTAAATAGTATGTTGTGGAAAAAGCGTTTTAAGAGTTCTCAAATACTTGATTAGAGGGTATATGAAATGGAATTTAGAATTGCTTTGATAGGTTTCGGAGTAGTTGGGAGGGGTTTTACAGACATTCTCCTTCGGAAGAGAGAGTACCTTCAGAGGAAATATGACCTTAGTGTTAGGTGTGTAGGTATATGCGATATGAAATATGGTAGCGTAGTAAATCACTCTGGTTTAGACTTAGTTAGGGCTTTAGAGGTTGTTAGATCTGGGAGTTCATTAGAGAAATCGTTTGAAGGTATTAAGGGTTTAGGCTCTCTAGAATTTATTGAGGCTAGTAATGCTGACGTAGTTATTGAAGTTACTTGGACTAACCTAGAGACAGGTGAACCGGGCTTAACCCATATAAGGAAAGCCTTAGGTATGGGAAAACACGTAATTACTACGAATAAAGGACCTATTGCTTTAGCTTTTAAAGAGTTAAATACCTTAGCTAAGTCTAAGAATGTTAAGTTACTCTTCAGTGGTACAGTTATGAGTGGTACACCGTCAATTAGGACCTTAGTTAGGGGCTTGGCCGGGTGTTATATTAGTGAGGTTGCTGGAATATTAAATGGAACTACCAATTATATATTGACTAAGATGGAGGAAGGTCTCTCATTTAATGATGCCTTAAAGGATGCGCAACAGAAAGGTTATGCCGAAGCGGACCCCACTATGGACGTAGATGCTTGGGATCCTGCAGCGAAGATCGTAATACTCGCTAACATAGCCTTTGGAAGTGATTTAAAACCTAAAGACGTTATTAGGGAAGGTATTAGGAATATAACGCTTGATAACATTAAAGACGCCTTCAGGAGAGGTAAGAGGGTTAAGTTGATTGCCAGAGCATGGAATGATGGAGGGAACGTCAAGGCTAAAGTAACTCCAGAGGAAGTTGATATTAATAGCTTCTTCGGTCAGGTAAAAGGAACAGTAAACGCCGTAATGTATAGAACTGATTCCTTGGGGGATGTATATTTAATAGGAAGAGGGGCAGGCGGAGAGGAAGCAGGTCAGGCTATATTAGCGGATCTGATAGAGCTCGTATTATGAATGGACATTCAATTATAAACTAATTTTATTTAAATTTCTAATAAATATATAAAACTCTTTAATAATGTAACATAGGAGGTTTATTGTATGGTTAAATACAGAATTACTGTAAGTAGAACTTTATGCATAAGTTGTGGAGTAGCTCCTGCAGTATGTCCTGAACTCTTCGAATTAGGTAGCGATAATGGTAAGAATAAAGTTATTGATAAGTATAGTGTTGAATTAAATGAGGAAGTCTCTATAGGAATTGTACCTAAAGAATTATACGAGTGTGCGAAACGTGGTGCAGATTCCTGTCCAGTTAATGCTATAATCGTAGAAGAAATTAAGGATTAATACAGCTTTTTGATTATTTAATACCCTCCCATACATATTTTTATTTAGATTAGTGGGGAGTAGGATTAATTTCTTAATTCAAAATAATAACACCGCATCTAATGACTAAGAATTTATGTAATTCTATAGGGATTAATTTATGGAGTAAGTGATGTTGGAATGATGATTGAAGATGTCTTACCTAGGCTTAGTGACGGTTTAAGGGATAAGTTTTTAGGTCTTACTGAATGGTTTAGGTCTGTTGGCGGTGTCGTGGCTGTATCATTTTCTGGTGGTGTGGATAGTTCAGTTGTATTAGCTACGGCTGCTTTATCTATAGGTTCTGAAAACGTTATAGCTATTACTGCTGTATCCCCAATAAGGTTCGAGGAAGATGTTAGGTGGGCTAAAATCGTAGCCAATCACTTAAATGTTAAACATTTACTAATCGAGGTTGATGAGTTAAGCGACCCTAAATTTATTGCCAACCCACCTAGTAGGTGCTACTTCTGTAAGAGATTACTTGCGGAGAAACTAGTAAATGTAGCTAAGGGTTATGGGGTTAAGGTAATTGTCGACGGTAGTAATGCTTCAGATTTACTTGATTTCAGACCTGGTCACTCAGCGTTTAGAGAAGCTGGTATTAGGAGTCCTTTACTTGAATTAAATATTACTAAGGATGAAGTAAGGGTTATAGCTAGGGCGCTTGGCCTTCAGAATTGGAATGAAGAACCGAGAACATGCCTAGCTACTAGGGTCCCATATGGTGATTCATTAACTATTGAGAAGCTTCAGAGAATTAAGGAGGCGGAACACCTAGTGAGGGAAATAGTAGGTATTACTCTAGTTAGGGTTAGGGATCACGGTTACATAGCGAGGATTGAAGTAGGTCGTGAAGAGATGAGTAAGTTTTTTGATGAAGAGATTATTGATAAAGTTGATAATGCTCTAAGGAAATTAGGTTATAAATATGTGACGCTTGATCTTCAAGGATATAGAAGTGGTAGCCTGAATGAGGTCTTATCAAAAGAATTAAAGTAAGGTACGAGTACTTACGATTTTTACTTCAGAAATTCAGAGCCTGAGATAAATCCTCAATAAGATCATCAACATCTTCTAGACCAATGGATAACCTAACGAGATTATCGGTAATTCCTAATAGTGGTCTGTGTTCTGGGTCTATAAACATTGAAGCTGCTTTAGACGGTATTACTGCCATACTTTCAGTACCCCCAAGGCTTGGAGTTCTCTTTATTATTTGTAATTTACTAATAAATCTTAAGGTATCATCGTAAGTTCCTTTTAGTCTGAAGCTTAATACGCCTCCAAATAGCGGTCTCTCAAACAACCTTTTAGCTATTTGATTATATGGGTCTTTCGAGAGACCTGGATACATCACACATTCAACTCTTGGGTTCTCAGCTAAGTACTCAGCAATAGCTTTAGCGTTGCTGCTCTGCTTTTCAAACCTTACTTCAAGAGTTTTCAAACCTCTTAAAACCATATAGGAATCAAATGGTTGAAGTATACCTCCTAAAATCCTCCTCCAATCCCACAATGATTTAATATCATCTTTAGATCCCGCTATGACACCGCCGACAACATCGTTATGCCCGCTGAAGTACTTGGTCATGCTGTGGATCACTAACCTAGCCCCATACTTGGCAGGCTTTAGAAGTAAGGGAGTTGTAAAAGTATTATCAACCACTAAAATAGTCTTATTAAGGTCTAAGTTCTTACTTAAGTATTCGATATCTATTACCTTGTTGGTAGGGTTGGTCATAACTTCAATGAACACCATAGAGGTTTTTTCGTCGGCAGAGTTGGCTATAGCTTCTGCAGAAGGCCAGACCTTCTCAACCTTAATATTTAATTTTGATGAAATATTATTAAATAGTGCAAACGTAGAGCTATAGAGTTCCATAGGCATGACGATTTTATCCCCTGGTTTAAGAAAATAGAGAAAAGTTGTTGATATCGCAGCCATACCACTATTAAATGCCAACGCTTCTTCAGTATTTTCTAATTTAGAGACAATTCTCTCTAAGGCTCTAGTAGTCGGATTTTCCTCCCTACCATACCTGAGGTAATTACCCCTATCTATCAAAACTGCAAGATTACGTTCGATATCTATATACTCATAAATAACTCCTGTGTAGATAGGTGGTATATGCGAACCGTAGGCATCTTTATGTTCATGTCCATGTATTAAGTTTGTAGATAGTTTGGCCAAAGCCTAACCACCTTTAAGTGTTAATTAAGCCCCTTATTTTTAAGTATTTAAATTACTGATGAAGTTATTGATATTAATCAGACGAATTTTTAAAATTGCAAAAGTTGACTTACAATCATTAAGCCATACTCCTTTATTTTAAGCATTATATGTTACTGTTACTTAATTTAATTAGTTAACTATGGATTGAAAAGGATCCCATAAACATATCTCAACTTTCTTGACGTTTTATATTTAACATAAATTTGTAAATATTACCCGTAAAATATCTGCAGGTAAGCTTTTAAATTTACATAGAAATGCTATATTGTGGTGATGTATGAGTATTCAACATAGCTCTCCAGGGTTTAAATTACTAGCCCTTGGATTAATTGTTGGTATTGTCATAGGTTTTGCTATGGGTTGGTATTTAAAACCCGCTCCATATCAAGCAACTACGACACATATAAAGTTCACGCTTGATTGGGCTTATCAGGGTCCTCAATCCCCTTTCCTAGTAGCTCTATATAAGGGTTTCTTCGCGGAGGAAGGTCTTTCAGTCACTATTGATAGGGGTTACGGTTCCGCTAGGGTTATAAGTGATGTCGCCTCAGGCCTCTTTGATATGGGATTCGGTGATATTAACTCGTTAATTGAATTTAAATCAAAGAACCCGGATGCCAAGGTTAAGATGGTTGCGTTGGTTCATGTCGGTTCACCATTAAGCGTAGTCACCCTAAAAAGTAGCGGTATAATTAGTCCTAAAGATCTTGAGGGTAAAAGATTGGGAGCTCCTGCTGGTGATGCTGCAAGGAGGGTATTCCCCGCTTACGCTAATGTTGTTGGTGTAAACCCTGAAAAGGTTACTTGGGTTACTATGGATGTAGCATTAAGGGAACCTATGTTAGTTAGGGGGGAGGTCGACGCTATAACAGGTTTTTACTATACGTCTGTTCTCAATATATTAAGTCTTAATGTTTCAGAAAAAGATATAATTGTCTTTAAATATGATGCTTACCTACCGTTAGTTGGTAATGGTATAGTTGTTAACGAGGATTTCCTAAAGAAGAACCCGGACGCTGTTAAGAAATTCATTAGGGCATTTATAAAGGGCCTTAAATACAGCATTCAAAATCCTGATGAGGCTATAAATATACTGACTCAGAGAGATCCAACGCTCAATAAGGATATAGAAAAGAAGAGGTTGCTTATGGCTCTGGAAATCATTAACGTGAAAGGAATTACTGATAAATACGGCTTCGGGTATATAGATCCATCGGTTTTAGAGAAGAATATTGATGTGATAGTGTCTGCCTTCGGTTTAAGTAGGAAACCCTCCCTAAATGAGATAGTAGACTTTAACTACTTACCTCCTTTAGAGCAGAGACTTCCGTAAGATGTGTAGTAATATGGAACCCGTGGTAGAGCTACATAAGGTAACAGTGAGATATGGTAATAATAATGGTGGACTGGTAGCCGTTGCTGACGTAGACCTCAATGTCTTACCCGGTGAGGTGGTAAGTATTGTTGGCAAAAGCGGTTGCGGTAAAACTACGTTACTTAAAGTTATTGCTGGATTAGTAAAGCCGGCTAGCGGTACGGTGTTATTCAATAATCGCAGAGTGAATGGAGCATCAGGTGCTGTGGGGATGCTTTTTCAATCCCCTCTTTTACTTCCTTGGAGAACAGTTATTAAGAATATCTTACTACCTATTGAGATAATTAATGGAGATGTAAGGAACTATTTAAGTAGGGCCTACGAACTCATCGAGAAAACAGGACTTAAAGGGTTTGAGAACAGCTACCCATGGGAGTTATCAGGAGGTATGCAGCAGAGGGTTGCTCTATGTAGGGCGTTAATCCATAAACCCCCATTACTATTGCTTGATGAGCCCTTCAGTGCCTTAGACGCTATTACGAGGGAAGAGATGTGGAACTTACTTCAAGAAATCATAACTTATGAGAAATGTACAACGGTTTTAGTAACTCACGATGTTAGAGAAGCTGTGCTCCTGTCTGATAGAGTAGTTGTTATGGGTGGGAAGCCTGGGAGAATCAGATCCGAGGTTAAAATAGGTTTTGGGAAACCTAGGGATTTAAAAATTCAGTACACTAAGGAATTCAATGACTACGTTGTTGAGATTAAGAATTTGATAGGTGATTAATGTGGTTAATATTAGGAAGGTTAAGTTAGTTAATCCATTACTTACTTTGTTGTTCTTAGGGATTGTTTGGGAGTTACTGGTGAAAGCCTTAAATATACCTAATTACGTCCTCCCATCACCTTCAGTGATAGCCGATACATCAGCTAGGTATTCTTGGTATTTAACTCTTAATTTATTAGATACCTTAGTCGCGGCTTTAACTGGTTTAGCTATTGCAGCTGTATTTTCACTTGCTTTAAGCCTTCCACTCGCATATAGTGAAGTTATTAGGGAATCTATATATCCATTAATAACTGGCTTTAACGCCATTCCTAGAGCGGCCTTAGTTCCTTTGCTGGCCCTTTGGTTCGGTCTAGGAGCTGTTCCGAAGGTCTTAACGGCCTTCCTCATAGCTTTCTTTCCAATACTTGTTCCAACATTAACGGCTATGATTACTATGGAGAAAGAGCTTTGGGAAATGCTTCGATCTTTTGGAGCTAGTAAAGGACAAATCTTAGCTAAGGTAGCTATTCCTAGGGCTATGCCGTATTTCCTAAGTTCGCTTCATATGGGTTTAACAAGCGCTTTTGTTGGTGCAGTTATTGCTGAGATGGTTGCCTCAGATAAAGGATTAGGTTACGTAATACTTTCCTCAACCTCTAGGTTAGATACTTCATTAGCTTTTGCTTGCTTAATTTTATTAGCCCTAACAACATTCGTAATATCTAAGGTTTTAAGCATTGTCGAAAGGAGGGTAGTGAAGTGGGCTTACAGGGTAAATATGTAGGGATAGAACCTAAATTCTGCACGAACTGTAGTATATGCGAGCTCATATGCAGTTTTAAAAAATTCAAAGTATTTAATCCAAGTATATCCTTAATAAGAATAAGGTATAATTATGAATTAGGCTTCCTAGAGAAAGCCATCATCTGCAACCAATGTGGTACATGCTTGAGTGTTTGTCCTACAGGAGCTTTAGAGGCTAAGGATGGAGTTATCTATTTAGACCATAGTAGATGTAATGGGTGTCTTGCATGCGTTAACGTATGTCCTAGGGACGCATTCGTAGTTGTGAATGGTATGCCCTACAAATGCGATTTATGTGGCGGTAACCCGCAGTGTGTGAAGTACTGCACGAGAGGTGCTCTTAGTGTCTTTTAAGGGTTATGCTGGGAAGATACTTTACGTAGATCTAACTAAAGAGAAATATTGGGTAGACGAGCTCCCAGCGTATCTAGCTAAGGCATATATAGGTGGTAGTGGATTAGCAGCTTACCTACTATGGAACTTAATTGATGAAAGGACGGACCCGCTGACGCCTGAGAACCCATTAATTATAGCTACTGGTCCAGCCACAGGTACTTTAGCTCCCTCATCAGGTAGGTTCGCAGTAGTTTCTAAGTCACCTCTTACTGGTGCGTGGGGTGAGAGTCATGCAGGTGGGGGTTTAGGTCCTCAGATAAAGTATGCAGGTTATGACGTAATAGTAGTGACTGGTAGGGCATCTAAACCTATGTCATTAATTATTGATGATTCTAGCATAGCCTTCTACGGATCATCATCCCTTTGGGGTATGAACGTAAGGGATGCTACTAATGAGATTAGGGATAAATTCGGTAAGGATTATCACATAATGTGTATAGGTCCTGCAGGGGAGAACTTAGTTAAGTTCGCATCAATAATGGTTGATTACTACAGAGCATTCGGCAGGACAGGTTTAGGTGCTTTAATGGGTTTTAAGAGATTAAAGGCTATTGCTGTCAGGGGAAGTAAGGGGGTTGAAGTCCACGATCCTGATAAATATGCGGAAGTTATTGAAGATATTTTATGGCAGAATACTAAGGGTCCTTGGGCTCTTCCAGCTCAGTTAAGTCTTGGTAAGTATGGAACCTCCAACCTCGTCACAGCTATGAACGCGATAGGTAGGTTACCCACTAAGAACCACTGGACTGGTTACTGGGAATTAGCTGATAGGATTAGCGGTGAGGAATTACTTAAGTACAGGATCTCTAGGGGGTCATGCTTCTCATGCATGATCATGTGTAAGCACGTCACTAAGGTTAGTTATGGCAAGTATGGTGATGCTATATCTGGTGGACCTGAATATGAAAGTATTGCCGCATTAGGTTCTAACCTCCTCATACCTAACATGGACGCTATACTGTATATGAATTACCTATGTAACCTCTACGGCCTAGATACTATATCTACCGGTAAGGTTATTTCATTCCTATTTGAATGTTACGAGAACGGAATAATATCTAAGGAGGAGGTAGGCGGTTTAAACACTGTATGGGGTAATGAGGAAGCAGCCATTGAGTTAATCAAATTAATAGCGGAGAGGAAAGGTATAGGAGATATACTGGCTGAGGGAGTCTTTAAGGCCTCAAAATTGATAGGTAGAGGTTCAGACATATATGCACTCCATGTTAAGGGGATGGAGGTCTCAGCCCAGGATCCTAGAGGACATAAATCTGTCGGATGTACTTGGGCTATATCAGTTAGAGGTGCTGACCATTTAAGATCTTTAACTACGGTGGATGAGTTAGGTTATAGGGAAGTAGCTGCTGAGAGATTCGGTCCGGATAAAGTTGATGATGTTTGTGATAGACTTTCAGAGAAATATAAAGGTATAATTGTTAAGGATCAGGAAGACCTATTTGCGTTGGTAGACTCCATTATAATGTGTAAATACGGGACTATGTGGCCACCTATGTATTACTTCAACTTTATAGCTAAGTTATTACCACCCTTAACAGGTATTAAGGAATTCGGTGACGTTAAAAATCTGAGAATTATTTCCGAAAGGATAGTAAACCTAAAGAGATGCTTCAACCTGAGGGAAGGTGTCGGCAAGGAATCGGAGAAGTTACCAAAAAGATTTACTGAGGAACCTATGCCTACAGGCCCTTCTAAAGGACAAGTATGTAATTTAGAACCTATGCTTAAGGAGTATTATAATGAGAGGGGTTGGGATTATGAAACCGGATTACCATATATAGAAACCCTAAATAGGTTAGAACTGCATTATGTCGTTGATGCACTCAAGAAGAAGTATAACCTACCAACGCTGCAGTCGAACCATCTCTTATCCACCACCAATAGGTAAAGTTATATCCACTATATCAACATGACTCACGAATGTATTACTCAAATCATATATTCTCTTACCATTTACAAGAATTAATAAATACTGAGAGTACTTTTCTAATACTTTCTTAACTTTCTCAGGGAGCTCGTCAAGAATTTTGATGAGGTTCCCATCACCAACCTCTAACTCCTTAATACCTAACTCTTCTTTTAAGACTCCATGAAGTCTAATAATGAC
This sequence comes from Sulfolobales archaeon, assembly GCA_038831135.1. Taxonomy (GTDB): domain Archaea; phylum Thermoproteota; class Thermoprotei_A; order Sulfolobales; family NBVN01; genus DTCV01. The sequence goes on along the minus strand of JAWBKW010000018.1, from coordinate 131 downwards.
CATTCCGACGATCCCACTAACGCATAATTCTATCCGCGCTTTATAAATAATTAGCATTAGTTAATGCTAATTGGTGGTAATAAGTAAGTAGTAAGTCAAAAATTAAATAACGGCATTAGCAAATATGTAAA
>JAWBKW010000017.1:0-22169 GCA_038831135.1 Sulfolobales archaeon | reverse complement strand
ATAAAGAATGAATTGAAAGCAACTCGGACTACTCAAGTAAATTCCTGCAAATTATGTATCAATAAAGAATGAATTGAAAGTTCAAGCACAAGTAGAGCTAACTAAGATTAAGTCCGAGTTAAGTATCAATAAAGAATGAATTGAAAGAAACCCGAAACCATAGAGTTATCTTTCGATACGTGGGGTAAGTATCAATAAAGAATGAATTGAAAGAATTAAGGCTTCGGTTATTGAACCGTTTACTAAGGTTTTATGTATCAATAAAGAATGAATTGAAAAGATGCCAACTATTATTACCAAACCAATATATAATACTGTGGATGCTGCTTTCTTCTTGATGTTTGAGGAAATGCTTATAGGCTTGTTAGGTGGTGATGGGAACAATGCTCCAAGTCACCAAAAACTCAAAGATGGGAATCCCGTGCTGTTGTGTTCAGTGGTCGCTCATGAACCCACGCGGACCTGGGTGTCTGCGTGGTGAAGTGGGAATCCCTAGCTGTGAATAAACATGAACGAACGTCTAGGAATAAACGCTGATCTTCTCCCAGTCCTGAAGGGCGAGGGTTCCGAGGAGGCTTAGAGCTACATTCTCAGCTCCTGTTGGGTTCAGCTCCGCGCCGGTCTCAGACACGTTACCCCTACTCCGCATTTCCGTATAGCGGACCTTCAAGTCAACCCTCTTGTTCTCGAAGAACGTCCTCCTAGCGTAGTTGACTTCGTTCCAGAGCTTAGCTGATAGTGATCATAGTAGCTTTAGCTTGTTTTCGGAATCCTTGTCCGGTACTAGTCTTAGCAACAATGCTCTCTTCATTTCTCCTTCCCACACTACTCCGCTACATACCTCTCAATAACATCTGCTGATACCCTACCCATAGTCACAACGAAGTATCTTCTAGTCTATAGTTTACCTGCAGTACTAGCCTTCAGCTCTGGGGACCTCTGCAGCATCCTCCTAGCGCCCTTACCTTTTTAAGGTAGTTCACCACGTAGGCTAGAGACAGCTGTAGAGGACATGAACAGAACATACGAACATTATCGGGTAGAGCCTTAATAGCTATAGGCTCGCAGCTGAGCTCAAGGAGTATCTGCCTCAGCACCTCTCTAGCGTATTCAGCAACACCGCCCACCAAAATATCCCTACGGTACTTAGGAATCCACACAAAGTGATAGCTACACCATCCCAGCCCTAAAGGACGAGGCTTCCAGTTGCAATGGATTCTTCTATTTTTACTAATTTTGATCTCTGTTTATATAGGTCTAGCGTTTCTTTCTTTATGATGTGTATTTCAAATGGGTCTTTTATTCCTCTCTCCCATAGTTTTACCAATATTTTCTCCGGCGGCTGATCTGTGATTACTAGCACGTCTATGTCACTTGATAATGTATACGTACCTTCAATAATACTGCCAAAGAGGTAGACTTCAGCATGTTCGTCTAGTTCCTTAACTACTTCTACGATTGCCTTAAGGTAATGCTTGAGGTTCCCAAAAACTTCAATTCTATATTTAGCTAATTTCACTAATAGCCTCTCTGACAACTTTAAACACCCTATCTACTACTTCTCTTACTCTCATCGTTTCTTCAACTCTGAAAACTCTTGGTACGTATCTTGAAGTTATGTAAGCATCTTCGAGTAAGGCTAATTCCACACTATGCTCCACCCATAGTTCTTTAACGCCTTCAACTCCTGTAAGTTCGTACACTAGTTCAAGTAGTCTTCTAATACTACGTGTTCTTGGATAGTCTAAACCTAGAGAGAGTAGAACGGCTTTTAAGAATAGCTGGAGACTTTGCTCAAAACTAAACATCGCTAAGTCGTAAAACCCCTTTCAACTTGTAAGAGAGCAGTTTCGTAGAAACGCCTAGACCTCTCTGAGAGACTATTTACTTCATCTCGTTTAGTCAAACAACACGCACCCCACACACGCCTAATACTAATGACTTAAATATTTCTTAAGCTTATTACCTACTGTAAGATACTAATTAATAGAAAAGTGGGGATTCTTGTAGAAATCTATAAAATGGAAAATCTAAGTAGGGGTTACTGGTTAGTGGTAGTTGGATTTAATATGGGAAGTATTAAGTTATTGCCTTTATAATTAAGAACTTCGACTCTAATCCCGAATACTTCTTCTATTAATTCCTTGGTTAGTACTTCTGGTCTGCCTGCCGCGACTATCCGTCCTTTACTTAATAGTATAATTCTATCTGCGTATGGTGATGTTACTTGTAGGTCGTTACTGGCTATAATGGTAATTAGTTTCCTACTCTTTGTAAGGTTTTTAACTATGTTGAGTATTTCAATCCTATATCTTATGTCTAGGAAGGCTGCCGGCTCATCTAGTAGTAGTATTGTCGGTTCCTGAACTAATGCCCTAGCTATTAAGACACGCTGTAATTCACCACTACTCAACTCATTTAATTTCCTATTAAGTAATCCAAGAATGCTTAACTCGTTAGCTACCTTCTCAACTACCTCAATATCATTCTGCGATTCTAAGTATTGTAGCCGGTTTTGATGCAGGTACCTACCAATTAGTAAGAATTCTAGGACTGTTGAAGGCGTGTTTCTATATATTTGAGGTCCTGCATAAGCAAATACCTTACCAACTTCTGTAGAGTTGTAGATTCTTAGGTCCTTACCATCTATATATATGCATCCACTTGAGTAATTTATTAAACGCGATACTGCTTTGAGGAGTGTTGTCTTACCTGAGCCGTTAGGTCCGAGAACGAAAGTTAATTCCCCGCTCAATACCTCAAACTCCACATCCTTGAGTACCGTCTTTGAATCATACTCAACTTTTAAACCCTTAACTACTAACTTCATTCCCTCACCTTCCTTAAAACTAGGTAGGCGAGGAACGGAGCTCCAATAATCCCTGTTACTACACCTAGAGGTAACTCACCAAGACTGCTGGAAGTAGATATAACCCTTATGATGATGTCTGAGATTATGACTAAGTTAGCACCTAATAATGCTGAAGTAGGTAGTGAGAACCTATGGTCTCCCCCAACTAAGTACCTAGCTATGTGTGGGGAAGCTAAACCAACGAACCCAACTATACCCACAATAGCTACTGTAGCTCCTGTAAGTAGGCTCGTAGTAGTAGCAGCAATCAATAAAGTAGCTCTAGGATTAAATCCTAGTTGCTTACTATACTCATCACCGTAGACATACGCGTTTAAAGACTTGGCAATAAGTAATGATGTGGAAACCCCTAAAAGAGCTATGAGTAGCATTATAGGTATATCCGTTTTAAGAACTGATGACGTCGAACCCATGAGTAAGTAGACATAGGGAATCCTAAGAACCGATTGAACTAGGTAGAGGAGTAGGTGGGATAGACCTGAAGATAGTGAAGTTACTGCAATACCAGCCAATACTAACGAGAGTCCGCTACTCCCCAACCTACTCAATAAAAGAGTAAGTAAGAACCCGAGAACCGCCCCCAAGAAAGAATATGTAATTATTTCAAGCCTAGAATTTATTATGGACGGCCTCAGTATTAATGCGAGAGCCGTAACTGATAAAGCAGTTGATGAAATTCCTAAAATATATGGTTCAGCTAGGGGGTTACGGGTTACTGCCTGGATCAACACACCTGCAACACCTAATGACGCACCAGCTAAGGCGGAAGCTAAGGTCCTCACAATCCTTAACTCCATAAGACCCCCATAAAATGGATCAACACCAGACCCTAGTAAGTGATTTATAACATTACTTAGCCCTATTTGAACAACACCAACAGATATTGATAAAAAAGATAGTAGGATTAGGAATGATGATAGTAGAGATAGCGATATTACGTATCTCTTAATGATATGTTTGTATGCCTCTAAGGCCATTAAGTTAACACCTTAATTACGTCGTCTCTACTGACTCCTCCAAATAGTTCTGGGTGTAGTATCTGCGACAAGAACTCTACGGCTGCATAAACCCTAGGCCCTGGTCTCACTAAGATATCCCCAGCCTCACCCGATACTACGTATATGTTACCTTTCTTGTAAGCCTTTACATCAGCCAGCGGTGTTTTAGATATCTCTTCCCTTAACTTATTGATATCTGTGGATGGTCCCATCAAAGTGATTATTATTAAGTCGGGGTTCTCAGTAAGTATCTTCTCATAACTTAGTAAAGGCCAGCCCATCAAATCTCTAGCGATATTAATACCTCCAGACACCTCAATTAAGTAACTTACGTAGGTGTTACCACCTGCACTGTATAGTCCTTCAGAGGGAGGTCCAGCTAAGAACAGGACCTTAGGCTTACTGCTCATTACTGATGAGACCTTCTCTGAGACAGCTCCAACCTTACCCTTAATGGTATTTGATAACTCGTTAGCTTTATTAGTAGCATTTAGTAACATCCCAACCAACTTAATATCGTTTATGACGTCATCAACATCCCTACACCCCGAACCCTTAAGGTAGACTACATCTACACCAAGTTCCTTAAATTTACCCTCAAGCGCTACCTGTCTGTATACACCGCCGTCAGCAATTACTAATGAAGGACGTAGTGAGACCACCTTCTCTATATCTGGTGACCACCAACCACCAACATACTTTATCTTACCTGCATTAATTAACTCCAGCAATTTAGGTGGGTAGTTACTGAAGTCATCAACACCAACTAAGGACCCCTCAAGCCCTAAAGCGAATAATACCTCCGTTATGCTAGGTGCTAAGGAAACCACTCTACTCACGTTTGATACCTTAACGTACCTACCTAAGGAATCTACAACTACTAGTGTTTCTGAGACCGCACCGGTTGAAGTAGTTAGTAACGTACTCGATAAGTAATAACCGACTAAGAGACCTACTAATAAAGTTATTATTAGTCCTGCTACGTAACTGATCCTCATATATGGATACCCTATCCAAATATACACCCCAATTTATAAACATTAATGAAGTAAACCCGTTAAACTTTATGAAGAAAACCTAACCTACTTATTAATATAAAGAAAATTTGTTCTATGACGTACTTAGTTATAATAGAAGAAGTTACTTACTTAGAACGCCTGCAGTGTATAATTTCTTTAAAGTTTTTATATAACTAATTTTATTCTTATAGGGTGTAAGTTCAGTGAGTGGTGAGACGTCCACCAAACCCGGTACTGGAGAAACTAAGGTTTTGCTGATTCTTATCGGTCTTGGATTCCTCTTCGGCATTATTTCAGGGTATTTAATAAACGTTACTGCCCCTACGGCTGTAGCATCACAACTAGCTGATTGGTTTAAGGCGTTCGGCGATATCTTCGTGAGATTAATTAGGATTATTATACCCCTTCTAATATTCTTCACCATTGCCGCCGCGACTTCATCAATAGCTAGTGGTAGGAAGCTAGGTCTACTCCTAGTATTGATTTTAGTGATATATCTTGGTACTTCAGCGTTGGCTGCTGTGTGGGGTGTTATAGCTGGGCAATTATTCATGCCCGGCGCAATGGTTAATCTCCAAGTACCTAAGGATTATAAGCCTCCAACCCCTCCAACAGGTATTGATGTATTGCTCTCATTCTTCCAGACAGACTTCAATAACTTATTAGCTGTTGGGGGTTCTATGACTATGATAATATTTGCGATAATCCTCGGCGTTGCGACAGCGCTTTTAGGCGAGGATGGTAGGAAGGTCTCCTACTACCTATCACTGGCTTCGAGAACTACAATATCATTTGTGAGGATAGTTATGTATTACGCACCGATTGCTGTGTTCTCCTATGCTGCTTGGCTCATGATTAAGTACGGCCCTGCAATGCTAGGGGCCTATGCGAAGTTCATAGTAGCTCAGTACAGTCTCTCAATACTCCACCTAATCGTGGTTTACGCCATCATTGTAATGCTCGGCGGGTTAAACCCCTTAAAGTACTTTAAGGCTCAAGCAACCCCATTCATGATAGCCTTCACAACGAGATCCTCAGCAGTAACCCTACCCTACAACATCGAAGCCGCTAAGAAATTAGGTGTATCTGATGAGGTTTACGGCATTACGCTTCCGTTAGGAGCTACAGTAAACATGGATGGCACAGCACTATATCAGGCATTAAGCGCTATGTTCATCGCTCAACTATTCGGGATCACACTTACCCCATTCCATATATCACTACTAATCTTCGCTGCTATGATAGGATCTGTAGCTACTGCAGCAATCCCAGGCGGGGGAACAATAATGTTAGCGTACGTGCTGTCTGTATTAGGTCTACCTCTAGAAGGCATAGGTATTATGTTAGTTATCGATCCCATCACAGATGCTATGAGGACAGCAATTAACGTTTCAGGAGATAACGCATCAACGGTCTTGATAAGTAGGTTAGCCGGGTACAAATTAAGGTCTTCCTAAACGCTCAAATGTTTTTTATTTAAATACTATATAGGAAGTGCTTTATAGTGAATTTATCACGGTATGGGATGTAGCTGAGTCCCCCATTACGTTTCTAAACCCCTAAACCAATGTCTTCACTCCCCCCTAACCATTCCTTAATTCTAGCGAGTACTTTGGTGTACCATTCCGGGAACTCAAGATTAGTTCTAACCCTATCCATGGTGTAAGGCCTTAAGTCTACGATTGGGGTGCCATCAAATAGATCTAAGCCGTCGACATATAGAAACCTACCATCACGTTTAACGAATTTAACAATGGTTATACCTATGGGGTTGGGTCTGTGGGGTGAGTCTGTACAGAAGACCCCAACCTCAGGTATTTCATCTAATTGAAACCCCAACCTAATTAACTTCCTAGGTCTAACTAAGAGAGTAGTCCTCCACTCCTCAAGAGTTTTATGTAGGTATGAAACCACTATTAAGTGTGAAAACCCGTCTATACCCCTCAACCCGTCACTAAAATCTTGAAATATTTCTAAGACCCCTGCAACACCGTTTCGCGATTCCTTAACTACTTCATCGTTGAATGGTACGTGGACCACACCTATAGGCCTTAAACAATATATCATAAATGACTCCCAAGCTTTATACTCCTTAAGCACTTAATATTGATTCACTCCACACATATTAGAAACTGATTTAAGTTATTGAGTATATGTGATTGGGGGTATCAGTTGGTTGATTTAAGGACCGTACTTAAACGACTGCTAGACGGTGAGATCACCTTAGACACTGCTGAGGAAATTATTAAGTTACTAGCGATTGATGAGTTAAGTAATGCGGTGCTCTTCGATGTTGGTAGAGAGTTACGTAGAGGTATTCCGGAAGTGGTTTACGGTGAGGGTAAAGATCTTAAGACATTGTTAAATTTGGTGAAGGAATTAACCCCTAAGGTCGGTAGGGTCTTAATCTCTAGGATCCGCCCAGAACATATAGATCCTTTAGTCACTGAATTAAGTGATGATTTCGTAGTTGAGGTATTTAGGGATAGCCGATTAGTCGTGGTTAAGGGCAGGGAAGTACCTAAGGATAGGTTAGGGTGTAGGGTTTCAGTAATTACTGCTGGTACTGCCGACTTATCAGTTGCTGAGGAGGTTGAAGTCTTCCTTAAGGAGTTGGGTTGCGATGTTATGCATGTATATGATGTCGGTGTTGCTGGGCTTCAAAGAGTTATAAAGGCTGCCAGGAGTGTTAAGGAGTTTGATGCTGATGTTGCTGTAGTAATTGCTGGTAGGGAGGGGGCCTTACCTTCAGTAATTGCGTCAATGCTGGATATACCGGTGATTGCGGTCCCTACATCACATTCCTACGGGTTTGGGGGTTCAGGTATTTCGGCGTTGATGTCTATGCTTCAATCATGTTCGTTAGGTATTGCCGTAGTGAATATCGATAACGGCATAGGTGCTGCAAGTGTGGCAGCACTCATATGTAGACGTATAAGTATTTCGAGGGGTAAGCATGGGTAAGTTCCTAGTCTTAGATCCTACAGTATCTGGAGTATCTGGAGATATGTTAGTATCAGCTCTCATCGACTTAGGTGGTAACCCTAAAATATTGGGTGACGTATCATCAGCTATTAGTAAACTCCCCCACGTTAAGGACTTCAGGGTTTCTGTTGGGGAGGGGGTTAGGAAAGGTATTAGGGGTAAATTATTGAGGGTATACCTTAACGAGTTACCTACCCATGTTAGGGGTGGTGAAATACTTAACTGGTTTGAGGGGGTTGCTAATGATTTAGGGTTGGAAGGTGGGTTAAGGAATGCCGCTAGAGATACCTTAATCACTTTATTAAGTGGTGAGGCATTGATACATAACTCAACGCCCTATGAAGTCCACTTACATGAGGTCGGCTCAGTCGATACTTTATTTGATGTGGTAGCATTTACTTTATTACTCAATGACCTAAAGCTCTACGGAGTTAGTAGGTATTCACTCCCAGTAGCAGTTGGTGGTGGTTTAGTAAGTACTGAGCACGGGGTTATACCATCCCCCGCTTATATTACCTTGGAATTACTTAAGTCGAGGAATTACTACTTAGTAGGCGGTCCGGTAGGCGCTGAGTTAACAACACCTACAGGGGCTGCTATACTCACCACATTCTTTAAACCTATTAAGTACCTCCCTTTAATGAAGGTGGTTAGGGTTGGTTACGGATGCGGTAGTAAGGAATTTAAGGAAGTACCAAACGTTGTTAGAGTAATTCTTGGGGATTTAGATATGTACCCCGATGATTTAGCGTATGATGAGGTCTACCTCCTAGAGAGTAACGTTGATGACGTTACTGGTGAGGTGATCGGCTACTCGTTAGAGAGGTTCATGTCTTTAGGTGCTTTAGATGTTTCTGTAATACCTGTAACTACTAAGAAGGGGAGGCCTGGATACGTAGTTAGGGTCTTAAGTGATGAGGAGCATGTTCAAGACCTCGTGAGCGCTATGGTTAGGGAGTTAGGGACCTTAGGTGTGAGGATTTCGAAAACCAGTAGATGCGTAGTACCGCATAGAGAGTTAAGGGATTTAAGGGTAAATGTAGGTAAGGAATTCATTATTAGGGTTAAGGTCTGTAGAGATGGTAAAGGTAATGTAGTTAGGGTGAAGCCCGAATTCGACGACTTAAAAAGTATTGCGGAGGAGTTGAATTTATCTATTAGGGAGTTATTAGAGAGGGTTTTGAAGGAGCTATGACCTCACCATTATAGGTATTTCTCTAACTTACGCTTTATAGATACGGGTCTAAGGTAATAGGAATATAGCCTTAAGAATTTCTAAACCTAGGTGTGTTGCGGTAAGTACCAGCAGTGAAGCTATTAGAACTCCGAGCTCTATAGCTACTACAGCCTTAAATCTATTCATACCTGTTAAGAAGGCAATGAATGAGGCCGTCCATGCACCTGTACCTGGTAGTGGGACAGCAGTAAATAGCAGCAATCCTATGAGGCTGTATTGCCGGACCTTAATGCTTTTAGAGTTTACGTAGTTTAAGATATTGATGTAGGCCGTCCTCAGCGCTTTAGGGATTTGTTTAGAGTTCTTGATTATTGAATCTACGGTGTTTAAGACGGCTAGCAGTATAGGAGATATGATTAGGTTCCCAGCCACAGCTATTAAAACCCCTGCAAACCTGCTTAATCCGTTATTAAGGAGTATGTAGGTGAGTGGTATTGACCCCCTCACCTCTACTCCGGGGGTTATCGATACGATAAATATTAAGAAATAGTTTAATGCTTCATCCATAAACCGAATCAACTACTGCAACAATCAACTATATACTTAGTTAGTTCCTTGAATGATATACCGTGAATCACGTATTTATCGTTTCTTGATAGTTCTTCCAACACCTCCGCAACACCATCTATAGGTGTCCACTTAAGCCTAGCCTCAACCTCATTTACTAAGGTATTGGGGTAAGTGTAGAAGTCACCGGTTAGCAGTATGCTCTCTATAACCCCCTCAAAAACCTTTGCGTGGATCCTAATTAGTCCTGCAGGCGTCTTATAAGTGCAGATCTTTGAGTAACCCTCCCCCCTTCTGAATTCGTATACCCACTCATTACTTCTATACTTATTTATTACTTCTTGTAATTCCTTTAGCTCCCAATCATTTAATTCACCGTCAACTACATCCACATTTAAAACATCTTTTACTGCCTTCTTAAATGAGTTAATTACTTCACTTATGTGTGGTTTATAGCCTAATTCTCGTTTAACCGTCGTTATTCTTTCCTCGAAGCTCTTTATGGCTTTATCACTGATCTTCTCAATAGGTAGTTTCAAGACCTTAAGCATTAACTCCACATTTAGGTCTGAGAGTACGGTGCCGCAGAAAAGTACCCCATCATACTCTACATAGATTCCCGTACCCGAGATTTTACGACCTCCAACCTCGATATCGTTCTTCGGCCTGAACTTCGCATTAGTTATGCCGAGATAGTGAAATGCCTTGAGGGGTATTTTAATTAGTTCGGAGTACATCGTACTTATGTCGTAGGTGCCTAACACGTTTCTAGGTAGCCACATCTCCCACCCAGGTGTGTCCTCATTCATTATTATAGCCCCACCCCCCGTAGGTCTTCTATTTATTCTATAGCCGAGTTCTTTAGCCGCCTCAACCCTCACTTCCTCAAAGACGTCTTGATTAAACCCTATTAGCACTGAAGGCGGGTCGAATACGTTGACCCGCACCGTAGGAGGTGAATTACCGGACCCGACACCCTTCGTTAATACTTCCTCCGTTGCTAGGAGGAAATCATCAGGTGCCCTATGAAAGATAAATCTCCAAATCACCATAAGAATCCCCTCTATCTTAGTAGGATTGGTTTAAAAATCTTGCTTTAACTTATTTCTGGGAAGGATATGTTGAAAGTTTTTGCGACTTCAAACATTCACTACGCGGTACCTGAACTAGGTATTTACGGTAGGGACTTCCCATCCATCAGCCTTACTGGTAGGGTGTGTGGTTTGATGTGTAAGCACTGCCATGGTAGGTTATTAGAGAATATGTTGAGTGTTGAGTCACCTGATGAGTTAAGGCGTTTAGGGATGAGGTTGAAGGCGGAGGGTATTTCAGGCGTATTAATTAGTGGAGGCTGCGATGGTTCCGGGAGAGTCCCCTTCGAACACTACATGGATTCCATAAAGTATTTGAAGGATTTAGGAATGAAGGTGTTTATGCATAGCGGTTTAGTTGATGAGATGCGGGCATGCATGATTAAGGAGTTAGGGATTGATGCCGTATTAATTGATTTCGTAGTTCATGAAGGTGCTGTTAAGGAGGTCCTAGGCTTAAGCGATGTTAACGCGTATGTTGAGAGCGTTAAAACATTAATTAGGTTTGATATACCAGTCATACCTCACGTGATTGTCGGGCTTTATAGGGGTTTACCGAGTAAGGAGTTCGAAGCTATTGATATGCTCTACGATTTGCGTCCTAAGGCGGCAGTCTTCGTCATATTCACACCTTATCCAGGCACTCCTTTAGAGTCCTCAACCCCTCCATCACCTAATTACGTTATTGACGTGTTGAGGTACTCTAGATTGAGGCTTGAGGACATGTCTCTGAGTTTAGGTTGTATGAGGCCTAGGGGTGAGGATTTCGTAGGTGTTGAGGTTGAGGCAGTTAAGTTAGGGTTTGAAGGTATTTCATTCCCATCCGTGAGTACCTTAAATTACTTGGTTGAGAATGGGATTAGGTTTGAGGTCATTAACGAGTGTTGCGCATCGGTATATAAGCATGTTTAAGTTCATGCCATAGAAAAGTAATTATATTAGTGGGTATATCTATTATTGGGTTTTGATATGAGTCACGATCTTAAGGAATCCCCTAATTATGTGAGGGTAAGTACTGCTGCTGATATAGTTTTAGGTTATTCCCCCGGGAAGTTCTACAGGAATGCTTTTCCCTTCTGCATAAATCTCCTCCTACACTTCAATGATGGATGTAAGAGTAACTGCCTATACTGCGGTCAGGCAAGGGAAGTCAGCACATCACCAATCTGTAAGTCATTAATTAGGGTTGAGTGGCCTTTAAGGGGTTTAGACGATATTATTGAGAGGGTTAAGACTTTCAACTATAGCGGCTGTTCATTAAGGCCTTATAGGGTCTGCGTAGCATCCATAACTAATCCGAAGGCTGTTCAGGCAGAGGTAGAGGTTATTAAGAGGGTTTATGATGGTGTTGGATTACCCATATCTGCCTTAATTACGCCAACACTATTCTCTGAAGACCACATGAGGGAGTTAAGGAGGGCTGGAGCAGAACGTCTCGGAATAGCTATCGACTGCGCTAGTGAAAACTTATTTGAGGTCCTTAGGGGTAGGAAGGCTAAGGGAACGCACTCATGGAAGAGGTATTTAGAGGGTGTTGAAGAGGGTGTTGAGGTGATGGGTAAGGGTAAAGTAGGGATTCACCTAATCATAGGCTTAGGTGAGACAGAGGAAGAAGCAATTAAACTCATTCAGTGGGCTCATGATGTAGGGGCTGAAACCCACCTATTCTCATTCTACCCGGAGGAAGGCTCATACCTAAGTAATTGGGTTAGACCACCAATAAGTCAGTACAGGAGAGTGCAACTAGCTAGATACCTAATAAACACTAATTTAAGCAGATATGAGTGGATGAAGTTCAATAACTCAGGCCAAATAGTAGACTACGGCATACCTGAAAACGCGTTAGAGGAAGTGATTGATACGGGGCTACCATTCATAACATCAGGATGCCCAGGATGTAACAGACCATACGCGAATGAAAGACCTAGCGAAAGACCTAGGAACTACCCATACATACCGAGAGGGAAGGAGGTAGAGCTAATTAAGAAGGAGTTAATGACTTATGAATCAATGGGTAATGGGTATGAAATATTGATAGCTCATATAAGTTCCGTCAGGTCTAACTCAGGGGGTTAACAATACTAAAGCAGTCCAGAGAAACTGTTGGAGGAATCACTATACTGCCGAATATTATAGATTTGAAGGGATAGGTCTGATTATAGCGGGTTATCAGGATTTCCTCACTATATCCAGCAGTATCTTAACCCAATTCCTTAAGCATACCCTACCCTCGGAGATTTTCAGCACCCCCATATCATTCAGTTTCGTTAGAAGTTCTTCACTACCTAACGACTTACGTAGGTAGTAACTGTCTACGCATTCAACCATTTCAAACTCCTTATCTATTATTTTAATTACTTGAGTATCTATGGTTAAGGGTGGTATTGGTAGCAGTATGGGTTGTTTGAATGCCTCATGTATGTATATTACTGCGTTAGCTCCTGCAAGTATGGAAGCTATTGTGAAGAATGTTATTTCGGATTTAAATCCTGGCGTTGCGTTAACGTATACTTTAACGCCTTCGGATTTCTTCCTAACTATGAGTCTTACTACCTTATCAAGTACTTCCACCAGTCCTTTATCTAGATCATCTACTGATTTCATCCCTGCTATCTCGATGGTTTCTACCATATAGCCTGAGTTGATGAGGTAGTCTCTGATTAAGTAGCTGCATAGCCTGGAGTTGCAGGTCCTAGTATTGTAGAGTAGGACCTCAACATCTGTAGGTTTGTGGCCGTAGCAGTCTCTAATAGCCATTATACCGTTAATTTCTGCTGATGCTTCTCTAGGTTTATCTAGTAGGAATTCGTAGATGGCGTTGTATATTTCATGACCTTTAACTACATTACATACGTAACCGTCTGGAACCATGTTGAGTGGGTCATCTAGGGGTAATTTATACCATTCAGCTACTTTGTAGGTTCCGTACTTCTTCAGCAGGTCACTATACTTAGGATTCTTATTCATAATGAAGTTCTGTAGTAGTGAGGTCCCGACCGGACATACATACATGTAACTAATCATTATGTCCCTAGCAGTTTATTGAGTGTGAGATTAATAAATATGTTCTAAGCTGGGACCTTCCCTACTTATTAGTAGTGTTGATTGCCTATGCCTAGCTTCACCTCACTACCTTAGGTTTTACAGGGTCGTAGGCTTTTTTACGTTTTCTGTCTTAATAATGCCTCCACCTCTTCAGAGAACTCCTCTTGATATGTTATTATTACCTTATCTCCTGGGGTGAGGCTTATCTCCCTTGCTAGTGGATACGCTATCCACGTCTTACCTGATCTAACTGCTAGTACTCCCCCACCGTATTTTCTCAGTAGGTACCCTAGGTCATTTAAGTTTAGTTGTTTCGTGATTGTGACTGTTTTTACTTTCTCACCTATGCTTTCAAATACTTTGCTGAATATCTCTCTGTAGTCTTCTGAGAATTCTTCCTGGAGGCTCGGTATATTTCCTATGGTGTTGCTAGCATCTGCTATATCTTCAAGCTCTTTTAATAGGGTGGTTAATCCTATGAAGGTGTCTGGGTCTAATGCGTTGGAAGCGTTTTTCAGTAGGTCTACGGCTTCCATGTGTTTGTGGTCGATATATATTTCGAGGTCATCTACTTCCTCTTTTAGTTCCGGGTTGCGTTCCATTAACACGTAGTGGGCTAGGTCTAATAACAGTATTGTACACTCCTTTATGCTTACTAAGCTCTTCACTACGCCTTCTAACTCGTTAATATTAAGGTTCTCTAGCTGGTACTTAATTCCGTAGTCGGTGAGTAGGCGTAGTACGTTTTCCCTAAACCCTCTCAGATATAGCGTTGAGCCCTTCTTGACTAATTCGTCCTGTCTGGGCATGAACTTATAGCTACCGTCCTCAACTACTGCGAGTATGTCTACTGGATATCTATCAGTTAAGTCTACTACTCTGAAGTCTTCCTCAACCGATACTCTAGCTACGATTTCACCGTCTGAGTACGGTACGACTTGATTGTAGCTTATTCTTGGGAGCCTACCGACTAGTAACGTGTAGACCATATCCTTTACAGAGTCTGATATGGTGTCTATCGAGGATCCGTAGTAGAAGGAGAGTAGGTTAGCGTAGCCGCCTTTCCTAGACCTTCCGAAAGCCATCGCGTTATGCATTACGAAGTGCCCTATGTTCTCACCGATTATTCTATCCAGTTCAAGTATCTTCATGGAGAGTTCGTAATCTCTTGCGAAGTATGCGTAGAATGCTAGGTCTATGGATGCGTTAGTTAGCTTCCATATGCTGTCTAATATCCTCCTCACGGAGTCTGGCTTATACTTAACGACTGGTAACTTCCAGTGCAACTTCCTATGTACTTCGGGGGTGAGTCCGGACAATACAGCTTCCTCATAAGGATCTGGTGTTACCTAATTTTTAAATATAGCATTGGAGCACTTTTAATATCTATTTTTATTATTCCTCCATTATATAGTGAGCGGTAGGTGAGTTAGAAATTGTCGGTGTGAGGGCACCCTTAATATCATTGATGGTGCTTGCGTTGATTGAGGTTTTAGCCGGATTATTGCTAAGGTTTAATGTAGATCTACTTGTTACGTACCCGGTACTCCTCATCCTCATACCCGGGCTTATGGACCTAAGGGGGGATGTGTATGGCGCTATTGGCTATCGATTTTCTAAAGGACTGCACTTAGGTATTACTCAGCCTAGGTTGCTAACTAGGTTTAACTTACTAAACATTGCGACTGGTTATGTAAACTCTGTATTGGTTTCCTTCCTCCTATGCTTAATAGGTGTTGGATTATCCGTGATGGGTAGGTTTGAGATGCCGGATATGCTCTCACTACTTTTTATAGCGCTGTCTTCAACGATAATAGTTTTCACGTTGCTAACACCTACGGTTGTTGCGGTAATAGCCTACCTATTTAGGCATGGACGCGATCCCTCACCCTTCGTAGCTACGATAGTGACCGGTATTGGGGACGCATTAACTCCGGCTATCTTAATATTAGTTGCCTACTCATATGGGGCGTTCTCAGACGCCCTTAAAGTGCTGGTCATAACCGCATCCTCAGGTGTGGCAGTAGTACTGCTTGCTTACATGGCATATGCGGGTGAGGGTAAGGACCTCGCTGAGAACTTCACATCATCTACTATCGGGTCGGCAGGGAGTAGTTTCGGCGGTCTCTTCCTAGCTATGATGGTTGGCTTCATCGCTAAGAACCCGGAGGTTTTAGGAGTGTTACCAGCATTTAACGCAGTGGTAGGAGCTGCGATGGGATACCTCAGCAACTCGCTCAATATAGACCTACATATAGGGACTGAAAGCTCTAGGAAGACTCTCTACGAGAGAATCGCCACGGGCTTTATAGCGACCTACACGTCCGTACTAACCGCGTTAGTAGTAGTGCTTACGTTCTCGCAGAACTTAATGAAACTCCCCACAGCAACCCTAAGTGTGACGCTATCATGCCTAACACTATACACCATATCCGCAATCATAACGTACTTACTGACAACGAAGTCATTCCACCATGGCTGGGACCCAGACAACATAGTCTTCCCAATAATGACCACCTTCGTAGACCTAATGGGCCCTATAACGCTTCCCACTATTGCTACCATACTACTGCCTGAGTAAGTTATTTAACCCATACTGATTCGTAGTTTGGTTTCCACCATCGTAGCAATTTTCTTAGACGTAGGACTGTTCCTCCTACGCTTTATGAAGACCCTCATCACTTATTACTTTATCATTTACTCTAATCTCCGACCTGCTGAGGCCGGTGGGCAGGTGCTGTCTTGATAGTTTAAAAGGATTTAGTTAGGATGAAGATAGTGGGTTGGGGTAGTGAACTTGGCTGAGGATTACCTGCTTTAAAGTTTAACATCATGCGTGATTGAGGTGTTGAGGGGTTTGAAGAGGTTGGTTAGGAATTCATGTAATTTAGGATTTCAGCTTCTACATGATTGACGGTATTATGTGGTGGGATATGCCGAAGCTTTCCGTGGTTTTCCTAGGTCCTGCTGGGTCTGGGAAGACCTTCCTTACATGGGCTTTCGGTAGGTGGCTTGAAGATTACGGCTTTCTAGTAGACTACGTTAATCTTGACCCATCAGCTGATTACCTACCCTACACCCCATCATTTGATGTGAGGGGTTTGGTTAGAACGCGGGATATCATGGAGTTAGAAGGTTTAGGACCAAATGCAGCTATAGTAAGAGCTATTGATGTATTGGTAGAAAGGGGTAATATAATATATGAATCCCTTAGTAAGATGAGTGGTGAGTATATCCTCATAGACACTCCAGGACAGATGGAGATTGTAGTCTTCAGACCCTCCGGTCTCAAGCTAATACAGCTCGTAAAAACTGCTTCAAAACCTGTCGGAGTCTTCCTCCTAGACTCAACCATCGGTAGGCATGGTACTGAAGCAGCTATCTCAATCCTACTAGCAACTATAACCCAGCTTAGACTGGAAATACCAGTAATCCCAGTACTAAGTAAGTCAGACGCCTCAGGCCTTCCAGGAGGTTTAATAACACCCAACATATACTCAGAAGTTGACAGCATAGCCAGCTACCTACATCGAAAAGAACCTGGAGTACTCTCAGAAATGCTTGCTGAAACCATGAACCTAGTCAAAAAGTACGTCAGATCCGGAAGACTCATAGCAATCTCATCACTAACGAAAGAAGGACTAGACGAACTATACAAAATACTTCATGAAGTATTCTGCGCATGCGGTGACCTAACATAACCTCAACCCTACCATCTAAATACTAAACTACCTCCTATTCGTAGACTTTCACCCACTATCCCAGTCATCTTAATTATGAGGTCCGCTTTTCTTAATGGTTTCACCGCCCCCTTAAGCCCCACTAAAATGATCTTAAATCCATCAATAGGTAAGCTCTCTAAATATATCACCCAGTATCTTATTAACTGCTTCTCTACATTCCTCCCTAATCCTTAACTCCACATCTCCCCCTTTCCTAAGTTCTAGAAAGTCTTTGAGGAATCCTGCATGTGCTATGAAGTTTCTCTTCATTCTTTCTTGACTACTCTTAAGGCTCTCTAAGTCCTCTATATCTGCGTATCCTTCCCTACCTTTAAGGATCTCCGCATATGTTTTCCAATCCTCAGGTATTTTATCCTCCTTCGCTAACTTCTTGATAATCCCTATCTCACTATCTACTAGAGCATTAGTTATCTCAGAACCTTCTAAAAGCCTCTTCCTAGCATTCATCACCTCCCTGAGGGTTAAAGGTGATTGTAGATTAATTAACTTCTTAACACCGCTTAATATGGAGTGCGTATGCAGGAATAGTCTAAGTCCGTCCCGAAGTTTAGTGAATTTAGTTTCGTATTTATTACCATCTGACTTCTCTATCTTCGCTTCAGCATACCAACATTCTAGAGCACTCTTAATGACGCGAGCTAACTCCTCAACAGCATTAGGTCTCTCCTTTGTAAGCGTAAGTAACTCGACTAAAGCACCAACCCTATATGAAGCTACGACATTCTTTGAAAAAGTAGCAAGATCATTTAAATAGTTCTGATCTAAATTGCAAGACCTAATATCACTCAGTAGCTTCTTCACAGAACCTCCAGAATACCTTAAGTACCTCGTAAGATCCCATGGACGTACGTCCACCTCATACAGTAAATTATACTCTGTAGTGGGGATTCTTCCCACTGCTATAGTCCTAGTATCTGCTTTAGGTCTACAGGGCTCTGATTCTGACCTCTTTAAGAGATCATCCATGCTTAGAGGATCTGAATTGAAGACCTTAACCCTAACCTTCTTACCATGAACCGCAAGCATGGATGAAGCCTCAAATATTGCCTCACGAACAAGTATGGTAAAGTAGTTAACACCATGCGTAGTATCAAGTAATATCTCAAGTAAGTCATTCTCGGATTGAAGATCTACTTTCTCTATATTTTCAACGACTTCGCAGTAAGTATGATACGATAACTTCAGCCTTATATCCCCCGGATCTCCCTTAAATAAGATCTCTAGATCACCCTTCCACCTCCTCATAATTCCAGGTAACACTTTAACCATAATCTTAGAATTATCATCAACACATAAGTACTTCTCAACTAAGTTCCTCGCATCACTCACGAGTGACCTATAATCCTTATCTCTCACATCCTCAGATAAGGTATCGAGCACGTAGATGAGTACTAGGTCCGGTCTTAAATCAGGTGATGAGGTAATGAGAGATAGTGTTGAAAATCCTTCCACACACGTACTACCAAAGCTGTATTTAACATATTTCCAATCCTTCGGATTACCCCACGGTAGTATGGAAACCCTCATAAGGAACCCCAATAACCTCCACTACCTTAATCACTTATGTTAAATAGATAAATAAATAATTGAATCCCCTTCTCATACCCACTTGGTTAACCCAACAATGAGGGGAATTAAAAGGTATTAGAAACCTCCTACACAATCAGTAACTCCCTCGGCCTAATTCCACCACCTCTACTAGCTTAATGTTACGTTTTAACCTAGTCGTTAATGACATAAACTCTCTTATCATCAATGAAGTTAGCTTTAACCCTCTCTAACCATATCTTGCGTCACTCTCAAACACTCTACATCCTAGAAAATCAAATGCAATCATTCCAACCCAATATGTGAACAAGCCCTAAGAGATTTAAGCTAGAAAGTACAGATACGAGATTTGACTAGAGAACTTCCGTAATAGGGGACTCCAAACGCGGCAAAAGTATATTAAGTATGAGAGTAAGTTGTGATGAAAATCCTCACACATAAAATAAACTTTAAATTTTAGCAGTTAATGCAAATTGTTGAAAAATATTTTTTAGTATTGATAAAGAGGTGTAGAGCGTTTTGGAAGCAGGTGTAATATTTAAAGGATTAAAAACGCCCGGTAAACTTATTTTATTATTTTTTTAAATCAAAACAAAAAATTTATAATTTTCTCTTCTTTTATAAGTATTGATGAGGTGTTGGTGTCCTGAGTTCTCCGATTTCTGGTTTATCTCCATTATATTCTCACGGCAATTTAGTTATTGTGAGGGCTGTAACCCCTCTTCACGTTGGTGTTGGTAGGGCTGGCAAGTTTGTTGACCTACCAGTTCAGCGTGATGAATTCGGTTATCCCTGCATATATAGTTCTAGTCTGAAGGGTGCCTTGAAGACCGCTCTTTTGAATGGTTTTTTAAAAGAGTTAAGAGATATTAGTAAGGCTAGAAAGGCTGTTACCAGCTTACTTGGACCAGAGCCTGGTGAAGGTGAAAATTTCGAATCTAGTATTGCGATATTAGATGCGTACCTCCTTGCTATGCCTGTAAGAAGTCTTATGGGTGTTTACGCTTATGTGACTTCACCTCATTTGTTAAAAATATTTGTTGAGAGATGCTACTTGCTTGAGGCTCTCGCATCCGAGAAGAGTGAGGGTATAGGCGGGCTATGTAGAAAACTTGAGAGTGAATTATGGGGTCTCAGCCCAGAAAATGATAAAGCAATATGTATGGGGGGATGCGAGTCTATTAAGGTTAAAGAATTTGCTGGTAAAGCCGTACTTGCTGAAGAATCCTTCCTAACTATAACTACTATAGAAGAGAAAGCTAAGATAGAGGGTCTGATGGAGCTTGTAAAGAGTGTAGGTTTAGAAAAACCGTTATTAATAGTTGATGATGACGTTGCTAAGGAATTAATAGAGAGAGGTGTTGTGAGAGCAACTAGGATTAAGCTAGAAAGAGAGAAGAAGACTAGTGAGGGATTATGGACTGAAGAATACCTACCCAAAAGTACCATATTACATACGATGTTTCTCTATAAGCGACCATCATGTAGGCCTCAGCAAAGCTCTACGGGAGCTGAGGACGTAATCAAAAACTACTTACAATGTCTAAACGAGTTAGGTCTAGTTAATAAGGAGTTCAAAGTAGAGGACCGGAATCCACTGGATCTGCAGAATGCTATCGTAAAGGAGGTGGCTAAAACACTCAGGGAGAACATCATCAAGGAGAAACTTAAAAATTATATGGTCCTAGGAGGTCATGAGACAGTGGGTAGGGGTATAGTAAAGCTTCAGTTCTTAGAGGCTGTTAAACAATGAGCCTAAACCCGACAGCTAAAGCTGTAGAAGTGTTCATGAAAGTGAAGACAGCGCTAAATGTATGCATTAAAAATAATGACGTAAGGGAAGAAGTGAAGAGAAGTATAAGGACAAGATCCAGAGAAATACCAACCATGATGATGGACATAGGCTTAGTTCCAGTGCTCAGCTTTCTTTTAGCAAAGTCAGGCATAGATAACTTAAGGAAAGCTGCGAATTTAATCGAAAATTTGAAAACCATGTGCTTAGAGCGGATGTCTGGTGAGGAGAAAGTAGATGCAAAGGATTTCTCATACGGGATCTACGCCTACGTCATACTAAAATACTTAGAGGAATATCTAAGACCTAAGGAACGCGTAGAATCTAAAGAGCTACCGAAGTTCCTTAAAGATAGTACAGCCAATAAAGAGCAATTAGCGGATTATGTAGAGAAGTACTTAGAGTTCCTATTAAATGGTGTGAACTCTCAGATAGCCCTAAGAATCCTAGGACCGTATCTCGAACAGTTCAAGAGGTTATGTGAGGCTGAATTCCCTAAGGAATCTAGGGGGTCAAGTTGATAGCCTTGAGACCAACATCACTGGATGAAATTCAAAAACATCTGGTAAAGTGTGATGAAATCATCGAAGTTGGAGTAGATATAGTAATGCCACGAATAGGTGGTTATAATGCAAACCCATACGACAAAGAGCTCGACATGAATGAACTACCAAGAGTTACAGAGGTTAAAGCGTTATGGAGATGGTGGCTGAGAACTGTATACTCGGCCTGTAATTGTGGGGAAAAGAATTATAGGGACCTAGACAATGAGGTAGGAATGATTCTAGGTAGTGCGAATATGAGTTCGAAGTTAGCTCTAGCTTTAACAGTAGTAACGAATATGAAAAAAGTAGTAGAACAAAGAAATTTAGAGAACTATGAGAGAGTGCCCAGATTAAAACTCCTCTTAGGCAGTCTCATCAATACGCATAAGAAGAGTGAGGAGGAGAAGAGGAAAGAAGAGATCCTGAAGAGGAGAGAAGAGATCCTATACATACCTGAGAGGGTCCAAGCAATTATATCAGTATACAGAAATAGAGGTAATATTGAAGAGAAGGAACTGAAGGTCGCTATAGCTACCTTTATGCTATCATTATTACTGGGAGGTTTAGGTAGCATTTCAAGTAGAGGTTTTGGCTCCATAATCATCAGATATGTTAATATCAATGAGAGGTACGGAGAGCAACTTAAAGAGATGGTAAGATATATTACGAACATACTAAACTCTAGGTCTAGTAAGGAGTTAGAGGAGAGAATCAACGAGTTCGTAAGTTACGTAATCAACTTGGTATGCGAAGGAAAGATGTGTAGGGCAGATAAGCTGCCTGAGGT
>JAWBKW010000016.1:0-22795 GCA_038831135.1 Sulfolobales archaeon | reverse complement strand
TCCAGAGGATATGGAGATTAAAGGACGTCCTCCTAGACTTAGTAGGCATTAGATGTAATGATTGTGGATATACATGTTATCCACCGAAGGCGGCATGCCCGAAATGCTCGTCCAGGAACATTGAGAGAATACCATTAGGTACCCTCGGTAAGATAGTTTCATATACAGTAATTAATGTCCCCATAGAGGGATTTGAGAATATGTCTCCTCTACTCATTGCCTTAGTCGAAACCAATAATGGTAAAGTACTCACACAATTAACTAACGTAAAACCTGAGGAGGTCTATATAGGTATGGAGGTAGAAGCCACTATTAGGAGATCAGCGATGACGTTAGATGGTTACGTCCCCTACATAGTTAAGTTTAAACCTAAGGGGAGCTAAAACCACGTAACCTAAAAATCCCTGTTTTAACAGGAATTAATACGTAGGCGATTAACCCAGCGGTCAACGATATTAAGAACTCACTAATGGGGTTGCTTAAGTAATCAAACGAATTAAAGAATAATGTAGCGTATCCCAGACCTAACACGGTTAAGGAAAGTAGAGACGTTTCAAGACGTTTAGCAAAGCCTGAAGATAGATCGGTTGTTAAGTATTTTGCGATGAATATAGATGTAATTAATCCTGAAATGAGCGGTAGTTTAGGATATTTAAGTATCGCTGATGATACGACTAACATTATAAGTATGAGGGAGCTGCCGTAAGTCCCGTACTCAATGCGGTACTTGTTACTAACAACATAGGCAGCTAAGGGTATGGAGTAACCTATTAATAGCGCAGTAATTACATCTGAAGATGAATGCATCCCAAGGGCCACTCTAGAATATCCAACTAATATTGGTAACACCGTCATTACGATAAATGAGGCTTTGCTATAAGTATTTAAAGTTAGAGAGGTCCAGAAGGTGGCTGAGACCTGCGTATGTCCGCTTGGCATGGAAGGTCCCTCACCCTCAACTAAATGTCTGATAATTAATGGAAGCGTTTCAGTACTGTTTAATTCGTTTATAGGTCTTTGAACGTTGAGCCAGCACTTAAGGACTTGATTTAGGTATATGCTAAAGAATAGAACTGGGGCTACCTTAATGCCTAGATTCCTACGTAGCATTACCAGCATCGAAGATAAGATTAAGTAGATTAATTCATCACCTAAACAGGATAAGAGTATCATTAACGTGAGCTGTAAATCCATACACCAACATTCCTTTTATCTATATTATCAATTTAAAATTACTTCATATTTAAATACCTTTCTCTAGAACTACGATTTACGGAGGATTAAATGTATAGAGTTAGTAGTAAGCAGTACTTAATAATTAACTCGTTGAAGAAGTACTTAGATGAAGGAATTACTTTAGTTGATGTTGGAGAATTAGCTAGGAGTTTAAACGTCAATGTACATGATATAATGAGGGACTTAGCTGAGCTGGAAATTAAAGAATTAGTAAAGCTTTACAGGTCTACTAAATACTTTATTAAGTTAAGTGATTTAGGGATTAATTACCTAAGAAGTGGTTTACCTGAGCAGAGGGTGCTTCAGGTATTATTAGATCTTACCTCGAAGGGTTTAAGTAAGTTTAGTATTGAGGATTTACTGCTGGTTTCTAATCTGAGTAAGGAGGAGTTTTCAGCGGCTTTAGGTATTTTGAGGAAGTATAACATTGTTTTAGTTAGTAAGAACCGGATTGAGGTTCTTTTAGATAATGATAAGGTAGCTACGTTCAACAAGTACTTAAATGATTTAACATCTCTTTTAAGGAAATTGGTTGACGGATTGATTACTGACTCCGTAAATGAGGACTTAGCAAGTATTAGGAGGAGGGGCTTCATAAGCATCAATGAAGTTAGGGAGTTAAAGGTAGGGTTAACTGATGTAGCTTTAAACGCTTTGAAGGATAATTTAATAATTACTAAGGAAGTAGTTACGGTATTGACTCCCGAGTTAATATCTAGTGGTGGTTGGAGGGATGTAGAATTTAAAGGATTTGACTTAAATGTTGAAGTCCCTCTGATCTACCCTAGTAGGAAACACCCATATACTGAGTTCTTAAATCATGTTAGAGAGGTTGTAGTTTCTATGGGTTTCGAGGAGATGAAGGGGCCTCATGTGGAGTTTGAGTTCTGGAATTTCGATGTGTTGTACCTGCCTCAATACCATCCTGCTAGGTCAGTAAATGACGTTTACTTCATTAAATATAATACTAGATCGGTTCCTCACGCCATAACTGAGATGTTAGATAGGGTTAAGAACATCCATGAGTGTGGGGAACCGGCTGGCTCTACTGGCTGGGGATGTAGGTGGGACCCTAAAAAAGCTTTGAGATTAATACTTCGTACTCACACGACTTCCGTCTCTATGCGTACCATATATGAGAGAGGTGAGGGAGAGTATAGGTGTTTCTCTTTAGATAGGGTTTTCAGACCTGACACTCCAGACCCGACACATCTGATGGAGTTCCATCAGCTTGAGGGAATAATAGTTGGTAAGAACGTATCGTTTAAGCACTTACTCGGTTTCTTTAAGGAATTCGCTAAATGCTTAGGTTTAGGTGAGGTCTTGTTCAGACCTGCTTACTTCCCATTCACAGAGCCTAGTGTTGAGGGTTACGTAAAGCATCCTCGATTAGGTTGGATTGAGGTCTTCCCTGGTGGGATGTTTAGACCTGAGGTCCTAAGGGCTCTCAACGTTATTAACTGTAACGTAGCTGCTTGGGGGATAGGTATTGATAGAATAGCGATGATGGTTTTAGACATAGATGATATTAGGGACCTCTATACTAACTCATTGGAAGTAATCCGTGGCTTGAAGATGCCTAGGACTGTAGTAGGTGGTTGATCGATGCCTACAGTAGAAGTTAGTTTATCTGATATTGAGCGTATCGCTAAGACATATATTAGTTATGATGAGTTAGGTAATTACCTAAGTAAACTGAAATGTGAAGTAGTGGAGTTAAGAGGTAATAGATTAGTTTATGAGGCATCGTATGATAGGCCAGATCTTTTCTCGGCTGAGGGTTTAGGGCGAGCGTTAAGAGGTCTTATGGGTCGTGAGGAGGGGTTTAAGGAGGTAGAGGTCAAGGATTCTGAGGTCGAAGTAATTGCTGTAAACAAACCCTCATACAGACCTTACGTTTTAGGAGCTATTGTTAGGGGCTTAAACTTAGATGATGAAGCTATATCACAGTTATTCCAACTCCAGGAAAAACTACACTTTAGTTACTGCGGTGATAGGTCCTTAGTTGCTATAGGGATCCACGATTTTAGCGATATAAAGCCGCCGATACATTATAGGGCTGTAAGTGAATTCACTTTTAAGCCGTTGGGTTACGACTCAGTGATGAGTATTAACGAGATACTAAACACTGTTGATAAAGGGGCTAAGTACAGGCATCTAGTTAAGGAGGGTGAGTATCCGTTACTTATAGACTCTGAAGGGAAAGTCCTTTCAATGCCTCCAATAATTAATGGTGAATACACCAGAGTAACACCGGAAACTAAGGACATCTTCATAGATATTACTGGAACGGAATTAGAGTTGATGTTCAGAATCATGAATCTGGTTATAGGTGCTTTAATTGAGAGGGGTAATAATGCGGAGGTATTCAAGGTTAAGATTATTGATGGTAATAACGTCATATGGAGCCCTAAATACGTTCCTAGAGTTATTGAATTAAGGTTTGATAACATAAAGAGATTAGTGGGTATTGAGTTAACTCATGAAGAAGTTATTAAGCAGATTAAGAGTATGGGGTTTAATGTAAGGACATCAACTAAAGAATCGATAACGGTGATCGTACCTCCTTACAGAACTGATGTGATGCATGAGGTAGATCTAATTGAGGAAGTAGCTATTGCCTACGGCTATGAGAGGTTACCTACCGAAATAATTCCACCGACACATTCTGGAGGGATTCATCCCCTGGAGAAGTTTTCGAAAGTATTTAAAGACTTAATGATAGGCTTAGGATATAATGAAGTTGTGAACTTTATGTTAACGGATCCCGACTTCCTAAACGTCTTAGGGATTAACGGTTATCTCTATCTAGAAAACCCTAAAATGAAGGCATACTCCATCATTAGGAATTCCTTGATCCCATCCATACTTCAATCAGTTAGAACTAACTCAACATACTCTAAAATTATTAAGTTGTTTGAGGTAGGGGACGTCGTTGAAGTAGGTGAAGATGCTATTAGTAGTGTCAGGAAAATTGCGGCAGCGATTTCAGCTGAGGGAGTAACATTAACTGATATGTTAGTAACTCTTAAATCCTTAATGCACGTATTAGGTATTACCTACTCTTTAAGGGTATGTGAAAATGCGGTGATGATCAGCGGTAGATGCGGTGATGTCTTAGTCAATGGTTCAGAAATCGGTTTAGTTGGTGAGGTACATCCAAGAATACTTAATTATTTAGGGATAAACACACCAATAGCTGTAATGGAGTTAAATCTCTCAAAACTCCTTTCATTACTTACTAAGTAGTCGTAGTTTTTAAGAAGGTAATGAGGGTACATGATGTGCGGGATTCTCTAATTAGGTTAGGGAGGTCAATAATCCCTTAGCTTGATTAACTATATCATGAGCAAGTTTCTCACCGAATGTTGGTAGATTAGCTAATCTTTTAGGATCGGCATTAGCTAAGTCTCTTAGATTCCTGAATCCGCTCTCAAATAATATTCTAGCCCTAACTCTACCTACACCTTTCACTTGAGTTAACTCTAGAACGTCTTCCTTAACCCCTACCTCAATACGTTTAGATAGTAGTTCTAAGTTCCTAGCATGGTTCCTTAGATTAACTACCCTACATACTACGCTTGCAGCGTGAGCTATCCAACTACCAGTATCTGTCATTGTTAGTAGGTCACCCAGTCCAATATCATACTTCTTTATGATGGTGTCTTCATCTACTTCATTAACCCATTCACTTAGGATTGACGCCATCTTAAACCCTCTTAACCAGTCATCGTAATCAATCTCCTTAACTATGCTGAAGTCAGGTATTAAGCCTAGGTCGGATAGTGATAAGGCATCATCCTCTAATCTATTATAGCCGGTAATCCTAGTCCTACTGAAGTCGGGAGTCATCGATATTAGATGTAGGTAGTAAATATCTTTAACATCGCCTACACCATCTAAATATTTTATGATTATTTTAGCTGTTAAAGGATCTATGTAGAGACTAGATACGGCAACACCTAATTCCGTAGGTCGATATTCACCATCCTCATATTCTAACATATTCATGGAGGCTAATTCCTCAATAACTTTCCCAATGCTTAATCTACTTACTACGAATGCGGGGGTATTAAAAGCTAGTGTCTTACTGAAGAATTTATCTAATTCTTTATCACTTCTTAGATATCCGGACGCGATAGATGCTAATAAATGAATTCTTAAGGCTCTCATACTTGTAAGTGCTGAGGTAACACCCTCAACCTTCCCGTAAATGTATTTCCTGCCTTCTGCTGGGGATGCAACATCGACTAAGATGACTTCCCCATATGGGTCGAACTGAGGTCTACCTGCCCTACCCCCCATTTGTTTATATTCCATAATTGATATAGGCTTCATGAATCCGTTCTCGAACCTCCTAGTGTACACTAACACTCTTCGGGCGGGTACGTTAATACCTGCGGCTAGGGTTGGAGTAGCTACTACAACCTTAATCACACCGTCTCTAAATCCTTCCTCAATAACCTTCCTAGCTATTGCGGATAGTCCTGCATGGTGATATGAAACGCCATAGCTTATGAGCTTAATTAGTGATTCAGCTTCACTCCGTGAAGGCGATTCAGACTTAATAATATCTACTAAATAACTAGGGTCTGCTTTAATAGCTCCCTTAACTAACTCTGCTAATTTATATGCTGTTGTTTCCGCTTGCTTCCTAGATTGTTTAAAGATTAGTAATTGATAATCTTCATCTAAGGCTTGCTTAACACAGTGAGTGATTATGTCGGTGTCTACGACCTCTAACCTACCATCGTTGAATTCAATAACGTTCCTCTTCCTATCGTAAAAACCCTCAATCAGTTTAACAGGTCTCCAATCACTTAATACTAATTCAGCATTTAACCACTTAGCTATAGCTTCCGGATTACCTATGGTTGCGCTTAATCCAATGATTTGAGCGCCTAATAATAGGACTCTCGCGCAAATAAGCTCTAGTATCGGTCCCCTATCGCTATCCCCTACGTTATGTAGTTCGTCAACAACTAATGTTTTAACTCTATTAATCCATTCAGGTCTATGCCTTAAAATAGAATCTAGTTTTTCGTAAGTAGTAACTAATATGTCGTATTTCCCTAACGATTCCCCTGACTCGTCGTAGTCACCGGTGGATATACCTATTTTTACTCCGTAATTCCTCCAGGACTTGAACTCCTCGAATTTCTCGGTTGCTAAAGCCTTAAGAGGAGTTGTATATATCCCTATCCCATCATTTAATACGGCATTAAGTAAAGCGATCTCCCCTATTAGCGTCTTCCCACTGGCTGTCGGAGCGACGACTAATACGTTCCTCCACTTAAGTAAACCAGCATTCAACGCATCAGCTTGAGGAGGTGTAAACCATTTAATCCCTTTAGACTTAATTCCTTCTAAGATGGTCTCAGGTATGTTGAACTCCTCAACATTTCTGAAGCTACTACTCATTACATTAACACCTTATTATATCGTAACTGTTTATCCCTAACAAATAATTCCGTAGTTATTAGATATAACACTATTCACCTAATTTTACGGTTTGCTGAATCTCGCTTCATCCCTTAAATCCCTTAACTTATACCCATGTATGTATCTTTTCAGTCCCCAACATGCCCTACTTATATTACCTCTTACTGAGTATTTCATAATGGGTTTAACCTTCCCTTTCCTAATAGATTCTAAGACGTCATCCACGTCGAAATTATCTACATTAATTATATTGTATGAACAACCAATTAATTCACCTACATGAGCATCGGAATTAGATAAAAGCGGTATGTTGGTATTCCTCGCCATGATGTAAGTCATTAAGTTCGAGATTAAATCGCTAGAACCGTTGAAAACCTCGATAGCATCCCATAACCCCATCTTTATATTGCCTCTAATACCTAGTCTCAGAATATCATACGGGTGTGAGGGAATTAATAAGCAGTTATTATCTTTGCATATGTCTATTAGGTCTGGCAACTCATATTTTATAGTTGTTATTGGCTTAGGGCAAAGCATTAACACATCACCGAGGTATGTCCTAACTTCAGCGCCGTAGACAAGTATTTGGGTTTTCTTATCTACGAACCTATCTGCTATGAGGCTGCCTAAGAAAGTATTATGGTCGGTTATTGAAAAAACTTGAATAGATCTTGCCTTGGAGATCTTAACAATATCTGATGGGTGTAGAGATCCGTCGCTTACTAAGGAATGTATGTGTAGGTCTGCAAATACCTTCAATTCGTAACACCTGAGTACTTAATTCGAAGCCCCTGAGTAATAATGGATGATGTATATCTCTTAATTCAGGATCACTCCCTTATCTCTTAATTCCTGAATTTTAAGAGCTATTCTCTCCTGCATTAACCAGTTACCGAAGATGACTCCTTTACCTAAGTATTTCAATAGTCTATTCTTAACTATAATTGGGAGAGGCTTTACTGAATATTTAGCTAATGGTGTCCCCGGCAACGGTATATATGTATGGAGGTGTATCCTAATACCTCCTAAGTCAATAAGTCTTTGAATCAATTGTAATGTTTCAAAAATATCAGATAATTCCTCATTAGGTAACCCAATTATGAAATCAGCATCTACTAAAAATCCGTTCCTCCTTAATAGGTTAATAGCGTTTAAGGCATCATCAACTGTATGACCCCTATTTAAGTACTTAAGAACTCTTTCAGACCCTGATTGAACCCCTATAGAAATTCTCTTATTATTTACTACATCCTTAATTAACTTAATAATATCTGGATCTATGAAGTCAGGTCTTACCTCGCTTGGAAAAGAACCTAAATATGCCTTACCCCCTAAAGAACTTAATTCCTTAATTCCTTCAATAAATTCTCTTAGTTTCTCAAAGTTTGCCTTAGTGCCTGTCCCCCCGTACGCCAAAATATTTGGTGAGATAAACCTCAAGTCGTTAATGCGCTTCTTAATTAAAACTTTACAGTAATCCAGTACGATATCTAAAGATCTGTGTCTCATTGATTTACCGAAGATGTAACTTACTTGACAGTATCCACAACCGTATGGACACCCTCTACTTACCTCAATAGGGTTGAATAATCCGTACTTAACGGATATTGGTGGGTAATCATCTAAATTAATTAATTCATTATTATGTTGAATTATTATTTCATCATTTTCTCTATACCCAATCCCCTTTACATTATTTACATCATATCCCTCGACTAACTTATAGATGAATTCTGTGAAGCTTTTTTCAGACTCACCAATAAATACGTAATCAAAACCTATGGACTTTAAAGAACCTATCGGGTCTCCACTTACATGGGGGCCCCCGCCAACTAAAGTCAATCTATCATTTAAGGAGTTCTTCAGTTCTTTCAAACTTTCTAGGAAAGGCAGTAGTCCAGGTAGTTGGGTAGTCATTAAGGATAAACCAACAATGGCTTTTTCATAGTTCTCTAGGAAGAATTTGATGAGTTTATGGAAGTCATTAATCCTGACTAAGTAGGTATCTATGTTTATTTCCTTGGCTTCTAATGCAGCAACTAGAACATGTATGCTATACTTATTGTCTTCATTATACAGAAGAACTAGACAATATTTCCTGTTAGAAGTCATTAATAATACCTAAATTAAGGTATGACTAGCACCATCTCCTTATCTCTGATTCCTTCAAAGCTCTCCCTATGTTTAATAACTTTCTCACCACATCATTCGGGTCTCGACCAAGTACCGCTATCATGGCCTCCTTACCGTAATCTCCCTTGTGGTAAATTACGTCAGGAACGTACCCAACCCTCTTAATGGCTTCCCCAACTCCCCACGGAATAGTTGCCCCCTCAACTGATTTAATCTCCGGAGGCTCTAACGACCTATCATAAAATGAGTGCGTATAACCCAGCTTCTCTATAATTTTAAGTATTGATGTATCGAATCGTATATTCGCTATTGACCTTATTTCAGGGCTATGCTCCATAACCTTCATTAACGCCCTCGCTAGATGTTTAGAAGCACCAAACTCTGGTGGCGAGACCGCTTTAACGGAGTTACCTACCCTGGTAATTCTTCCCGGGATCGCTGCTACGTCATTCAGATTTTTTAGGAAGTGTTTAGGTAATGAATAAGCTATATTCATATTAACCTCAGGTATAAGGTCAGCTATTAATTGCGAATTCTCCTCGATAGTGTTTACTGCTTGGGCTAACTCATTAATGACTTTAAACCTTTCCGCATCAATTATTGATGAAGCATATACTTCAGGCACCACACTGTCGATGTTTTTAATCCCGAACTCTAATGCCTTGGTGGCGAAACTTAACGCATCACTTACTGCCTGCTTTAAGTCAACTCTATTAAATACAGCAACCATTACATATGTAGCTACTAAATCCTTATGTAGTGATGTGACTGCCTCGAATTCCACGTAATTCCCTTCCCCGTATCGAATAAAGTTTAAATAGCGGTCATTCTCTCTATAGTTTAATAGTACGATATGGTTTATGTTTAATGTTTTTGATAAAGTCTCAAATAATTCTTTAGGTTGGTTTGGAGTGATATTCAACATCTTCGATAAGTATTCCGCCTCTTCCGAATTAATGAATAACAGATCTGATTTGTTAAATAACCCTATTCTACCTAATTTATTGAGGTCTTCATGGCTGAAAGCGGTGGGAGTTGATGTAGGATTTAGGGTTATCGTCTTAACTTCAAATACATCCCTATAATTTCTAATATATTCAAGGACTTCAACCCCTATGCTTGCGTCAAGCTTTAGAGTATTGAATTCATTTATGTTTAGTGTCTCTAGTTGTTTAATTATTTCTTCAGGCTTTAGTTCTAAGATAGGGCGGAGGTGTTTGGTGATGCCTGTAATAACAGGGTAGCACTTAACTCTAAATAACTTACATAGATCTATGTCTACATGAATTCCTTCTCCTAAGGTTAGGTCGAATTTATTGAGTATAAGAGCTTTAGCATCCATCGCGTATCATGATATTGTTCACTGCAAACATTAAAAATTAGATATGTATAGCTTTCTTAAATATGGATAGCGCTGCCTCTTTAATACCCTCCGATATTGTTGGATGTACGTATAAGGTATTTAGTAAGTCGTTAACGTTTCCATCCTTACTCATAAGTAGGGACGCTATGTGGATGAGTTCGGAGGCTTCCGGACCTACTATATGCATACCTAATAACTTACCGTTCTTACTTGCTACTATTTTTATGAATCCTTCGTAGGAGTCTAGGGTGATCGCCCTACCATTAGCGACTAGGGGGAACTTACCAATAACGACGTCACCTAGCTTCCTAGCTTCATCTTCGCTAACCCCTACGCTGGCTACTTCAGGGTCTGCGAATATAGCTATTGGGATTGTTGAGTAGTTAATCCTGGAGTTAAGTCCTAAAGCGTTTTCAGCTGCTGTAATCCCCTCCTCAAAGGCTGTGTATGCTAGGAAGTGTTTACCGACTACGTCGCCGGCAGCATATACGTGGGGGGCGGCCATCATATGTTCATCGGTTAATACTTCACCCTTCCTACCTAATTCAACACCTAATGACTCAATACCTAAATTAGTTGTATTTGGTCTTCTGCCGACCGCTAAGACTACCTTATCAGTAATTAATTTAGTACCGTTTGAGAGGTAGGCATAGACACCTTCCGAATTTTTCTCGAATTTATTGATAGACGTATTGGTGTGTATTTTAATGCCTTCCCTAGTAAGTACCTTCTGTAGAGTTAGAGCTACTTCACTATCTAAGTTCGGTAGTATATGAGGCATGACCTCCACGATATTTACCTGACTTCCTAAGGTGTTATAGATCTGCGCTAACTCTACACCGATAGGCCCCCCACCAACTATTAGGAGTTTCTGAGGCACTTCATTCATGCTTATAAAGTAATCACCGCTTACCGCGTTAACTGATTCAATACCTGGAATATTAAGCTGAAGTGGTAGGGAACCAGTCGCTATAATTAGCTTATCGTATCTGACCTTATCATTACCAACTTCGATAATTCCATTACCAACTATCTTCGCATCCCCCATTATTAACTGTACGCCAGCCTTCCTCAGTAGGTACTCGACACCCTTCACTAACCTACTAACTACGAAGTCTTTATTGTCGAAAATTTTCTCAATATTTATATTGGGGCCGTCACTTATGATACCTTTTTTCTTAAGCTGTCTTAACCTCCTTATCGTAGATGTTACTGAGAATAAGGCCTTAGTTGGGATGCAGCCCCTATTAACACATACGCCGCCGATAGAGTCCTTCTCTATTACTGTAACCTCACCCCCTAATTGAGCAGCTCTTATAGCTGCTACGTATCCTGCGGGACCCGAACCTATGACAACAACCTTCATGTTAATCCCTCAATGACTGATGTGAAGTCGCATTTTTAATTAAATATTACCTTCGATTACTGTTTCAGGTTTCTCCAGAATTGATTTTAGAGTAGCTAGGAATTCTGCTCCGTGGTATCCATCAATTACCCTATGGTCAAATGTTAAGCTGAAGGTACATACAGGCCTAATCCTTATCTCATTATTCGTAACTACGGGTCTATCCAATATTCTACCAATACCTAGTATAGCTACCTGAGGCGGATTTATAATTTGCGTGAATGAGTCAACAGATCCTAACACACCTATATTGGAGATTGTGAACGTACCCTCACTTAAGTCTCTAATGCCTAGCTTACCCTCACGTGCCTTACCTACTAGTTCATTAAGTTGTGAAGCTATCTCACCTAACTTCTTTAGATTGGCGTTCTTAATTACTGGTGTAACTAACCCTAACTTATCGCTTTGAACGGCCACACATATATTTACATCCTCCACAACTTTAACTTCATCACCATCTATTACTGAATTAAATATTTGATGGTTGCTTATAACGTGGGAGACTAACTTAACGAATAAGGCCGTATATGTTAGACGCGTGTTGTAAGTTTCCATGATTTTAGGCTCTAACTCCTCCTTTAATTCTTTGACGCGTCCTACGTCGAACTCACCGTGGAGGGTTACGTGTACACACTCTCTATAACTTTTTGAAAGTCTTTCAGATATTGTTGCCCTAGGCCATGACTTTAATGAAATAGTTTTAATTATCTTCATTAATTAACTCCTCACGGTTTGAGCTACTCAATTATTGCAACAGCTTTACCGACAGGAACTACGTCACCTACATTAGCAAGTAACTTCTTAATAACGCCTGATTTAGGGGCCTCTAAGTCGAAAACTACTTTCTCAGCCTCGACCCTAGCTATGACCTCCCCCTCCTTAACCTCATCACCTTCATTTTTCAACCACTCAACTATCCTCCCCTCCCTCATTTCAGGATCCATCCTAGGCATTATGACCTCAACCAAGTATTTCACCATTAATGAAGTGTATGAATAAGTATTTATCCTTGATGATTACTTGCCGTACTTCTTAATTAGAGCCTTCACCGAATTTATTAACTTCTCCTCATTAGGTAGGAAGGCATTATAAGCCTTAGGCGAGAAGGGAGGCGGTATATCATCTGCAGCTAATCTAGTTATTGGGGCCTTCAAGTAATCGTAGGCTTCCTCCGCAACTATTGCAGCTACCTCAGCACCTACACCGGACGTTTTATGATCAGGTTCAATAACTATTAGTCGACCTGTTTTCTTAACCGACTCAATTAGTGACTTCTTATCGAA
This sequence comes from Sulfolobales archaeon, assembly GCA_038831135.1. GTDB lineage: Archaea > Thermoproteota > Thermoprotei_A > Sulfolobales > NBVN01 > DTCV01. The sequence goes on along the minus strand of JAWBKW010000016.1, from coordinate 9,933 downwards.
CGGGTTTAAAGTCCTTGGATCTACAACCTCAATACTGATTCCCTCACCCTCTAACTTCTTAGCAGCTGAAAGAGCTACATGCACCATATAAGAGAGCGCGAACACCGTTACGTCTTTCCCCTCCCTCTTAATATCTGCCTGACCCAAAGGTATGGTATACTCTTCATCTGGTACAGGGCCCCTTACCCTATACAAAGCAGCGCATTCTATGAATATATCAGGGTTTTCATCCCGTATCGCGGATTTGAGAAGTCCTTTCGCGTCGTAAGGTGTTGAAGGTACTTCAACATAGACTCCAGGAATATTCATGAGGAATGCTGGGTAGAACTGGGAATGCTGTGCTGCTGCATATCTATAAAGTCCGTATTGAGTTCTGATGACTGCAGGTACTTTAAGCTTCCCACCACTCATATACCTAATTTTAGGTAGGTGATTAATCACCTGATCTCCAGCACACATCAAGAAATCCATATACATTATCTCAGCCACAGGTCTCATACCAGCTATTGCAGCACCGATTGCAGCGCCAACGATAGCAGTCTCAGATATTGGTGTGTCTCGAACCCTTTCAGGTCCGAACTCCTCGTAAAGGCCTTGAGTGACCTTAAATACACCACCAATTAACCCTATATCCTCACCCATCAGGAAGACTCTCTCATCCCTTAGCATTTCTTCTCTTAACGCTTCTCTTAATGCTTCAGCATACGTTAATTCTCGTACCGGCATAATCATCACCTCACATAAACGAATTGCTTAACAAATTCTAAATCAGGTTCTTCACTCTCCCTAGCAAATTTGACGGCTTCATCAATCTCGCGAACCACCCTATCTTCCATATTTAGTAATTCAAGCTCTGTTGAGATCCCCTCACTTACGAGTCTTTCTTTTAAGATCTTTATAGGGCATCTCTGTCTCCACATAGAGACCTCATTTTCAGATCTATATTTGCCGAGGTAGTACATTCCATGATCGAGCCATCTATATGTTCTAGCCTCAATTAATGTTGGCCCCTCCCCCCTACGAGCTCTGTTAACAGCTTCTAGAGTTGTTTTATATACAGCTATTACGTCATTACCGTCCACTACAACACCAGGTATATTGTAGGAGATAGCCCTATCAACTATTTCCTTAGCTGCTACGGATTTACTAATATGCATTGAGATGGCGTAGAAATTATTCTCACATATAAAGACTATCGGTAATTTCCAAACAGAAGCGAGGTTAAGAGCTTCATGGAAAGCCCCAGTATTAGTTGCACCATCACCGAAGAATGAAACAACTACTCTATCCTCTTTACGCATCTTAAATGCTAGAGCAACACCAACAGCTATAGGTATATTACCGCCAACTATTGCTGACGAAAATATTACACCAACATCTGGCTCAGTACTGTGCATAGATCCTCCAATACCTTTACAAACACCTGTCTTCTTGCCGTAGAGCTCAGCCATTAAATGCTTAGGATCTATACCTTTAGCGAGGCTATGGCCGTGTCCCCTATGAGTACTTAATATGTAATCATCCCTCCTAAGGGCGGAACATACCCCGACCGCAACACCTTCCTCTCCGATATAACCATGCGCTATACCAGGTATTTCACCAGCTCTATACATCTCAACAACTTTCTCCTCAAACTTCCTAATGAGTACCATTCTATAATACATATCGAGAAGTAATTCCTTACCTAAACCCCTTAAGTCAAACCCCATTTAAATCCCTCTAATATCAAGAAACACCGATTAAAAATACTTGATATTTACGTTTAAACCACTAATTAATATATCGTGATTCGTTTCTCTAACCAAATATTTAATTAAGTTACTAATAAGTACTAAATAAACTTATAAATTCCAATTAAATAATTTAATTGGGATAAATTATGGCATTATGGAAATGCCAAAACTGTAATTTCATATTTGAAGGCCCTATGCCACCAGATAATTGCCCTAAGTGTGGTGCTCCGAAAGAAAGGTTCAGCCAATTAAGTGAGCAAGAAGCTGAACTTGTCCTCAAATCGAGAAGATCTAATTACCTACACATGAGGGCGCTTACATTACTTCAAGAACTTTTAACGGTTTCTGAGGAAATAATTAAGGAGAATTTAGACCCGCCCTGTGTGAAATTAGCTAATAATGAACGGGAATTCGCGTTAACGACAATACAGAAGATTATGGCAGAGTTAGAGACGCATATGAAGCGTGGTAAGTGGGGTTAATCAGTTCTCACTGTAAAGCATAAAACATCATTTTTAAGGTATGCATTGATTTATTCCTGTAATGATATATTACTATGCAGGTCTTAGTGGTGGGCATTAATGGATGTTCACGGTCCTGAACTTGTATTATTATATGCTTTAATTCCCACCTTAGCAACCATTGCTGGTAGTGCCCTAATTTTTCTCCGCATAAGTGTTAAGGAAGCATTTATGGATAGTCTTATGGGCTTAGCGTCGGGTTTAATGATTTACGTAGCTTTCGTTGAACTCCTTATACCTTCACTTAATTTAGGAAGTTTACACTTCTCTTTTTTAGGTTTCTTAAGCGGTTTCCTATTAATTAGGGTTCTTGACGTTCTTATCCCACATACTAAGCTATTGAAAGGAGATAATTCTGATTTAAGGGGTAGGAAATCTCTTCTAGTGGCCTTAGCTATAGTACTTCATAATATTCCTGAGGGTTTAGCAGTAGGTTCCGCAACAATATATGGTGTGGATGAGGGATTTAAGGTATCGTTATCGATTGCTGCTCAGGACTTTCCTGAGGGTTTGGCAGTTGCTCTCCCGGTTTTTAAGGCGTCAGGAAGTACATTAATGGGCTTCACTATCGGTGTAGTAAGCGCGTTCTCAGAGTATTTATCTGCGCTTGCAGCTTTAATAGGTTTCATGGGGGTCGGGGATCTCCTCCCGTTATTGATGTCGTTCTCAGCCAGTGCCATGATTTATGTGGTGGTTCATGAGATAGCGCCTGAAATATTTGGACATGAACATGATGAATACTCTACAATCGGGTTTGTCTCAGGAACTATTTTAGGGTTAATTTTCGAAGCACTTTAGCTATTAAGAATTATTATGTTTGAGTATAAGCTTATTTTAATTGATAAAGGTTATTTATTGGTGTATTGCTTGAGGCTCTCTGGTCGTGTCGCCTTAGTTACTGGTGGGGCAAGAGGAATAGGTAAGGCTATCTCCGAAGAGTTCGTAAGGGAGGGAGCTAAGGTAGTAATTATTGATGTACTTGAGGATGAATTGGTTAGGGTGAGGGAAGAGTTAAGTAAATTTGGTGAGGTTATGACTTTAAGGATTGACATAAGGAGGAGGGATGATGTTGCTAAAGCAGTAAAAGATATTGTAGAAAGGTATGGGAGGATAGATATATTGGTGAATAACGCCGGTATTTTCTCTACAGCATCTATTGAGGACTTAACGGAGGAGCAGTGGGATAAGGTCCTCGGAGTGAATCTAAAGGCGGCTGTATTTCTATGTAAGGAGGTGGTGGGGTATATGAAGAAACAGGGTTATGGTAAGATAATTAATATGTCGTCCCTTGCTGCTCATGTAGGCGGTATATTTGCTGGTGTTGATTACGCCGTCTCTAAGGCTGGTTTAATATGTCTTACAAAGTCCTTAGCTAGGAGACTAGCTAAGTATAATATATTGGTTAATGCTGTTGCACCTGGAGTTATAGAGAGTCCTATGACTGAGCCATGGCCTGACGAAATTAAGAAAGGATTCATACAGAAGATACCGCTCGGTAGACTAGGTAGACCTGAAGATGTGGCTAAGGTAGTCCTCTTCTTAGCATCTGACGACTCTAACTATATAACCGGTCAGGTCATAAACGTTGATGGAGGCATATCAATCGCTCCTTAATGTAAAGTAATTTAATTTATTAACTAAATATTAATTAAAAACTTATTTCAGATTTATATTTTAAACTTCATAACAAGATGTGTTAACATATCTACCATAGCTTTAGCGATTTCTGCAATATCTTCTCTATAATCTTCTTATTCACTTCTATAGGACTTTGATTTAGTAATCGCTTCATTAGTAAGGTCTTCTCAGCTATTGAAGGTATGTCCGACTCCTTAATACCTAATTCCTCTAAGCCGTTTGGAAATTCAAGTCCGTATAAGATATTCTTAACAGCTTCAACAGACTTAGCGGCTCGTCTCTTAATACTTTGTTCATCGTTATAACCCAGTAACTCCGCAATTCTTGCAAGTTTTTCAGGTATGACATCAACGAATACTTCAAGTAGTGCAGGGGCGGTGACTGCCGCACATATGCCGTGGGGAGCCTCAGTGATACCGCCTAATACTAGAGATATGGCATGTGATATATGTGTCCCCGCATTTCCTAAGGCTACTCCAGCCATATAGGATGCTAGGGACATTCCAAATCTAGCTTCTAAATCTAGGCCGTTATGGTAGGCCCTTTTTAGGTACTTACCTATGAGTTCTATGGATTTCTCAGCCAGATTATCTGTTAGTGGGTTAGAACCCACGTATACAGGTCTTAAATCACCTCTAGCAGGTCTAGGTCTAAGGTTATACGGTTTTGATGTATATGCCTCAATAGCATGCATTAAGGCGTCAAGACCTGTTGAAGCTGTAGTTGATGGCGGCATAGTAATGGTGTTAAGAGGATCTACGATAGCTAGGGATGGTAACAGAGACTCATGCGATAATCCGAATTTAAGTCCGCTTTGGCTTACAGTAAATACAGCAGTTGGTGACGTCTCACTACCGCTACCAGATGTTGTCGGTATAGCTATAAGTGGTTTTAGGTTTCCTGGGATGTTTTTACCGCCACCAACGGGTTGAGGTATGTAGTCCAGTATGCTGTTTGTTGGGTACGTTGTATATAGATTGATGAGTTTCGCTGTATCAATTGAGCTGCCACCCCCTACAGCTATTAATGCATCAAACTCAACATGTCTGCTAAACTCTATGCCCTCCTGAATAGCTTCTAGTGTTGGTTCAGGCTTAACACCGTTCCACACGCTTACCTCAATACCTTCGGACTCAGCGATTTTGACTATATCTTTAATTACCTCTGTTTTTTCGTAAGTGTTTTTACCACATATAAGTAATGCTTTCGATATTTTCCTTCTTTTTAAGTCGTGACCGAGTTCCTTTGTTGCCCCGATACCTATCTTAGCTTGAGTTAATCTAATTGTGAATACCGTATCTACTTGACCTATTTCAGGCATCGGTAGTATTAATAACGACCACCTTAACATTTGGTTAAGCAGTATTTATAAATTTAACTATTTTAGAACACCTAGTATCCTCACTTCGAAATATTAGAAGGCCTTAGGCATAGGTCCTTTGAACGGATTAGATAGTATTAGGGTTACTACTCCACAATCTTATTATCTCATCTGATATATAGGTATCGCTGAAGGTATCTTCTTTACCGTTTTTCCTATAGATCTTTACAAGGTAGTCTCTTCTTTCAACGACTTCACCTATTATTGAAGCCTCTATCTCCTCACTTCTTAACTTCTTTAAAGCATCATCTAATTTATTGATTGGTACGGAGGCGATGAGGGTTCCAGAACTTAGCATTTTTAAAGGGTCGAGACCTAAGATGCTGCAGAAAGTCTTTGTTTCCTTAGTAATTGGTATTGTTTCTTCATAAACTACTATTGATGTGTTAGACGCGTAAGCTAGTTCTAAGACTCCCCCGAGGATGCCCCCCTCAGTCGGGTCATGCATCGCTGTTGGAATATTATCTTCAGCCAACGTTAATGCATCTCTAACCACGCTGACGCTCTTAATCATGTTACGGGCGCTTGAAATCATACCCTCATCAATTCCTCTACTTAGTAGTAGATCACTAAAGTCTGAGGCTAAGATGGCTGTTCCTTCTATTCCAGCACTCTTAGTCATTAATACTACGTCCCCTGGTTTCGCCCCTCCACTCTTAACGTATTTATCTAAGGTAGTTACACCCATGGCGGTCATGGATATTAGCGGTCTTTTAATACCTGGCGTAAACTCGCTGTGACCCCCAACAATCATAGCATTTATTTCCTTAGCAGCTGAATCCATCTGATACGTGATATTATCTATTAACTCTTCATCAGCTTTTTCAGGTAGGTACAAGACAGGTAATAACCAGTGAGGTTTAGCACCCGAAACTGCTATATCATTTGATGGTATGTGAACAGCTAACCAACCTATATACTCATTAGCCCCTGAAATTGGGTCTACGTGTGCTACCAACACGTTACCACCTCCTAAATCTATTACTGCGGCATCTTCACCAATGGAAGGACCTACTAAAACCCTAGGATCTGTAACGCCTACTCTACTGAACACGTATTTCTTCAGTATTTCTGGAGGAAGCTTCCCTACTACCATATTAACCATAACCACTACCATATCCCTTAAGTATTTATTAATTGTTTAATATTAATTATTCTAATCAATTATTTGTAATTTTATTTTTATTATATGTAATATTTATAAACTTAGTATAACAATTATTTTGGGTGGTCTAGTGAGTATTGAGGAAATTAACAAGAAATTAGATGAATTACTCAAGTATGCCGAAGAAGAGTTTAATAGAATACGCACCGAGCTAGAACGCATCATTGAGGAGGTTAAAAAGAAGGACGACATCACATCAATCAATGCCTCTATATTACGGATTAATAGAGATATTAGGAATTTTATCCGTAATTTAAGGATACAATTAAGGACTATTAAGAGAAGTTCTAAGGAATTATCAAGAGATGCTAAGGAATTTATCGCTGAGAAAATTGAAGATGTTGAGGACTATGTAGGTGATATGATTGATGAGCTTTTTGATAAGTTAGATGAGGTTAGGGATAGCATTAAGTGCGTTAAAGGTGAGTCATCATTATTCATCCCACCACTATCTGATATATTTAAAGTTACTACTACGACATTAAGTAGTATATCTAAAGCTTTGTCAGAGGCCTTTAGTGAAATTAGGAGTGAAGTTGAGAAAGGTGTGGTTAAGGGTGTCTCAACTGTAGTTTCTGTTAGGGTTTCGGAGGATGATTTGAAAGTTATTGACCTGTTAGTTAATGTTGGTGTGTTTAGGAGTAGGTCTGAAGCTCTCTCCTTCTTTATAAAGAGAGGTATTAAGTCAAGTGAGGAATTAATTAAAAAGATAAGGGAGAGGATTGAAGAACTATCTAAATTAGTTAACGATTTGGAGGACGAAGCTAGCAAGTCTTAAAAATCAAGTCCCTTAATATTTACATAACCTTTTCTGAAATAATGTTTTTCTTCACCGCAATTAGTTACTAAATCTGCTATATCTCTTAGGTACTTAGGTACGTATCTACCTGTCACTATCGCATGTTTCTCAGTGTTACCTGAAAAATGCTTTAATATGTCTAACACTAATTCTGCTGGAATTAAACCCATATGTGTAGCAAGTCCTAATTCATCAAATAGTATTAGGTTAGGTTTAAATTCTTCGATAATTCTAGGGTATTCATAAAGCAGGAAGCCGAAACTTTTAGCAATAGTTATTGAGGCACTATCATCGCTTAGGTCATTAGGATTTACGAACTCATTAGTACCTAAACAGAACCATCTAATATTTAAGTTTAAGTTACATTCTGATAACTTCTTATATAGTCTATACTCACCGCTATCGGAAGACTTCATGAATTGAAGCACTACAACGATACCGCCATATCCTAAGAATCTAAAAATAGTCCCTAACGCAGCTGTCGTCTTACCCTTACCTTTGCCATAGAATATTAAAAGCAATATTATCACTACTCTAAGCCTACCCTCTTACTAAAATCGAATATGGTGAGGCTGACAACTTTTCCAGCCTTAATTCTCACAACTACATTGCTTTCAGTAAGTAGCGATTCGTCAGCATCTTCTACATCGTAACCAAAGTTTATGTAGAGAATATCGTTCTGTTTATCGTATTCGAACCAAATGTTCTGCAAATCACCTATTATAAGTTCATTAATGCTTCGTTCCGTAGACACCACCATTAATATTTTGACGAAAAGTTTAAAAGGAAGTAAGTGCTGTATAAGTCTGTGGTGGTCTGTATTGCCACGTCGTTATTAATGATATGTGAGGATAAATGTATAGATTTATGCTCGGATAGAATTGAAGATGAATTCTATCTTTGTTCTGGGGAATGTCTAAAGACGTGTGTGGAGAAATTTTAAGAGTTAAAAGCTTTTGATAACTTAATTTTTATAAGTCTTAGTTGTTGTTAGGGTTTATTGGGTTAAGTACCGAGTTCCCAACTACTTAAGTATTTCTTTTGCTCATCACTTAACGAGTCTATCGTAATACCCATACTTTTTAGCTTTAATCTAGCTATTGATGTATCTATTTCATCAGGTAGTTTATAGACTGAATTCGATAACTTTCCTTTGTTCTCAGCTAAGTATTTAATTGCGTATGCTTGGTTTGAGAAGCTTAGATCCATTACCTCGCTTGGATGACCTTCAGCAGCAACTAAGTTGACAAGCCTTCCCTCAGCTAGTAAATAAATCCTTCTGCCGTTACTTAGTACATACTCAGTTAGATTATCCCTAAGAACTCTTCTGGTAGTGGATATCCTTTCTAAAGCACTTACCTCTATCTCCACGTTGAAGTGCCCAGCATTCGCTAAGATAGCGCCATCCTTCATCCTAGTGAAGTGTTCTTCTTTAATTACATTGATATTACCGGTCGCCGTTACGAATATGTCTCCAACCTCACATGCCTTGTTAATAGGCATTACTTCAAAGCCGTCCATAACCGCTTCCAACGCCCTCACAGGATTTACTTCAGTAACTATTACTCTAGCCCCCATACCCCTCAATCTATTCGCTATTCCCCTCCCAACCCATCCATAGCCTGCAACTACAGCTAATTTACCAGCTATTAATATATTCGTGGCTCTAAGTATTCCATCAACCGTTGATTGTCCGGTACCATATCTGTTATCGAATAAATACTTAGTGTAGGAGTCGTTTACCGCTATTACTGGGTATTTTAACCTCCCCTCCCTCTCCAATATCCTAAGTCTATAGACGCCTGTAGTTGTTTCTTCCGTTCCACCATATACCTGGGATGTTAAACCCTTAGAATGTATATGTGCGTGGAGATCAGCGCCGTCATCAATAATTATATGGGGGTTCACCTCAGAGATCTTCTCGATACACCAATAATATTCATCCCTACTTTCTCCCCTCCACGCATACACATGAATACCTTCCTCCGCTAAGGCAGCAGCTACATCGTCCTGAGTCGATAAAGGATTACTACCAGCAAGCCATACCTCAGCGCCACCCTCAGCCAGAGTCCTAACGAGGACTGCCGTCTCCTTCGTTACATGCAGTACAGCAGAAACTTTAACACCTTTAAGGGGTTTGCTTTTAGAGAACTCCTCCCTAATAAGTTTTAACACAGGCATATGGATTTCAGCCCACTCTATCTGGGCTTTACCCTTCGAGCTCAGCCCTAAATCCTTAACCCTAAAATTCATCCATACCACATAGTAATGATTCATAGTAGCACTTAAATTTTTAAACACGTTAACAAATGCATCACAATTAGTGAGGTAATACACACTTAATAATTTCTACGAATTCACACCACGAATTCATAAACGCTAGCTTTATTTACCCCTACCTATAAATAGATACATGGGTGACCGTATGGCGGTAGGGTTCTGTGTTAAGTGTAGGAAGAAAGTAGACATTACAAGCCCTCAAGAAGTAACACTCAAGAACGGTAGGAAGGCCTTAAAGGGTTCCTGCCCAACCTGTGGAACACCTGTCTACGTTTTCGTTAAAGCTAAATGAGCGAACTACTTGAAACCTTAAACTCATAAATATTTTTATTTTAATTCCGTAATCTAAATTATTAGATGTTAGAAACTTCCGACCCTGATTTATATGATGAGGCCCTGCGAAGTTGAACTGCTAA
>JAWBKW010000015.1:0-28199 GCA_038831135.1 Sulfolobales archaeon | reverse complement strand
TAACGGGTGGTGGGACGGCTGAGGAGCCAGCGAAGTAACCACCAACACCGGCAACAATGATTAGGACAACCAAAACACCAACTAAAGACTTCTGAGCACTCATAATAACAACACCGCAGTAATATACCGTTATACGAGTTTATAAATTTATTTATTTTAAACTTTTCTAAATTTATAATTTATTAAGGTACTCAATATTTTGTAATTTGGATTAGATTATTCCATGACTTCTAAGCAGTTCATTAGGTATCGAGCAACAAGAATGTACGGTAGTTAATTTGAATTTATCCGAAGTCGTTTTCAGAGGGTTAACTATTCTGTCTATTATTCCTTGTCTACATAACTCATTATCCACAATATATTTCATAGTTAATGGTCGCATACAGCCAATAGCTAATTCGCCTTTGAATGTGTGTCTGGCATACTTTATTAACTCAACTATCTCCTGAGGTTTTGGAGGCTTAATAAATTGCATTGGAGTTCCTTCAGTGGGCGTTACTATGAGAAATACGAGAACTTCAGGGCTTAATGTTTTTGCAATATCGACCGTTTCAAACTCCATCGTAATTTTCCCGTAATTTGCACCTATAAGAATATGTGGAATTATATGAGGGGGGCCATAATTATGTAGTATTTCGTAAGTCCTTATAAAGTCTTCACTTTTTTTATTACTTAAGTGCATAACATCTTTAATTACTTCATCATCTAAAATTAATTCATAGTCAACTACATCAACTTTGGCATCTCTTAACTTTATGGCTAAAGACTTATCAATAAGTCCCGTATGTACGCTAACTAATATGTTGAAGGTGTCTTTTATTTCCTTAATTATATTTAGGTAAGGCTGTATTGGTAAATATCCTCCCTTGTTAAAACCACCACTGATTAGTACTCCCTTAACACCCTCCTTATGTAGATGTCTAACCAGGTCAAATAATTGCTTAGGCGTAACAATATTTTTCATACCTTTTAAGTAGTGCCCTTTACAGTAATCGCACATTAACGAACAATGACTGCCTGTAATGCTTATACTTACATATTTAAAACCTGGAATAAACGCTCTAATACTACTCGAAATCTCACTATTCACGCTCATTAAGCAACTCCTTTAGTTCATTTAACAATCCATCTATATTCCTATTTAGGAAGTCCTTTGACGGATAATTATAGTACGGGCCTCTTACACTTTCATTATAGAAAGGTCTATTGCAGTAGGTACAACCAGAAGTTATAAATGCATCATAGTAGTTGTTAAGATTATCCATGATTTCCTTAATCAATTCCTTATTTAGTAACACGTTGGCACCTTGTATTTTGTAGTAGTTATTTATATCTTTCCCCGACTCAATAAGATATCTAAGAATCTGAATCTTCCTATAACTCACTATGTTAGGTCTCCCCAGACCTTCATACGGAGTTCCCTTTACTGGGGTAAAGGCGAATAAAGATATTCTAACCCCTAAGCTCTTAAAAAACATCATCGATTTAACGAATTCTGCATCACCTTCACCTAATCCATAAATTAGGTGCACAAAAACCTTATCAGGACCGAATACATCAATAGATTCCCTTAAGAATTTTAAGTAGTGATTCCAGCTATAGGGCTTCTTAACACGATTGAATATTTCAGGAGTTGACGCATCGAAACCTATCCCTAAAGCATCTACGCCTAAATCCCTCAACATATGTAAGTAATCCTTACTAAGTGGGGTTGTGGATATACTAACTGGTTTATTGACTCTTTTTTCCTTTAAGATAGTTACTATTCTTAGCAAGTCATTTAATGAGTTGTCCTTAATTATTGACTGAACACATATTCTTTTCAATACATCACATTCCTTAATACGATCAATCAATAACTCCAGATCTATTTCAGGCCAAGAAACGCGGGAAACTAAGGATTTATTAGACCTACTTAACCTACTCTGTGGACAGAAAGCGCATTCACCCATACATCCCTTATCAGAATGTAAAAGTATGTAAGCAGTTGTAGGGTTTTCAGCCTGTTCTACCTTAATGATATTTAGGAGAGCTAATGTCCCAAGAGACGCTCTTACCTTCACCTTATACTGACCTATCATTAAACTTCTGGAAAAATTTATAAATTAAGCATAAATTCTCTTGAATTAGGTATTACTGTGTGGAGATTAATTATAGATGAGGGAAACGCTTATAGAAATATGGCAATTGATGAAGCCCTTCTCATCCTTAAAGACAGGGGACTAATCCCAAACACGCTTAGACTATACGTATTTAATCCGAGCGCTGTAACCATAGGCTATTTTCAAAGGATTAATGACTCAGTAAATATAGAATTCATCAAATCAAATAATATAGACCTTACTAGGAGAATCAGCGGTGGGGGATCAGTATATCATGATGTAGGTGGTGAAGTTACATACTCTGTAATTGCGCCAATTACTGAAATATCTCCAAACATATTAGAAAGTTATAGAATTATCTGTAACGGACTCATCCAAGCCATTAACGAGTTCGGACTTAAAGCGGAATTCGTACCAATAAACGACGTTACCGTAAATAATAAAAAAATTTCAGGCAGTGCCCAGACTAGAAGGAAGATAGCATTACTACAACACGGGACGTTAATGTATAATACCAACTTAAACGTATTGAGTGAATCATTGAGAGCTCCTAAGGAAAAACTAAAACATCATAAAATATCATCAATATTTGATAGAGTTACCACATTATCGATAGAGTTAAAGAGAAGAGTCCATAAAGATGAGGTGATCCATGCTTTGATTAAGGGATTTAGTAAAGCCTTAAATACGGACTTCATAAGAGGATGGTATAGCGATAGAGAATTGGAATTAGCTAATGAATTAATTAATAAGTATAAGAGTAATGAATGGATTTTCCAAAGGTAGGGGATTAAATTGGTTTTATGTAGCTCTATTAAGAGATTAAGCGGCGGTAAAACCGTTAAGGTGGACTTGGAGGTAATAAATGATTTAATAAAGAACGTAATCATTAGTGGTGATTTCTTCCTATATCCCGAAGACTACATACATTTTATCGAATCGCGGTTAAGAAACGTGAGAATAAACGATGTTTCTAAAATTATGTACGAGTTTAAAGATTCGGTTGAAATAGTGGGTGCATCTATAGATGAGTTCTTAGAAGTCATTAATGATGCGTATAGATCCTGCTTATCTGGGGGGTAAGTGTTGAAGAGAGCTGTGATTAGGTTATACGGTATAGTGCAAGGAGTTGGTATGAGGTACTTCATATGGAGGGAGGCAAAGAGATTGGGATTGAACGGCTATGTTAGGAATTTAAGTGATGGCTCTGTCGAAATAGTGGCTGAAGGCGATGAAGAACTCATACAAACTCTTGTGAGTCTAGCTAGGAAGGAAGGTCCCGGATTTGTAAGTGATTTAAAAATAATTTATGAACCGTTTAAAGGTGATTTAAAAGGATTTAAGATACTACATTAGTGGATATTCTCAATTCATTAAGTACCTTAGCTAATTGCTCCCACACACCATCATCTAACGGTATTCCCTTCAAAATCCTCTCGTTATAGCATCGGAGTTCAGGTTCGCCTGGCATTAAGACCTCGATTCCCGGTTCCTTAGGCAGGGACTTTAACGTCTCCACATAATTTCTTATATCATTAATGAATTCCTTATACTCCCTAAACATGTTAGGGTTTAAAGCAATTATTAAGAAGCCTCCCTGCGTATACGGACCTTTACCGCTAATTATTAAGCTATAGGGTGCACCTATAAACACACCACTCAGTATGTCCACGATGATAGCGAGTCCTAATCCTTTATAACCCCCCATAGGGGTTAAATACCCTTCTAATGCCTCCTTGGGATCTGTTGTAGGTTTACCATCCTTAGTTACTGCCCAACCCTCAGGGATTTTCTCTCCCTTCCTAGCAGCTAATACGATCTTACCTACTGCAACGGTGGAGAGTGCCATATCAAGAACTATAGGACCATCATCCGTAGGTATAGCTACGGCTATGGGGTTAGTCCCTACTAAAGCTGATTTAACTCCTGGCACGCCTATTCTAGCCTTAGCATTAGCTAATGAAATACCTACTAACCCTTCTTTAGCTACTTTCATTACGTAATAAGCTAATGCTCCAACATTCCATAGATTCCTAGCAGCACCTACACCAACCCCAAACTTCTTTGCTTTCTCTATAACTTTTAAAGTAACCTCGTAAGCTACAGGTATACCTATACCTTTATCTCCATCAATCAATACTGAAACATCGCTCTCTTTTAAGATCTTTATCCTAGGTTTAGGGTTTATCTCCCCTAATTTAATACCGGTAATGAAGTCTAGCCCCCTAGAAACCCCGTGAGAATCTACGCACCTCAAATTAGAGTTAACCAATGAATCTGCAACGATCTCAGAATGTTCTGGGGAGATGTTTAAAGCCTTAAACACGTTAATAAGTAGTTCCTTTAACTCCTCCGCTTTTAATATTTTCACCATATCGACGGCACCATTTACAACGTATTAAATTGGGAGAAAAATAGTTAACTATGCATGAATCATCAATGCGTAAAATATTTTATTCATGAAATTAAGTAAGTTATCCGAAATGAGGGTAGCTGTAGTTGATTGCTTAGGTTACGGAAATAGAGGTAAGAGGTTATCAACAATTGATGTTATTAGTGTAGGTCCTAGGTTAATAGCTGGTATATTAGAGGATTTAAACATACAATACGAGTTCTACTTATATAAAGAAGCAATTAAAGAAATTGAAAACTTTAGGAGCTACGACGTCCTACTAGCCTCAGGAATGGCAACTGACCTAGGTTCCATGATAAGATTAGCTAAATCCTTCAAAGGCGGTACCAAAATAGCTGGTGGTCCATCATGCGTTGAATATAAGAAATTACTAATGAGTGGTTACGACTTTGTAGTTTTTGGCGAATCCGAAGATAAATTACCCCTAATTATTAAAGACTTAATCACGTACGGTGATGTAATTAATAATGTAGAAGGTCTTTTAAGACTTAAGAATGGTGAAGTTTACGGAACATTACCAACGAAGTATGTAGTTCCGGAAGTCCTATGGAAGTATAAACCTTCGTCGAGCGTTATTAAAAAATATGATTGGTGGTGGGGGGCAAGAACCTACATCGAGGTCGTTAGAGGCTGTAGCAATTTTTATAGACCTACCTTAAATCTTATTAGGTACCCAGTATGTAAAAACTGCGGATTATGTAGGGAGGCAGATCTGGAATCACGTATTCACTGTCCTTTAGGGATCCCTCCAGGTTGCGGTTATTGTTCCGTCCCACAAATCTATGGTCCAGCTAGGAGTAAACCAATAGATAAGGTGATTGATGAGGTAAAGGATTTAATAAGGGTTGGTGTTAGGAGAATCGTATTAAGCGCGCCTGATTTTCTAGATTATGGTAGAGATTGGTTAATTAAACCCAAACCATTAACAGATCCAAGGAACCCTAAACCCAATCTTAAAGTTATTGAAGAACTCCTGACGAAGTTATTCGATATTTCCGAAATAATGAGTGGGGACTCATATATAATGATAGAGAATATTAAACCTAACTTAGTGGACGAGGAGGTGGCAAAACTATTAGGGAATTACCTAAAAGGTAGTACTTTGGGTATAGGGTTAGAAACAGGGGATAACGTACTACATAAGGCTTTAGGTAGACCCTCAACCGTTGGTGAAGTCGTTAAGGCTGTTAAACTTCTATGTAGATATGGTCTTAAACCCCATATCTACTTAATCCACGGTCTGCCTTACGAAGATAGAAAATCCATTAAGAACACAGTTAATATAGTTAGAAAGCTCTCTAGACTAAGTATTGAGAAGTTTACACTATATAGATTCACTCCCCTAAAAGGTACAGCATTTGAGGGATTTCAAAAACCCCCTGCCGCCGTCGAATCATCACAAGCCAGGGAACTATATGAGGTAGTAAAGAAGTATAATGTAGCACTAAAGAAGAGAGCTATTGGTAGTATTGTTAAGGCTGTAATTGCTAGTCGTAAAGGTCCTTATTTAGTAGCTTATCCACTACCTCATGGTCCCGTAACGTTACTAAAGGGACCCTCATGCTATATAGGCAACGTAGTTTGGGTAAAACTAACTAAAGTAGCAAGCGATCGAGAAATGTTTGGCGATGTAGTTAAGGTTGCTTGATCCCACACTAAATCCTTAGAACTGCTATGACTCTAATCACATCGGCACTATCTTCACATCTATCAGCCGAGTTTTCTAGTGAGTCTATAATTTCCTTAGCAATTATGCATGTGGATACCTCGCTCTGATCGCAGAATTTTAGTACTTTACCTAACGCCTTCAATCTTATATCATCAACTTCTTCCTCAATTCTCTCAACATCGTTAGCGATATTTAACGCCTTATTTGGTTCTATATGTAAAATCCTCACAGCCTCCTTAAGCAATTCAATGGCTTGATAAACCTTCTCACACATAATTATGGCGTAAAACTTAACTTCATAATCCACTAATTTAGGGTCTACTAATGTAGCCCTTCTGGTGGCGGCCTTCATATAGGCTGCTATGTCATCCACTGCTAAAACAAGTCTGACGATCTCATCTCTATCAATTGGATGTATAAATCCCTTACTCAACTCCTCTAAGATCCTTCTCTTGATATTGTCTGCCTCTCTCTCATAGTTAAAAATTTCAGAGAAGCGTTTCTGAACGCAATCAAGCTCATTCTCCTTAAAGCATTTAAAGAACTCTAAGGATGACTTAGAGACTTCAAGTATGAGGCTTAAGTGAGTGACTACTGATTGAAGTGCCTCCTTACTAAGTCTGGAACCCATCCAATGCCACATTGTCGTCATTGAATCACCAATTCAACTCGTATCATACGCTTAATATAATAAGTGTCAGAATTCTTAAACTTAATGCTAAACCAGCTGTTAATGGAACTGTTAAAAGCCATGAGGCAATAATCCTGATAATAACTGACTTATCAACCGATCTAAGACCGCCTCTAATTAAACCAACACCTATAACAGCAGAAACACTGGCATGAGTTGTAGATATGGGGATGCCGTAACCGAATAAAACGTAAGGTAGTGTCGTAAATAACCAAACAACCAACGCGTTAGCAAACTCCCCAGCAACACCACTGACTAGGTCTAATCTAGTTATTTTAAATGCTACTGTAGTGATAACTTTATGTCCTACTGTGAAACCCCCTAAAATAATCCCGAATGAACCGACTGCAGCAAGCATCAAAGCAGTACCTATGTCGATACCGCCCACCATAGAACCACTTAGCCTGAGGAATGTTATGTATACCCCAGTAGCGTTACTTACATCATTGGCCCCAAAACTATAGGCTGAAAATATAAGTCCAGCAACCATTAAATACCTAAATATCTTATCAGAAGATATCCGCATAACGTTTAAGTAATTATAAAATTTGTTAAGAATCATATAGAGAAAGGCTGAGAGAAGTATTGCACCTATAGGTGATGTAATCCAACTTAAGACAATCTTAAATATAATGTCATATTTAATATTGGAAGAACCGTATATTAGGAGGTATGCTAGTCCGACACCCATTACCGACCCAACCGCGCTGTGGGTTGTTGAGATCGGCATACCGAAGTAACTCGCTAAAGTAATCCAGATCCCTGTTGATAGTGAAGCTATTAAGGCATCATATATGTTCCTCATTTCAGCTATACCTCCACCGAAGGTCTTCATAACCATCCAACCCTGTAAGAGAGAACCTAAAGCAACAAATATCGAGAAAAGTATTAACGCCTTCCTAATATTTAATGCTCCAGAACCAACAGCGCATTCGGTAGGATTCGCTGCATCATTAGCACCGATGCACCAAGCTATATATACCATTACAGCAAATCCTATTATTACAGCTAAGTCCATGACTCCCTCATAAATTTGGTGTTAATTTTATAAGTTTATTGACGGTAGTAACATCAGATACGGATGTCAATACCTAAACATAAAGTATGTAGAGTTCCAGAGTATAAGCAAGTTTATTACCTAGAAAGTGATTGGAAGTTGCTGAACATGTTAAGGAGTGACGCCGCAAGATTGATGAATATCTTAATTAATTGTGGTTTTGAACCGATAGCTCACGGTTCTTTAGCTAGAGGTGACGTCGGCGTTAACAGCGATATAGACGTAGTGATACCTTATAACGTTCAACCTTATGAGGTTGAGATGTGTCTAGAGAAGAATAACTTCATACCAGTAAATAGGTATATAATTCAAGCAACACCTTCATCATCCCTTAAAGCATATATAGAGCTGGACCTTAAGGGTCTTAAGAACGTCTCGTTTCCGTTAACGCCCTTATCAACTAGGGAGTGCGACTTCTATAAATTCGGTGGTCTGATAAATTACAACGAATTAATAAAGGATGTCAGAGTCCCAGGAGTAAATAAAAAATTAATCCTAATTGTCCCTAGACAGTATGGGCATGATGAATACCCTGTAGTTGGTTATGAAGGGTACGTGGCTAAACTTGTCGGTGTCTCGCTGGAGACCGTTAAGGAAAGAGTTGAGGTCTTAAGTAGACGAGATCAATTAGGTAGAACGGGAACCTACTTAAAATATGTCCTAAGGATTGATGAGGGTTTTGATGAAGCATTATCAACATTGATTAAGGGTAAAAAATTACGCACATAAACTTTAGTTGTCTTAACCAAACATTAACGCGTTAACCACTGTTTAAACTTTAAAACTTATGATAACTATATATTTGTGCGGCACGTAGGTAGGGTTGGGAGAGTCGCCTCCTCCCCGTAGCCGAAGGCGTAATGCGGGACCAGTAACTCCACCAATATATGGGTCGAACTACGTATCCTCCAGATCAGCGGTGAATACCGCCCCACGGGGTCGGCGGTAGCGGAGGATCCTCTGGAAGGAGGATCTAACCGCTTTTGCGGGGGGAACCTGGCTAGGCCCGGAAGGGAGCAACCTAACCCCCGACGTCGACGTTCGTGGGTCACCGGTAGGAGGACGGTCTGGAGTTAAGTACGTGGTTCGACCCATATATTGGTGGGGGCTACGTGCCGCATCGGGAGATTAAATATAAGTTATTTCTGGGTTTAACTAAAACCGGGGTTTCGAACATTAACTACCTCCTTATTGACTAGGTTTGGGGGAATTCTACCTTCAGCAAATGCTATTAGGTTTTCAGCCGCTGTTAAGGCCATCTCATACCTGGATTCGTAGGTCGCGCTTGCTATGTGTGGTGCCAGAACAACATTCTTAAACATAGTTAGTGGGTGGTTCTGAGGTAGTGGTTCTATTTCGAATACGTCTAGGCCAGCACCAGCTAATCTACCATCTTTTAAAGCCTTAATTAAGGCTTCAGTATCTACTATAGGTCCTCTAGCAGCATTTATTAATATAGCACCTTTCTTGACGTTCTTAAGTTTTTCTTCATTGATTAAGTGGTAAGTTTCCTTCGTTAATGGAGTATGTATAGTTATTATATCCGATTCTTTAAGTAAATCATCTAATCCTCTATATTCTAAGCCTAACTCCCTAACCACATCTTCGGGGTACTTAACCACGTCATAGTAAAGAACCTTCATGTTAAATCCTTTAGCTCTTCGTGCAACAGCTTTACCAATAGCCCCTAAACCTATAATACCTAAGGTTTTGCCGTAAATTAACGTTCCTAGGAACATGAGGGGATGCCATGGAGCCCTATCTCTTTCCCACTCGCCCCATCGTACGTAATTATCTGCCTCAACCACTCTTCTAGCAACTGAGAGGATTAAGGCCCAAGTAAAGTCTGCAGTTGCCTCAGAGATTATGCCCGGAGCATTAGTAACATAGATCCCTAGCTTAGTAGCGCATTCAATATCGACATTATCGAAACCTACTATCATCTGAGACACTATCCTAAGATTCTTTGATTGTCTCAGTAAGTCACATGTTATTTTATCGCCAGCCATAGTCAACAACGCATCACATTCCCTAGCTTTATCCAATAATATATCAGGCGGTGGATTTGTAAACCTATCCCAGACTTCCACTTCGTAATAGCTTTCTAACTTCTTAATTACTTCGTTAAATATCTCCCGCGAGACGAATAACTTAGGCTTACTACGACGTGACAATAGGAGACCACCTTTAATTCATAAAAAGCTGATTTAAAAAGGTTAAGAGAGGTTTCCAATTACTTAAACCTATCTAAGAACCTTAATCTTTTAGCAGGATCAGGATGTGTTGAGAATATCTCGAATATTGATAAAGACTTGGAATTCTTTATATATTCAACCACTTCATCAATGCTGTAAAACCTTCTGCCTCCAACACTTATTTCAGGATCGGAGATCAGGAGAGCCTTAAATTTAGATATCTGCTCTAATCCACTAGCCCTAACTCTCCTAAGGCTGTCTGACACCACTAATATTCTTGCGAGGGCTCTCTGAAGCTTTAAAGCTCCGCCCTGAACTATCGTTGCTGCATGACTATCGGAATAGTACTCCCTCAACCTACTTAGGTATAGTACGAATAAATTGAATAGAAAACTAATAATTAAGAGGCCGAAGCCTAAGGCCGCTAATAGTATTGGCGACCCCCTACCGTTCCTCCTATCTCCTACAGCCCCGGTTATAAATCCGTACCTGATAAGCACCTGTCCGAGCCAGTATATAAGAGCAGGTAATATGCTAACAATCATCATCACCTCAACATCCTTATGTTTTATGTGCCCGATTTCGTGAGCAACTACAGCTTCAACTTCCTCTTTAGGCAAGTTATTAATTAAACCCTTAGTAATTGCTACCTTATACCCGGAGAATATATTACCATACGCAAATGCGTTAGGAATATCTATATTTGCTATCATTGCCTTAGGAGGTTCTTTTAGACCGCTACTATAGGATATCTTTTTAATCATATCGGATAACCAAGTAATGTCTTCTCCTGCAGGTCTCACCCTATATAAGGCCTCGATTATTTTTGGCCCTAAAAGCCATTGAATTACATGAGCAAAGATTATGAAGAATAATGAACCCCAAATTATTATGTTAACATCTGTTGATGGATTCAATAAATAAAATACTGCAGTCAATATAAGTGTGCTTAAACCTATCACTAAAGCGATTACACTGTACATACTTAATTTAAGTTTGAGGAGTGTAGTAGCTGACATCTCTATCCCCTAAGAAACCTTATATACCTATGAAGCTTTTAAACATTAAAAGCTACTCAGTTAAGACGATTGGAACCTCTTCAATACCTTTACCCCTCAAGATCCATGCCCTACACTCCATATCTACAGCACTTACGATCACCCATAAAATAGGCCATAACTTCATGCCATTCCTGTCTCTAACACTTGGATAAGGAGGTGCTGGATGTGAATGAATCAACGCGACGATCTCTAATTCAAGAAGCTCCGCTAATCGATACGTATGTAATACTGCGTAAGGATCGAGCCTAAAGGAGTGAGGTGAAGAATCTATATTGTCCCCAACTACTATCTCTTTAACACTTACTGAATCACTTGAGGTAGTTCCCAGTAAAAACCCTGCAACCTCAGTCTTTATAGACCTCACCATATCAGTGAAAATATCTATAATATCCTTAGATATTAAGAGAGTTATCATTAAACCACACTATTATAATAAATTAAATGAATTACTTCCTCAAATCTTCATAATTCTTTAAGACCTAGTGATATAGCTTTCCTTATATGAGGTGGTAGCGATTTAAACTCCACTTCTTCCGACTTACTTGCGTCATGAGACCATTCCTTTACCTCATCACCTTTTAAATACTTAATGTTAAGGTCCTCATGAACCACTACGTAAGCCTTGCCCAAATAAGAACGATTAACTTCAATTAAATACTTCTTAGACCCGCTTTTTACTGTGAAGGCTTTCTCAACTTCAGTCCTAATCAATCAACTCACCTGGTTATTTTTACCGGTCTTAACCTTAATAAGTATTGTTTATAGTCTGTAGCTATTTACACTAAATTAGGACATGAATACTGAACGTTAAGTAATTTAACCTCAACTAAAGTTATCTTTAGATGTGAGTGAGTTGAGTTTAAAGAGGAAGAGGGTTAAAGCTTATGTCAATGCGCTAAGCGAATTAATACTTCTAGATAATCCTACTAGGGAAGCCGCTATAGAGATTGTAAAGAACTCGTTGTCTGCTAGTGGCGTAGAACCCTTTAGAGGTATCTCAAAACCGGTTGACATATATGAGAAAGAACTTATCTCACTTTACGTTGTAGGAACTAGAGGTTTGGGTATTCATGAAGAGTATTCAGATAAATTTAACAAAGTTTTTTACGTAGAGAAGCAGTATGATGATATGTTAAAAATCATAGAAACCAGTGACTTGAGTACTTTAAAAGACTCTCTTAAACAATTGCTTGGTAAAGACATTAACGACTCAGATATAGCTAGGGTACTCCGCCTTCTTATGACTATGTACTACCTTGACTTCATAAACTCTAATTACGTAGTTATGATGTTGAAGAAGGTGGCTAACGCCTTCCCAGAAAATATAGAAACTATAAGGAGGTTCGTAAAATTCTTTATAGCGATTAAAATATCCTCAGATATTGCGAGTGGCTTAATTAGGAATAAAATGAAGAAGGACTTAACCAAACAATTAATATCTTTAGATATTGGAGTATCTAAAGCAGTTCCATCAGATAGATACATTCAAGAGATAGCTAAGATACTCTTCAACATCCCAAGGGAAGTTATTAGTAAAGTTCTTAAGTGAATGCTTAACTTAATTAGTTAGTGGTAAAAGATGGCGGAACTATCATTTACACAAAGAGAAATATTACGTACCTTAGTAGAACTCTATAGTAAAAATCAGAAGCTAATTAAGAGTACTGAAATAGCTAATGCTTTAGGTAAAGACGACGGTACTATAAGGAACATTATCTCCAACCTCAAATCTCTAGGTTTAATAGAAAGTAAGACAGGTCCTAGTGGTGGTTATAAACCGACCAGTAAGGCATATAACTACCTAAAAGCTCTCTCAAACATTATTTCCTCATATGCGAAGATCCGTAAAAATGGGGAAGAAATAAACGTGTTTGTTCTGAACGTAGAGTTAATGGACCTTACTAATCCTTACTCAAGTAAGGCAGTACTTAAAGTAGCTGGTGATATTGACCTCTTAAAACCTGGCGATAAAATTAAAGTAGGACCTCTGCCTACGTATAGATTAGTATTGAGCGGGATAATACTTCTAGTTGATGCGTTCAGAAGTGAAGTTGTTATTGAGGTTGAAAGCCTCGTGAGCATCCCCAAAATCACAGCTAAATCCTTAGTAAATGGTCGCAAACTATTAACAGCATCTAAGAACTACCCGATCAATGAAATAGCTAAGATCTTAAGCAATGAAAATATTAGAGGGTTACCAGTAATAAATGATAATGGGGAATTAATCGGTCTAATAACTAGTGCGGATATCATCAAAGCATTTATTAATAATGATGGTAGTTCTTCGATAACTAATTACTTAAGGACAAATATAGTGACGGTTTCACCTAATGAGGAATTAGTAGATATAATCAATAAAATGATAAACTACAACACCGGTAGAATTGTGGTAGTTGATGAGGGTAAACCGGTAGGTATCATAACACGCACTGACATATTGCAAAAGCTAGCTGCACTTGATTAAATACTAAATTATTTAGTAATGGTTAGGATAGAAGCTATCTCAATAGTTGATTCCTATAAGGGAATTAATGATATGTTAAAGAATGATTTAAGAAACGTATTTAAAGCAAATAGTATTAACATCATTGCAAGGATTATTAGCAGTAACCTATACCCTTTCGTGCTTAGATGTCTAACTCCTTTAGATGATGTATGAGCCAGAAACGATAACCACATAAAGTCGAGCCAGACATGAGATAAATACATGACTGGAAGGGTTGATATAACTCCATACCTTATTACGCCATCTATAATAGGCATTCCAACAGTAGCCCACCATATTAAAAAGAAGGGATTTAACCCCGTTAGCAGTAATCCAACCAATATAGGCTGTTTGATTTTCGAGAACTTTACATTAATGCCGGATGTGCCGCCACGTTCATTGCCTATATTTAATGCATCACTTATAAGAAGATAAGCAAAAAACGTGTTGAAGACCATTACAACAACTACTAAGGAATACTTAACTATTTCCAACTCTAAGAAGTTGATTACACTACCGTAAAGAGTTATAAGTAAGTAGACGTACGGTAGCTCAAAAATCGCATGCCCTAAAGATATTTGAAAACCGCTTCTCCATCCACCTCTCGCTCCCAAAGCTAATGTAATCACTGATAGAGGGCCTGGTGAGAGAGCTCCCGTAGCAGATATCGTCATAACTGATGTGATGAATAATGGATCCAGGGAGATCACCACACACTTTAAACATTAGCGCTTATAACTGTTATTATTAAATAGAAGAGCTTGGGAATGTCTTGAACTTAAGAGGTCATATCGGTCTCACACTCATTTTCCTGACTTCTATCTTCATATTTCTTGATTTTAAGGGAATTCAATATGTTAAGATTGTCCTATTTTCCGTTATGCTTTCATCATTACCTGATATAGATTTAAGGATCAAATTACCGCATAGGAAATATACCCATAACTTACTATTCGTTGCCCTTATATCCCTCCTACTAGGTTATTTGACGTCATTTCTTCTCAACGATTTCTACCTAGGCTTTTACTCATCTATAGCTTCAGGCATTATACACTTGTTTGGCGACTTAATGACGTACATGGGATTTAGTCCTTTCTACCCCCTGAGTGATAAAGTTATAGCGCTAAGGCTTTTCAAGTCTAATAACGTGATATTAAATAACTTATTTCTATTCTTAGGAATTTTGATGTTTATGACTTATATAAAATTTTGTTATAACCTTTAAGTCCTCATTACATAAGATCTATTTAGATAATAATGAAGATAGTGAGTAAAGACCTGAAGCGAGGAATTATTAGGATTAAGGTAGAGGACGAAGATGATTTATGGGTACTTAAGACTATAGTTAGGGAAGGTGATGTTATAGTAGCATCTACGTTAAGAGATGTCAAGATCGATGGTGAAGGTAAGAGACGTTTACCCATGAAATTATCTATTAGAGTAAAGAATGTTTACTTTCAGCCCTTCAGCAGTAGGTTAAGGATTCATGGAATCATAATCGAATCACCTGAGGAGTATGGTTTGAAGGGCTCTCATCATACCTTCAATATAGATGTTGGAACTGAACTAGAGATAATCAAAGATTCTTGGGCCCCCTCAGAACTTAGACGTTTAGAAAGAAACACCATTAAGGGATTAAAAGCTTTATTGGTGGCTTTAGACTTCGACGAGATTTCGATAGCGCTCCTTTACGATCAAGGTATTAAGTACTTAGTTGATAGATCCATGCCCACATTTAATAAAGATTCTGGAAATCTTGAAGAATTAGTTAGTAATGCTACAGATTTAATACTTAAGTCGTTAAGTAATGTAAAATGCGATGTTGTAGTAATAGCCAGCCCTGCATTCCTGAAGGACTTAGTCGCTATGAGGTTAGATAAAGCAATTAATGTTAAGGTATTTAAGGATAGTATATCATGTGGTGGAAGGGCAGGTATTGAGGAGTTAGTTAAGAGGGACAGTGTTAAGAACCTACTTAAAGAGGTTAACATTGTAGAGTCTGAGAAAGTTTTTGAGGAATTCATGGAACTTCTATTGAGGAAACCGTCTAGAATAGCGTACGGTATTGATGAAGTTAAATTAGCAGCTACCTCTAATGCTGTAGCTAAGTTATTAGTACTTGAGGAATTATTGTCTGGTGAACGTTTTGAAGAGGTTGAGGAGATACTCAGCCTCGTTGAAGAGAAAGGCGGAACCATAAGGATCGTAGGTAGTGAGAGTTCTTTAAGCTCTAGGTTGAGAGGGATGGGAAGCATAATAGCTGTATTAAGATACGACTTCATCTTTAATAGGTAAATAGGTAAAAAATGAAGAGAAAAATTATAAAGTTTAGAATATTTTGATGCCGAACCCGTAGTAGAGAGTTAAACCAATAGCGAATACTAGGTGGAAAGCCCACATAATCCATGAGATTATGGGCATCCATATAGGTGCTCTTAATTCCTTAGGCAAAATCTTCCTGTCAATATAAGTAAGAACTGGTATTAACCATAGCCCATAGTAGTGCACTACATTAGCACCTATTAGAATCAGTATGAGGGGTTGTGTAAGCCACATCGCAGCGCATCCGAAGGCTAAGTAGGCAATTAAGAATGGGTAATAGAATCTTCTAATATCGTTCTTAGCCCACCTACGAATTCCTTCAACAGACGTCCATGTAACGTCTGCTACAACTCTAGTCATTCTATCTGTTACCCCTAATTGGGTTGAGAATAGAATCATAAATCCAACTAAAGCCACTAGATAGTAACCCCACGCACCTCCTACTCTAACTGAGAACTCCCTAGCTACGTGAGCTGCTATACCCCATGCAGGAAGCGTCGTACCTACAGGTACTAAAGAAGCAACCATCAAAGATGGTAGGTACATCCCTAATAGTCCACCAGTGAAGAATATTAACCACTGATCCATGTATGTGACTTTCTCCCAAACCTTCCATGTCTTAAGATTCTCAGGAGTTGTCTTGAATATTGCCCCTAAGGGACTGAGAATTATTTTCTTACCACCCACAGCAGCAGGTATAAAGCCCACAACACTACCAGTCCCGTAACCCTTATCCCTCCAATATCCTGAACCGTCAGCATTAGCAGCACATGCATCACCTATGTACGCGAACCAACCGGCAAATAACAATATGTCAATACCTTTAGGTATATAGCCCACACTAATCATACCTTGGGCCGCCGCAGATAATGTTTGAGGGGTAACACTTAATGGAACTAATACAAATATTAACGCACCTAAAATGAATACTATCATAGCTTTCATAACTATTTCTAAGGTCGCCTCTATCTTACCACCAATTGATATGAGGAAACCGCACAGAAGGAACAATGCAACACCAGTCCAACGAACTAATTCAGCTTCTGGGGCTCCTGGAATTCTACCTAAGATTATCGCCATAGCCCCAGTCGCAGCAGAAGCTGCCCAACCGGGCCAGAACATCCTTGTGAAGGTGAAGGCCATGCCTAAAGTACTCCAGAAATTCTTTGGTGGTACCCTGGACAATAAGACATTTATTGGCTCACCAGTCATAACAACCATCCTAGCCCACCAACAATTATAAACCGTTTGTATAACCATAGTGACCCATACTAACCAAAAGAGACCTACACCATATCCCGCAGTTACTGCGGGACCCGATAACCATTCACCAGAACCTATAGCCATACCTAAAGGTATAGTTGCAGGTCCCAACACCTTAGTTACCATACTACTCCAAGTAAGCTTAGGTATATTGAAAACCTCTTCAGGTGTGGGTAATTTTTCAACAACCCTAATCGGTTTAGTACCTAACATAATCTCTTCGGATGAACTCATAATGAACTATCACCTTCAGATTATTTACAATATTTATATTAATAAATTTTTTGTTAATTATGATCTAACAACCATTGACTATAAATTGCTCCACGAGTTAGAAATCCGGTTTAATCCCCTATATTACATTGAATTTTAGAGTAGTAGAACGTTCAATTATATAAAGAGATCGCGTTGAATACTATATTCTCTTTATCCCTAAGTAGAGTTCCGAGAAATCCGGGTGGTTCAGTAATTCCAACGCTTTACCGCTATACCTTATTGTTCCGCTTACTAGTAAATATGCTTGATTACCTAGTTCTAGAGCTAATTTAGCTAGTTGCTCCACTATAAGTATCGTTAGCCCTAGCTTATCTCTTAAATCAACTATCTGCTTGAGTACCCTCTTAGCTATTATTGGCGCCAAGTCAGTGGTTATCTCATCCAGTAGTATTACTTTAGGTCTCCTCATTAATGCCATAGCGATTGCTAACATCCTCCTCTCACCACCACTTAAGGTGCCTGCTTTCCTATTAATGAATTTCTCAAGCACTGGAAATAGTCCTAATACCTCATCCATCCTATCCTTGACCTCAGACCTATCAAGAAGATATGAGGCTAATCTTAAGTTCTCATAAACTGTTAATTCGGAGAATACGTTACCCATTTGAGGTAAATACGCTATACCCATCCTAGATATTTTATGTGTAGGTAGTCCAGAAATTTTCTCTCCATTATAATAAACACTTCCATCATATATTGTAGCTATACCCATTATGCTGTTAAGTAATGTAGTCTTGCCAGCACCGTTAGGACCCACAACTACTGTAATTTCCTTCTCGCTTATGTCTAAGTTAATGTTGTAGAGGACCTTAAGCTTACCGTACCCAGATATTAAATTCCTAACCTCTAACACCGCCATCTCTACTCACCTATATAGATTTCGATGATTTTAGGGTTCTTAATAACTTCGTTAGGGGTACCTTCAGCAATAACGCTTCCTTTATCCATGACGTATACGTAATCAGCAAATGGCAACGCTATATCTATCCTATGCTCTATTAATAAGAAGCTAACATTAAACTCCTCCTTCAATCCTTTAATGTAGGACAGAATCCTACCGGCATATGCCGGGTCGACACCACCTATAGGTTCGTCAAGAGCTACTAATTTAGCCCCTGTTGCAAGCGCCCTAGCAACCTCAAGCATCTTAAGCTGAGCCGCACCCAACTTATACGCAGGTAAATCCCAGAATTTACTTAAACCTATCTTATTCAGTATGTTGAATGCCTTATTAACTGATTCCTCTTCAGTCTTAATCCACTTACCTTTAACCACGGCAATTAAAGGATTTTCGCCAACACTCTTCATAGCAGCTAAAACATTTTCTAAAACAGTCAATGATTGAAAAGGTATTGGTATCTGGAAAGTTCTAACGAAACCTAATTTATATATCTCATAGGGAGGTAAGCCAGTAATATCATCACCGTTGAAGAAAACCTTACCCTCATCAGCTTTATATACACCAGTACATACGTTAACGAAGGTTGTCTTACCAGCGCCGTTAGGACCCATTAACATAGTGATACTGTTTTTCTTAACAGCTATGCTAACTTTATTTACAGCAACTAGACCTCCGAACCTCTTAGTTACCTCCTTCGTTACTAGGACATAATCATTATTCATACTTACTACCTGAGGTAATTAAAAGTATAGAAAAACTTTAAATTTTTACTTTTAGGGAAAAATTAAATTTTTTATTTAACTTTATTTAACCATAGAAAGGTATTTTCCACTCCACTTCATCAGTAGCTCCTTTCCAAACACCGACAATTTCCCAAACATACTTTCCAGCCTTCTCCTGAATTGCCCATAATTCGTAGTCAGCGAAAGCCCTATCACCAGCATCATTAAGCTTAAACCAGCCACTGGCACCGAAGTAATTCTCGATAATGCTCGGTAATACTGCCTTAATCTTTTCTGTGTTGTATTCATCGATAGCCTCTAAAGCCATAGCAAGGGTCCATACAATATCGTAGGTGTTGTAGGCATATGGTGCTGGAGTTCTGCCTAGAGTCTTCTCTATGTAGGTCTTAACATGTTCAAACTTCGGAGATGCTGAAGGCGCTGCAATAGTACTCACAAATTTAGTCTTTACTGAGAAGGCGGCACTATCCTTAGTTTGAACTAGAAGTGCGTTAGCTGCCGTGCCATCAGTTCCAAACCACTTTACCTTAGTTAGAATTTCGTACTTATTAGAGGCTATGAATAACGGTATCGCCTCTTCAAAACTAACTATTAATACTCCAACTTTGTCCACTCCATATTTGCTAGCTAACCCATTAACTATATCTGCAAGTTTTGCTGCTTCGACGGAGAATTCCTTAGCTCCTGGTTCAAACCTTATGCCTTCATGAACACTTCCTTCAACACCCTCCTTCTCAAGTATATTTGAGAATGCTTTAACAGTAGCGTCTTTAAGACCGTCACCCCAAGCATCACTCCTCCATACAGGAACTAAATGCCTAACTCCAGCTACGAATGCTGTTCTCGCTATCGCAGGACCCTGAACAGTATCATCTGGGCAATACCTTAATATGTAATCACCTGGGATTGCTAATCCTGGAGATGTGGATGATGGGCTTATAACCAATAACTTATTAGCATCTGCATAAGACTTAATTTCCCTTATTTCTGCGCTAGCCATAGGTCCTACGAATACCTTAACACCTCTTCCGTGAAGTATTCTAACCTTATCAAGTGCTGTCTTAGGGTCTGTGGCACTATCTTCGATTATCGGACTTAGGTACCATGCTTCACCTCTAGCCTTTAACCACTCATTGACCTCCTTAACTGCCAGCTCAAACGCTACTTTATTCTCTTCACCAAAAGAGCTTAACTCACCAGTTAGAGGCCATAGACCTCCAATAGGGACTGCTCCGCTCAGACCTCCAGCTACCGGAGCAGTAACGGTTACTGTTTGAGGAATCGTAGTGGTTGTCGTTACAGTCACGGTTCCTGCTGGTGCACTAACGGTCGTCGTTACAGTCTTAGTTGGAGCAGCTGCTGTTCCGAAACCGTAACCTACTCCTAATCCAACTATAAGTAATATTATACCTACAATTAATCCTTTTTGTGTTAAAGCCATTTCGAACACCTCTTAAGTTAAACTACTTAAGTAGTTTAAAAATTTATCTATGATTATCTAAGTTCCGTAAAATATATTTTAGATATTATTGGACCTGAATAACGATACATTTATAACATCTAAACTCTAACACCTTTAGGTGAGCTGGGTGTTACCACCTATAGCTATAGCCAAGGCTGTTGCGTACGCAGATAGCATAGCGTTAATGGCTGCTGGAATTACTTTGATATATATGTGTACTAGGACTTTTAACTTTGCACATGCATCATTCGCTACGTGGGGCTTATACGTAGTCTACACCATGACGGTATTGATAGGTGGAAGTCCTTACTACTACTTGCCCTTCTCATTCTTATTTGTCGGTACCTTAGGAGTTTTAGTATATCTCTTGGTAATAGGTCCCCTAATGAGGAGGGGTGCTTCACCAACAACATTAATGATGTCTACATTAGGTGTTGACTTGGTTTTATTATCTACTATTCAGATGTTTGCTGATTTCCTTACTAGAACATATAAGCTTTATGCAAGGAAGATAGTTCTTGAGGTTTACGATTTTGACCTACTCGGATTACCGGGGATAACGTTCATTTCATTAATAACTGTGGTGGTATTAATTGCCGTAATTCATTGGTTCATGGTTAAAACGAAGTTCGGTACAGCCATGAGAGCAACCATAGAAAATCCTGATCTCTCCAGCGTCCTAGGAATAAATCCTAGTATAGTGTACCTGGTTTCTTGGTTCATTGGCGGTGGATTAGCAGGCTTAGGTGGCGGTATCGCATCCTTAGCCGTGACTGGTGACCCAACAGTAGGTTCAAGAATTGTTGTATCGATGTTCGCCTCAAGCATAGTTGGTGGTCTTTACAGCGTTTACGGTAGCGTTCTTGGCGGTCTACTTATAGGTCTTACTGAATACCTTGGTATTATAGCGCTATCATTTCAATTTGGTGGCTGGATTATAACGTATAGACCGGTAATTCCGTTAATCTCTATGGCTATTACCCTCTTAGTCTATCCTAAGGGACTTGCAGGCATTGACTGGGGTAAGGTTTTATTAAAATTGAGGGGTTTAGGTGGTGGATCATGGAGATAGTACCACCAGTAGTTCTATACATCTTAGTTGATTTTAGTGTCTACTTAATAGTTACGCTAAGCCTTAACATAGAGGCAGGATATGCTGGGTTGCCGCAATTTGGTAGGGTTTTAGCAGTTATTACTGGTGCTTTAGTCGCTGGGGCAATACCTGGTAGGATACTGGCTGCTTTATACGGCTACCCGTATGGGGCTGAATACGCGTACTACGAGTTCAACTATAAAATAGTTAACGACATAAACTCTATTCTAGAGAATAGTCCCATACTATCCATAGGTATCTTCCTTATAACGTTGCTCATCGCTATGGCCCTAGGTGCTGCTATAGGTTACCTTACCTCAAGACCTGCTATTAGATTGAAGGAGGCATACCTAGGTATAACCTTATTAGCTATGGGTGATGTAGTAATGCTAATCTCCCTATATTACTCCCCTATAATCGGCGGTACGAGCGGTGTAACAGTGCCTGATCCGTTCAGATGGACAGGTCCTAATAGATTCACGGTAGCAACTCTAGTCCTGCTAGGATTCTCTATACTCGTTCTATTAGCAGTTGAAGGAATTACAAAATCACCTTTTGGTAGAGCATTAAGAGCTATGAGAGATTCTGAAATTGCCATCACAGTATATGGGAGAGATGTAGCTAAGTTAAGGACGCACGCATTAATGGTTGGGGCTTCTATATCAGCTTTAGGTGGAGCCCTCTATACATTATACACAGGTAGCTGTATAGCATCCACATATACTAGGGTTACTTGGACCTTCTGGCCATGGGCATTCATGATGTTAGGTGGAACAGGGAATAATATCGGGGTGACATTAGGGGTGTTGGTGTTTGTGATAGTGAAAACATTCATCGTCACATATAGGGGAGCCTTAGCACCTTACGTACCCTTCGACCCTGTATGGCTTGAATACACCTTCGTGGGAATGGCTATAGTGATGATAGCGATGTTTAGACCTCAAGGCATCATACCTGAGAAACCCGTATTCACAATCGCTAAGAAGAAATTAGAGAAATTCATTGGCGCATTTGAGAAATCGACGTAATGAATCATT
Source organism: Sulfolobales archaeon (assembly GCA_038831135.1). Taxonomy (GTDB): domain Archaea; phylum Thermoproteota; class Thermoprotei_A; order Sulfolobales; family NBVN01; genus DTCV01. The sequence continues at coordinate 5,429 of JAWBKW010000015.1, read as the reverse complement.
AAGAAATACAGTCCTTCATAATAAATTTTAATTAAGAGAATTAATATCAACCACTTCTCCATAACTCGAAGGAGCATTACTTGACGAGCATAAATATAAAGTAATTAACTATGAATAGTTAACTAAGCCCATTATTAATGAAAATATTTAGTAGACTGCTTCTGAATCTTCACCTGCTGAGGTAGTTAAATATATAATCGCATCGTTACCTTCATCAACAATGAAGGTTTTAAAATATCTTTTAGTTAATTAATAAATTTTATTCTGGTTTAGGTCATAGAAAAATTTAAAAAGGATTTCATTTTAGGGTATGCAGGTGTCGATGGTGTCTCAACGCCAATGGACATTAACGTAAGGAATAAACCTTCTACTTTAGAAACGTATCTAACAAGATACATAAATAATATCTTTAAATTCTATAGGGAATTCCAAGGATTTAGAGATGTACCGGATCCTCCTAAGGGTTTAAGGGGTGTTATAGGGCCTGGTGCCATACTTACAGCTATGGCTATAGGTGCCGGCGAGTTAATCCTATGGCCCGTTCTTGTGACGCAACATGGCTATGGATTACTATGGATTATTCCACCTGCTTTGCTTGTACAGTATTTCTGGGTTATTGAGTCATGTAGATGGACGGTAAGTACTGGGGAGAGTTGGATTCAAGGAACTGGTAGAATACCTGGGAGAGGTATGTGGGTTGCTTTATGGCTATTCTCTATGACGATATCGCTTATATGGCCTGGTTGGGCAGTAAGTTCCGCTTCAGCCTTATGGGTATTTACTGGTGGTAGTAGATCCCCCGTTGATCTGGTTGGGTGGGGCATCATATCGTATCTAGTATGTGTTGTAGCCCTCATTATACCTAGATACGTCTATTCAGGGCTCTACGTAGCCAGCTTGATTAGTCTGGTAGTATTTAATGCTGGTTTAGTAGTGTCTAGTATCTCGGTTGCTCTAAATAATCCCTCAAGCTTAGCTAGCGCATTAATAGGATTAGTAAGCTTTGGCTATATCCCTGAAGGTGTTGATATGAGGTTATTAGCTTCAGCAATTGCTTGGGCAGGACTAGGTTCTATGGGTAATGCCTTCTACTCCTTATATGTGAGGGATAGAGGCATAGGTATGGCAAACTATGTTGGTAGAATTCCGGGGATTTTAGGTAAGCCTACAACGATCTCCAGTTTAGGTTCATTACCAGATATCAATAAGGGTAATAATTCTATGAAACTCTCGAGATGGATTAAACTTTTGGAGACTGAGGCCTTCACATTCTTCTTCATCCCCAGCCTAATTTCACTATTCTTATTCACCTATTTAGCTGGAGCCCTACTGCGGCCAGCGTTATTACGTGGTGAATTGAGACCTAACGATTTAAGCGGTATAGCCGCTGTTGTTATGCAGTCTAAGTTCTTTGAAGTAATATTAGGTCCTATCGGTTATTATCTCTACCTAGTGATCGCGGTATTTGTATTGTGGTCGACTCAGATCGGTATATTAGACGCCATGGCTAGGACTTGGGCCGATACAACATATGTGTATATACGGAAAGTTAGAAATTTAGGAATAAGGAAAACCTACATGTTGTTCTTAATGTTGTTTACTTTTGTTGGATTAGCAGTAATTATTAGTGGATTATTTAAGTATCAACCCGTAGAACTAGTGAAGCTAGGTGCGTACCTGGGTCTAATCCAGCAAATTCTTAGCATCCCCGCAACTATAGTAATTAACCACTATCTAATTCCTAAAGAGTTAAGGAGAGTTACCGGAGTGAAGTTAGTGTTTAGTGGGATACTTCTTGCTGGAATGAGTCTCTACCTGATTTCATTCATAGGCGGCCTCTAATGGTGACCCGCGATGTTTGAAGAAAGAATAATTAATGAGATAGCTTCGTTAGGAAACGTAGATGTTTTCAGCTATAGCAGTGAAATATCCTACGCACCCGCCACACTAAACTTCAAATCATTGGATACCTTAACAGAGTCAGTCATAGAAAATAAAGCAAAGAAAGTAGCTATTATCGTAACCGATAGGAGTAGACCCGCACCGACAAAAGAACTACTCATTAAAATTGTTCCAAAGCTAAAAAGTGTTGGACTCACTACGTATGTAGTTATCGCTACAGGCCTACATAAAATAAGACCCAATGAAATATCTGAAATCGTAGGAGACCTCAACGCTGATATCTTCGTTAATGAACCGGACAAAGGTAATTATATAGACTTAGGTACTACTCCTGGAGGCATACCAATTAAACTATTAGGTAAGGTTGTAAATGCAGACACCATTATACTCATAGGTTCTGTAATTCCTCATGTTTGGGCCGGATTTTCCGGTGGTTCAAAACTCTTACTACCTGGAACATCTGCTAGAAAAACAATAATTAAGCACCACTTAAAATATTATAATCACCCTAACGCCTCTCCAGGAGTAACAAAAGACAACCCCTTTAGAGATGAGATAGACTATGTCGGGGACCTAATGTTAAATTATGCAGACATCTACGCAATAAACGTAATCAACAGTAATAATACATCAATATATGGCACTTTTGGAAGGTTAAGGGAATCATACGCGAAAGCTGTTGAAATATCGAAGAAGATTTATTTAAAGAACGTAGGTGGTAATAAGTACGATTTACTAGTAATTGATGGAAGACCATTAAATATGAACCTATATCAATCAATTAAAGCCGTCTTTAATAATATAAGTGTCTCACGCGATAACGCATCAATAATATTAATATCTAAGTTTATAGGAGAATTACCTACAGAGTTCGTAAATGCTCTAAATTATGAAAACATATCACTTGATGAAGCCATTAATAAGGAAACCAATGAAATAGTACCTTATCTAGTAGCATACAGTTTAAAAGAAAAGTTATCGAATAGGGAGTTAATAGTGTTGACGGAGGAACCTAAAGCAACTATTAATGAATCATTGATAATCACCAATAAATATGACCTAATACTACAAAAGATTAAGAAGTCTATTAGTATGGGATCTAAGATTTGTATAGTGAAGGAGGGAGCTAAATACGTACATGTTTCAAATCATTAAAACGTTATTCCTAAACTTTTTAAACATGTATCAATTAACTCCTAAATAGTAGATACCATTATCCCAAAAGAAGTTAATAACGCACCTACGATAGCTTTAGAAGTCGGTTTTTCTTTACTAAATAATTTAACTGTTACTTGAGAAAGTGTCGGTGTTAAGGCTGTAGCCATAGCCGTGGCCGAAACTCCTAAAGAATTTATAGAGAATGCGAAGAGATACGCGCCTACGCCAAACCCTAGAATCCCGGTTATAGCAGATACAACTACAGTACGCCTTATCACTTCTCTATCTAAGGGACGCTCCAAAATAAGACCTAAAGTTATAAATACTAATGAGCATGATACCAATCTATAAATAGTTAAAGTTAGAAGCTCAACATAGTTCAGCGTTAACTTTATAACCACAGCTCCTGAACTCCAAGATAAAGCAGCTATAAATGAATAAAGCACCCCTCTAATATTTAACTTATTTAAGAAATCATGACTAGATAAAGCTATTATTATTCCCATAAAGGCCAGTAACGTGCCAGAAACTAATGATATGTCTAAGGACTCACCTAAAATCATTGAAGACATTAACTGAGCAATGAAGATATATGTGTAGCTCAGAATTACGGCTAATGATGCACCCATGCTTTGAATAGCCTTAGCATAATAAGTATCTCCTAATCCAGGCCCCAATAGACCTGAAACTACCACCAAAAATAAAACATACAAATCTAAACCCCCTCTCTGATTATTACTTAGCAAAAACATAGGCAATAACACAAGAGTAGCAAAAACAGCTCTAAAGGAGGTAAACGTAAAAGGTCTGACGAATTCCTTAACCCTAGATATTAGTGCTGGTACTAAACTCCAAATTATTGACGCCAATATGATTCCGAAATAGCCGTACATCATCGAAATCATCACAAAACATATACTAGTAGTTAAGGTTTAAAATAATTACCTTAGATTCTCTCTGACCTCCTCCCCGCCCTAAACGACAAGGCTTTCGAGTTGTAAATAATAGCTGAAGAACCTCATTAATAGGCGGTCACGGCGTCATATTAATGTGGGTTACTGACTTTATTCCCGCCGAGGATACTGAGTCGAATTTTATTTTTCGGTGTTAGGAAGATTATTACTAACTCTACAGAAAGAGACGATACAATGAAAGAGTCGAATCATAAACGAAACTCTAAATAGGATTAAGTTATGATGAAATTAAAGAGAGTGTGAGGAGTTACCGACGGAGTTTGAGGTGCTCTAATGGGGTATTTACTTGCTTCAGAGACGTCTTTGCTGGCTTTAGTTGTTCTCACAACATCTCTCATAGTGACCCGTTTAACGGAGTGCTTATTTAGCACTAGAGTTGTAAAGCAGGGCGAGGTCTTGTTTAATGAGATGCGTGTAAGGGTTTCAGAGAGAGCCGCATATAAGACGTTTGTGGTGACAAGTATAACAATATCATTCATCATACCTGTAACATTATGGTCAACGTATTTCAACACATACATAGTCCCCTACGTGTATTACATGGGTCTAGGAAGACTACAGAGTGATAGAAAGATGCGTGTGGAAAACAGGTTGAGGGAGTTTAAGAGCAAGACATAGAATAACCCAGGAAGAGCTGACGAGGAAAGTAGGAGTCACTAAGCAAACCATAATAACGATAGAAAATAGCGAATACCTCCCCTTACTAAAAACAACTTAATCTCTGGCGAGTAATTTATACGTACCGCTCCACTGACAGGAGAGATCTTCAGCCGCTTAGGCCTCTCTACGCACTCTCGGTATGACGTACGAGATAGTGAACCCGAGCAGGATTAAAATGATTAAGAGTGCGGATAGGATCATTAGGATCGTTGAACCCGTTAAAAAGTAGCCGGTTACAATTACCGCAATTATTGAAACCGTTAGACCAGTCTCAAGTATTCTCCAATGATCGTTTCTCGAAGACCCCTCAGCAATCACGTGGATCAGGTAGGACAGGGAACCTAGGAGGAATGCGAGCCCGATTACGCCTGCGGCAACATCGCTTTCTAGAAAGAATTGAGTAGTCCATGCAAACGCTAGAAGCACTAAGAGTAGTGGACCCGTGAGCCCTCTCCAACCAGCCATAAAACAGTCTCCCGTTAACGTGTATTTGCTTGATCAATTATAAACTCTCCATTGGTTATTGTTGCTAGGTAATATTTAGAAGACTCTTGACTAGTTGGCATGATTGGCTTTATTAAGGATGGTGTATTGGAGAGATCTGTGATCGCCAACTACGGGGGCACGCGGGATATGCTTACGCCGTGGTCCTAGAACTCGTTAAACGCGGAGTAGAGCTCGATATCATATTGCCGCGTGGCTATCAGTACTTGGAGGGGAGATTTAAGAAGCTGG
>JAWBKW010000014.1:0-30628 GCA_038831135.1 Sulfolobales archaeon | reverse complement strand
CATAGACGTGCTAGCAGTCACAGATCAGCCGCCGGAGAAAATATTGGTAAAACTATGGGAGAGAGGAATAAAAGACCCATTTGAAATACACATCATAAAGAAAGAAACACTAGACCTATATAAACAGAGATCAAAATTAGTAAAAATAGAAGAATTCGTTACTTCAGCTTCCACGTGAAGCCCGGGCAGGCTATACGGCGCTCTACGTATCAACTAAGAATGAAATGAATTGAAAGATTGATGGTTTTTAGGTGGTTTTAGGGTATGAGCCTAGGATCTTGATGTAGGGTGTTTTCTTGCTTAGTGCTTTAATGGCTTCTGAGCAGTTGGTGTTCAGTCTGTGTCCTTCGAAATCTATGAAGAATATGTATTCCCAGGTTCTTTCTTTATTGGGTCTTGACTCGATTTTAGTTAGGTTTATCTTCCTAATTGCGAATTCTTCTAATGCGGAGTAGAGGGAGCCTGGTATGTGTGGTAGTCCTAAGATTATTGAGGTTTTATCCTTACCTGTTGGTTCGTGATCTCTTAACGATATTATTAAGAATCTAGTGAAGTTGTTTGGGTTGTCCTCTACCCCCTTAGCCAGTACCTCCATACCGTATATTTCAGCAGCTCTTAAACTCCCAATAGCTGCTGAATCACGTAGTTGTCGTTCTTTAATCATCTTAACTGCTGAGGAAGTGCTATGGTATGGTATTAATTCTACGTCTAAACTACTTAAGAACCTACTACACTGTGCAAGGGCCTGAGGGTGGGAGTATACGTACTTAACACTCCTTAATTCAACCCCTGGAAGCACTATAAGACAGTGCGAGATCCTTAACTGTGCCTCACCATATATCATGACGTTAAACTCCTTCAACAAATCGTAAACCTCACCAACACTACCCTCTAAGGAGTTCTCAATAGGGATAACACCGAACTCGCTAACTCCCCTCACAACATTCTCAAAAACATTCCTAAACCTCCTACACGGAATTAACACGGCGTTACTGAAGAATTTAAGGGTAACCTCCTCACTATAGCTCCCCTCATCACCGTAGTACGAGACCTTAACACTACACATCTAGCAGACCTAAGATATATTCGACTTAAGCAGTTTAATCCTTTATAAAGACTACCATACCAATTCCTACTCAACAGTGATTACTGCCTATGAATAAGTTTTAAGGGACGGTTAAGTAAAGCTTAAATATCAGTGATTCCCCTCTTAATAAGGTGTGAATTATGTACCAATGGTAAGTAAAAAATTAGTGGTAGACCTTACCAGATGCGTGGGATGTAGATATTGCGAACTGTGGTGTTCTTTCAAGCATTACGGCGTCTTCAGCACCTCCTTATCCAGAATATCCTTAATTAAGGATGATGTACTAGGCTTAGACTACCCAACAGTCTGCGCGTTCTGCGACCCAGCACCATGCATAGCTTCATGCCCGACCGGAGCTTTAAGTAGATCTAATAACAACGTTATATATGTAGATGATAAGAAATGTATGAGCTGCTCATCATGTATTAACTCATGCCCCCATGGTGCGTTAAAGTTAAATCCAAACACGTTAAAGCCTATAGCATGCGACTTATGTGGTGGTGACCCTATATGCGTCGTTAAGTGCCCCACAGGTGCTTTGAGGATCTACCCAGTAAGAGTCATCGAGTATGGGTTAGAAGAATTAAGTAGGCTTCTCGGTAGGTCCTTTGAGGTAGCTGTACATGCTCATAAAGAGCTGATGAGGTTGTGGGGTGTTCATATTGAGTAAGCTTTACGGATATGCTGGGAAGGTGTTAAGGGTTAACTTAAATAACTATGAAGTGAGGGTTGAGGAAACACCTAAGGAATTAATTAAGGGGTACCTAGGGGGTAGGGGTTTTAACGTCCGTAGACTGTATGATGAGGTAGGCCCTGAGGTAAACCCGTTAAGCCCTGAGAACAAGTTAATGATAGCTACGGGACCTCTAGCAGGTCTGGCGTTCCCCATCGGTGTGAGACTTAACGTGACTGCTAAATCACCTCAGACAGGCTTCCTCGGAGATTCGAACGTGGGGGGTCACTTCCCAGCGGAGATGAAGTTTGCAGGATTCGACCAGATAGTCATTGAGGGTAGGTCTGAGAAACCTACCTACCTATACATACATGACGGTACAGTAGAATTTAGAGATGCCAGCAGCTTAAGAGGTCTCACAGTATCGGAAGCCTACCGCAAGATTAGGAGGGAATTAAGAGATGTGAGGGCTCAAATATCTTTAGTAGGACCAGCTGCAGAAAACTTAGTTAAGTTCTCAGGGATATTCTTCAACGTCTACAGACCAGCAGCTAGGACCGGATTAGGCGCAGTACTGGCATCGAAGAATGTTAAAGCAGTAGTAGTTAGAGGGGATGGGTACTTAGAAGTAGCAAATCCTAAGAAGTTTGAAGAAATTGTGGGTACTCTTGAGGAACTCATTTACAGCCATCAACAATACTGGCCTAGGAGGGTGATGGGTACTTCAAGGATATTATTGGCTGCAAATACTTTAGGATTCCTCCCAACAAAACACTTCCAGGAAGGCATAGCGGACTACTCCTACAGAGTTAGCGGTGAGAGATTAGCGTTAGAGTATAACGTTAAGAATAGAAGCTGCTTCTCCTGCATAGTTCCATGCAGTAGGTTTTACGTAGTGAAGTACGGACCCTACGCAGGCTGCTTAGGTGAGGGCCCAGAATATGAAGCACTTGCAGGTATGACCGTCAGGATAGGTAATAAAGACTTAGACTCCGCCTTAAAATTAATAAGCCTAATCAACGACTTAGGCATGGACGTCATATCCGTTAGTGAAGTCATCTCATGGAGTATGGAGTTAATTGAGAAAGGATTTCTGAGTAGGGAGGAAGTAGGTTTAAACCTTGAGTGGGGTGATGTGAACTCAGTATCGCAGCTCATAGAGATGATAGCCCGTAGGGAGGGATTCGGAGACGTACTTGCTGACGGTGTTGCTAAGGCTGCTGAAAAGCTTGGAAGGGGTTATGAACTAGCATTCCATGTGAAGGGCTTAGAGATGATTCAAGCAGACCCCCGCGGGCTGAAGGGGTACGGATTAGGGTTCGCAGTATCGAGTAGGGGAGCAGACCACCTACGTTCGGAACCCTTCATAGAGTTAGCAGACGACCCAGACCTAGGCATCGAGCTCTTCGGAGAGCCTGAAGCAACTTTAAGATTAGGGGTTAGGGGTAAGGGGAAGCTCGTAGCATACTACGAGAACTGGTGTGCTGTGGTAGACTCGATCGAAGTATGTAAGAACATAGCTGAAAACATGGAGATCCTACCGCCTAGGCAGGTAGCAGAGGTATTAAATGCCGTCGTAGGTGTGGAGGTTTCAGAAACCGAAGTTCTAGCAGTGGGGGAACGCATAGTTAACTTAGAGAGGGCTTACCTAGTTAGGGAAGGTGTTAGGAGGAAGGACGACACACTTCCGAAGAGATTCTTAGCAGAGCCAATAAGTAATGGGCCGTCGAAAGGGCACACCATAGAACTAGATAGGATGTTAGGTGAGTACTACGAGGTACGTGGCTGGGACCCCGCGGATGGCGTACCGACTGCGGGGAAACTCATAGGATTAGGGCTTAACGACGTGGCTGAAGACCTTAGAAGTAGGGGTATTAGACTATCGGAGGTAGCTACACTAGCAACCGAGGGGTCTGTTGGGTCAGGAGTGAATGCCTTACCAAACCACCAACGTGTTAGGAGCTTCAAGTTATTTGGTGGTGGTTGATGGCCGATAATTCAGTAAGTAGGGAATTCTGGAGTAGTAAGCTAGGCATGATCCTAGCATTGATAGGCGTTGCTGTAGGATTAGGTAATGTTTGGAGGTTCCCCTACATGCTTGGGAAGTTCGGTGGCGCTGCCTTCCTCCTAGTATATATAGCACTTGTTCTAGGTGTTGGGGTCCCAGCCTTATGGGCTGAACTATCTTTAGCAAGATGCGTTAAGTCGGGACCATTTAAAGCATACGTTAAGTTAGGGGTACGAGGTGGGAAATCTATAGGTATCTTCTTACTGCTAGTTGCTGTTGCAGCGGTTTCCTACTACTTAGTAGTTATTGGTTGGGTCTTATGGTACTTCATAGCCTCGGTTTCAGGTATGTATTTAGGTGTGAGTGCCGTATCGTTCTTCGACTCGACTTTAAGTAGTTTCTGGGTTCAGGCTTTAATGGACTCGTTAGTTATAGGACTCTGCGTAATTATATGCTTGGGTGGTGTTAGGAAGGGCATTGAGAGGGCTAGTAAGTACTTAATGCCAATAGTATATGTGGTGTTGCTGATGATATTGTTTAAAGCAGTAACTCTGCCGAATGCTATTGAAGGGCTTTACTTCTACTTAAGGCCTGAGTGGTCCCTACTTACACCAATTACTTTACTAGCAGCTGCAGGTCAAGTATTCTTCAGCCTAGGCTTAGGGGCTACATGGATATTTATCTACGGGTCGTATATAGGTGATGATAGAAGCACTATTGAGGCTGGTGGTTGGACAGCATTCGGAGATACGTTAGCATCATTTATTGCTGGGTTAGCTATACTGCCAACGGTCTACGCCTTCGGGATCGACCCCAATAGCGGTCCGCCACTCCTATTCATAACACTCCCGGAAATCTTCAAAGTACTACCGATGGGTATGTTGCTAGCCTCGCTAATGTTCCTAGGGCTACTATTCGCAGCAACCCTCTCAGCAGTTCCGGCATTTGAGATATTCGCCGATGCTTTACAGGAATTAGGATGGTCTAGAAAGAAATCAATAATTACTCTAGCCGCCATCGAGTTAGTACTCGGTATACCGTCAATGTTAAGTGTTGAAATCATACTCTACAATGATTTAATATGGTCGTCAGCACTTCAAATAGGGTCATTAATAGCTATTACTGTCTTTGCCCACATCTTAGGTAAGAACAAGGCCTTACTGGAATTAAGTAAATCATCTAAAGTAGGGAAGCACTTCATGTCTAGCTATGTCGGTAACTTCATATATTACTGGATTAAGTACTTCGTACCAAGCATAATAATACTTATATTGATTTATGGGTGGTATTCATGGTTTACATCGTAGGTGGTGAGACCTATGAAGAAGTTAGTTGTTAGGGTTAAGGAAGTAAAAGGTAGATGCAACATCCATGTCGTAGGGGATTACTTCGAAGTTACTGGGAGTATGCTGAAGCTACCGCCTGGTAAGCACGTCTGCTTCTACTCCCTCTCGAGCTTAATTCCATTACTTCCAGCTAAGCAGAGGAGAATCGATGAACCAAGTGATTGGTTACCAAGGGTTAAAGAAGTTGAGTGCCCGGACCCTGAAGGTAGGGTGATATGGGAAATAATTGAGGTACCGGAATAACCAATTCGTTAAACCCCTTATTAACTACTAAATTTTTCTGGAGTTCTTACGAAGAATAACAACACAATCAATAGTAGTATTAATAGTAGTGCCGTAATTGAAGTAGCTGAGTCCGTAACTTTTATAGCGGTTCTATTTACAGGTTCTTTAACAGTGACTGTTTCAGTTACGACTTCCGTCTTAGTCACAGTCTCCCTTATAGCTGTAGGGCATTCCGAGGCAGGTGTAGTGAGTTGAGCGTTAGGTGCGCTGACACCTAAGTATTTAAGATTTAGGTAGGTAGCAAGTAGCATAGATAGTCTTGCAAGCATATAGGTTTGATATTGGGGGTCGAAGCCGTAAGCCTTAGCTAGTTCTATATATGCTACCGCATCAATGGGTGTTAAATCACCTAATAAGCTGAGAGTCGATGATATTGTTTTATTTAGGGCTTCTACCGAGCTACTATAGTTGTTAGTAAACATTGATGTTAGAGTCAAATACATGTAGCCTAAAGAACTTAAACCAACTGCGAATCTATCTAAATCATTACTTAATGAACGCATTAGTACGTACCTACTGTAGGCCTCGTTGAAAGTATCTGAAGGTATTGATACGGAGTCCGAAAAAGCGAGTATGTACGTATAGATATTCTGTATTAAGGACTCTATATTAACTACCATGTTACTGAAGTCCTTCACTGATAGATTCTTCCTGTAGCTAGATGCGTATTCAAGCAACTCTAACCATAACCTAGAGGTATACGCTCTCGAATCAGCCAACCCTAAATAATACGTAGCTGTAGAAAGGTCCTGAGAACTCATGCTGATATTTAAATATAGTAACGCATCATACGCCCTCTCCAAAACATTAGAGAATACATCAATTGCGGCGACATCTACATAGTCATTAACGACGTTATGTACGTTGTTAATGGCTTCCTTAATTGAATTATTAATTTTTTGGGCTTCAGAAGCTAAATAACCATCACTTAATACGGATTTAAGGAGATGTAGTCGCCATTTAGCATAAGTCAATGCTTGAAAATACGCTGAAGATGCAGCATATAGTAGGTGTTGTTTTTCTAACTCAGTTGCCTTAGATAATGTTTCCTTAATCGAAGCTTCAACACTATTAAGTAAATTTTTAACATAAACTGCTTTAGAACCACTTAAAGCCCTAAGAACTTCATCCCTTAGGGAGTCCCCCTCATTAACGTATTTAATGGCCTCATTACTGATGTTCCTAACCCATTTAGCAAACATAGGTTCTAACCTCGATTGCAGTTTTTCCAGGACTACTGAAGCAGCAGTAGCATTAGGTGTTTTATAGAGGCCATTAGTAAGTATCTCTAAGGCCTCATAGACATTAGCTACTGGTATCACATCAATACCTAGTTTCCTACCATACTCGATGAGGTCGACAACACGTTGTTGAGTCCTGTAAATAACTACATTCCCCCTCCTCTCTTCAACAGTTACGTACTCAACATCGTAGGTCTGACCGTAAGGAACTAAGAACTTCTTAGCACCTATACTTGCTGCAGCATCAAGCTTTGCCTTAAGTCCGCCGACAGGTCCTACACTTCCATCAGGCATAATCATACCAGTCATAATAATGTCTCTATTAATCGGTACGCCAATTAAGGAGGCTGAGAAGACTGCGGAAGTAACTGCACTAGCGCTAGGTCCTCCAACGATCGGAGAATCAGCACTTATTGATGCATAGTAATCACAACGCGTGAAGTCGATTCCAGCGACTCTGCTGGCAACTAAGGCAGCAACCCTAGTTGATGCCTGAAGATCTATCTGACTCAAAGGTAAGGTTTCAACAAATACGTGTCCGAAGCCCGGACAGACTACACGAACATAAAGATCTGCAATAACCCCCACATAACTACCATTCGATAATTGATTAACAGCAACAATATGGATTTGATTACTTCTATCTAATCCATACGCATGTAATGGAAAGACTTGAGTAAGATTAAGTATTAAAAAAAGTAACGTAATATATGCAGTTACTTTTAACATACGCACCCCTTAGATCTAAGTAAAAAGAAGTAAAAATAATATTCAAAACCTACGGTTTCACATTAATCAACGCGTTTAGAGCTATCTTACCAGCCCTATCCACATACTTCCGGAGTTCCTCCGCTGTTGCAAACCCTAATTCCTCTACTAATGAATCACTCACCAACAGTATTGCGCCTGATTTAACGTTCCTCATAGAACTTAATGCGAACACTGTCGCACACTCCATCTCAACAGCTATTACACCCCTACTAGTCCATTTCTTAACGAATTCAGGATCTTCCGCATAGAACGCATCACTACTAACGACCGGGCCAACAAAGAATTTAACACCAGATTTAACAACTTCATTGACAATACTGTTTAATACTTCATAATTCGGCGCGGTAGCCATACATATGTTTTCCTTTAGGTATTGATATAGGAGACCTCCTTGATTATAGGCAGCTCCAGTAGGTATTATTACATCACCTATCCCTAAACCCTTAACCATAGCTCCGCATGTCCCAAACCTTATAATAACTTTAGCACCCAACATCACGAGCTCCTCAACAACTATAGCTGATGAAGGGCCCCCTATCCCGTGAGTGGCTACGGTGACTGGGACACCTCTATAATTACCGGTGTATGTTAGAAGACCCCTATTACTATTAACTAATTTAGGATCCTCAAGTAATGACGCTAGTTGCTCAGCACGTGCAGGATCCCCCCCAATAATAACCCTTTCAGCAACTTCACCTCTTCGAGCCCTAATAATTACGGGATTCAACATTACTAAAACCCATAAACTCTAGTAATCAGCATGTTTTTAACTTCTAATGAACTAAGCTAACGTAAGATGTTTTAATGTATTTAATGGGGGACAAGATAAGATTGTTTCCTTATATGAGCACGAACCGCAACAACTAATTAAATCCGTTAAATCGAATCAAGTAATAAAAAATTTTTTATTAAGTTTTAAAGAAATATTAGCCAGTTTTTATTTGCAATTATACATACTTATGTATAATCTAAAATATATAAACCCCTGACTATATACCTCTATGATACACATGTCGCTGATGAGATACCTAATAAGAAGGGTGTCATACTCAATACCAACTTTCATTGGTGCTTTATTATTCATGTTCATATTAGTTCGTGTACTTCCCGGAGATCCTGCTAGGCTAATAGCAGGGCCTGAAGCCCTAGAACAAGACGTTCAGAGGATTAGAGAACAGTTAGGTCTTAATAAACCACTTTACATGCAGTTCGTAGATTACGTAATGACCTTATTAAGTGGAGATCTAGGAACTTCGATAAAGTTTAGGACACCAGTAATTAATGAAATTCTGGCAAGGTTACCCTATACTATCCTGTTAGCTCTCGTAGCTGAGGCTATAGCCATAACTATAGCGTTACCGTTAGGTGTCCTCGCGGCGTTAAGGCCTAACTCAAAATTATCTTATATAACCTCAATTATATCCTTGATAGGTGCTTCAGCACCTATTTTCTGGGTTGCTTTAATGTTTATCTACGTCTTCTCTGTAAGCCTTAGGATACTTCCTTCTAGTGGAGCTGATAGTCCTAGGCATGTCATACTTCCAGCATCTACCTTAGCACTTCTACTTATGGGTAATCTAACTAGAATTACGAGATCTTCGGTTATTGAGGCATTAAGCAGTAACCACGTATTAACGGCTACAGCTAAAGGACTCAGGGAACGAGTTATATTAATAAGGCACGTCCTTAAGAACGCTATGATACCTATAGTAACAATTATGGGGCTTCAGATAGGGAGTCTGCTAGGTGGTGCTATAATTACTGAGACAATATATGCTTGGCCTGGGGTAGGTTCTTTATTAATAGATGCTATATTCTTCAGAGATTATACCCTTATCCAGGGTATTATACTCTTCATAGTATTGACTTTCATAGCAATAAATATAATTGTGGATGTTGTTTACGCATTAATAGATCCTAGGATCAGGGATCTGCTATGGAGGACGAGCTAATACTTAAGAAAATTTCTGAGGCAAGGAGGAAACGCTTAAAGGAGATGTGGTGTATATTTAAGCATAATAGGGCAGCTTATCTATCACTATACGTATTGCTTTTCATTGTAGGTATGACCGTACTTGGACTAATATATACACCATACGACCCTTACGACTTCGACCTAAGTAGAGTTAGGCAGTCCCCATCCCTTAAACACCTACTTGGTACAGACGAATTAGGTAGGGATATACTAAGTAGGATTATGGTAGGGGCTAGATATACAATAGGTATTTCCGTTACCTCCGTATTTCTTGGGACTTTGTTGGGATCCACGCTAGGACTTATTTCTGGATACTTCGGAGGTAGATTAGATACTATTATACAGAGGGTAGTTGATGTGGCTCTCTCTTTCCCAACTACATTGCTTGCAATAGCTTTGATGGTTTCTTTAGGTCCAGGAGTCCTAAGCCTGATAATAGCTGTGTCTATCAGTACTTTCCCCGTATATGCTAGGTTGGTTAGAGGAGCCGTCCTACAGTTAATTAATGAGGACTATATAACGGCTGTAAGGTTATTGGGAAGGAGTTCATGGTACATAATGTTCAAGCATGTATTGCCTAACGTAGCGTCGCTTATAATAGTACAATCTACATACTATCTAGGGTTTTCAATACTTCTAGCATCATCACTAGGTTTCTTAGGACTTGGTATACCGCCGCCCACACCTGAGTGGGGGGCGATGATAGGTGGTGGTAGGGTTTACTTATTTAGTTCCCCACATATCGTTGTGTTCCCGGGGCTGTTTATCATGGCTGCCTCACTGGCTTTCAACCTAATAGGTGATGGGCTTAGGGACGCCCTAGATCCTAAGTCTCGAATGTTTATTAGGAGGTTCTGAATATGGAGAGAATAGTTGAGATAATTGATTTAAGAGTATATTACGACCTACCTCAAGGTTCTGTAAAAGCTGTTGATGGAGTTGATCTAGACGTCATTAAAGGCGAGATATTAGGGATTGCGGGAGAAAGCGGTTCCGGGAAATCAACGCTAGCTTTAGCTGTTGCCGGTCTCTTAAGACCTCCTGCTAAAGTCGTCTCCGGAAAGATCATGTTCAACGGCGTTGATATATTGAGGTTAGGTGATGATGAATTAAGGAGTATTAGAGGCAGTAAGATAGGTATGATTTTCCAAGATCCGAACACTTACTTAAACCCTATATATACTGTAGGGTTTCAGGTTGGTGAAGTCTTTGAAGCACATAAAGGAGGATCACTAAGTAAGTACTTAAGTGAGGTCATCAAGCTTTTCAAATCTGTTAAAATCGCTGACCCGGAGAGAAGGATTAATGCGTATCCTCACCAGATGAGTGGAGGTATGAAGCAGAGGGTGCTGATATCGATGGCTATTGCTGGTGAACCTGAATTAATAGTGGCTGATGAACCTACATCAGCCTTAGATGTCACTGTTCAGGCAGAGATTGTGGAATTACTTAATGAAATTAGAGAAAGGATGAATACCTCAATAATATTCATCACGCATGATTTAGCACTACTACTTGAAATATCTAATAGGGTCGCAATAATGTATGCAGGTAAGCTTGTTGAAGTCGGTAATTCATCTGAAATGCTTAAGGACCCCCTACATCCATACACGAAAGCATTATTGTCCTCTCTAAGGTATGAGAGGAAGAAGAGATTAGCATCTATAAAAGGCACTATACCCAGCTTGATAAGCCCGCCTACCGGATGTAGGTTCCATATGAGATGTCCTTACGCATTACCTAAATGCTCTGAGGTTGAACCGAAGCTCATAGATGTTGGTGGGAGGAAGGTCTCATGCATTTTAGCAGGTGGTGATTATGGAGGTAGTTATAAAAGCAACTAATGTCAAGAAGTACTTTCCTCTATCTGTTGGTGTATTTTCAACGAAGAAATACGTTAGAGCTGTCGATAATGTAGATCTAGAACTATATAGCGGTGAGGTCCTAGCACTGGTTGGTGAGAGCGGTTCAGGCAAGTCAACACTTGGTAGAGTCATAGTAGGACTTCAGAAGCCGGACGCTGGTGAGGTCCTTTATAGAGGACACAACATCTACAGATTAGGTAATTCCTTAGCTAAGGTAATAAGGCATAAGATACAGGCAGTATTTCAAAACCCGGACAGTAGCTTAAACCCTAGAATGCAGATATTCGATATATTGGGTGAGGCAATACTCACTAAAAAAGCAGGATTAAGTAAACCAGAAATCCTTGAAGAAGTAATTAAGTTGATAAGGGCTGTAGGTCTCTCTGATGACCACGTATTCAAATATCCTCACGAACTCTCAGGAGGTGAGAGGCAAAGGATAGCAATAGCTAGAGCTCTCTCAGTAGAGCCGGAAGTCCTAATAGCTGATGAAATAGTATCTGCTTTAGACGTATCTGTAAGAGCTCAGGTAATGAACGTCTTGATGGACGTAATAGATAAGTATAAATTAAGCGTGGTCTTCATAACCCATGATATGGGTCTCGTATGGAGTATCTCAGATAGGGTTGCAGTTATGTATTTAGGTAAAATCGTCGAGGTCGGAAATACGGAGGAAATATTTAAGAATCCACTACATCCCTACACAAAGATGCTTCTGGTTTCATCACCAACAGCTTCATCGACTGCCGCATATAGGGATTTAAGATTTAAAGCCAGAGGTGAGCCACCGAGCCCCATCGACCCACCAAAAGGATGTAAATTCGTTACGAGATGCCCCTTAGCAGACCAACAATGCAGTAGTGTTGAGCCTCAACTTAATGGAGTTTCCGAAAATCATAAAGTAGCTTGTATAAAAGTGGGCTAAGATCTAAAGAAAAATTTGATATGTTAAATTAAATTCCGGTAAAATCCTTTTCGTTGGCTTTGTAATGTATAAAATTTAATTAAAGGTTAAAAACCCCCATTTTTTAATATCTGGGGTAACCCTATGAAACCGGATAAAGGAGTTGCAACTAAAACCGTTGCAATATTAATTGCTGCAATAGTTATAATTGCTATATTTGCTGGAGCAGCACTATTTAGAGGTCCTGCAGCCCCTACTACAACGTCCCCTACTACAAGTCCTACAACTACTCCAGCAACTTCTCCGAGTCCTACATTAACTACGTCCCCAACGCAGCCGGTTACCACACCGGTTACTACGAAAGATACCGCTAAAATTGCCATAGGAGTTGATTTAGACTCCGTAGATCCGCATGATATCACCACTACGGCAGTATTTAATGTGCTCAGACATTGTTATGAGACTATAGTTTGGATTGATGAAAAAGGTAACGTTATACCATGGCTTGCTGAGAGATGGGAAGTATCTGAAGACGGTAAGGTGTATACTTTCTATATAAGGAAGGGAATTAAATTCCATGATGGTACACCGTTAAATGCAAGCGTTATTAAGGCTAATTTCGATAGGTGGATGGATCCTACGGTTAAGGTATCACAGAGAGGTCAGTTAGGTCCTCTATCAAAGGTTGAGGTAGTGGATGAGTACACCGTTAAGGTTTACCTAAAATCTCCTTTCGCAGTATTTCTGAGATCGTTAAGCACTTATCTCTTCATAACTAGCTCTAATGTAATTCAAACATTCGGCAACAAGAGTATTACTGAAGTAGTGGGTACTGGAGCATATAAGTTTGTTGCTTGGGAAAAAGGTAAGAGAATAGTTTTAGAGAGGAATGATGATTACTGGGGCAATAAATCCATATTGAAGAGGATCGAATGGCTAATAATTCCTGAAGCATCGACTAGGTTAGCGGCATTACTAGCTGGAGATGTTGACTTCGCTTTCAACTTACCGCCCACAGATCTTGAAAGAGTTAAAGGAGATTCGAGGTTTACTATAGTTACTCCAGTCAGCAATAGAATAATATTTGTAGCGATGGTTCCGAGAGGTCCTCTAGCCGATCCTAAAGTTAGGCAAGCAATTAATTACGGTGTTGACGTAGACGCTATTATAAAGAACGTACTATATGACTTAGCTATTAAGACTAACGCGCCATTACCGCCGCACTTCTTCGGATTCCACGAAATGCCTCCATATGGCTATGATCCCGAAAAAGCTAAGAAGATGTTATCTGAAGCAGGCTATCCAAACGGCTTCAAAGTAACTTTGATGCATCCCACGGGTAGGTACTTACAGGATAAGCAAGTTGCTGAAGCTGTTCAAGCATACCTATCTAAGATAGGTGTCACTGTAGAGTTAAAGACGATGGATTGGCCAAGCTTTGTTGCAGAGTTGAGAAAACCGCTTCAGGAAAAGACTTATGATATGGTCTTACTTGGGTGGGGACCTGGTGTAGCTGATGCACATCTAGCACTTTACGGTCAATTCCACTCATCTCAAGCACCTCCAAGCGGTTTAGCAGCTGCACACTACAATAACTCTGAAGTAGATAAGCTTCTAGAATTAGGTATGAGTGAAGTGAATGAAAGTAAGAGAGCTGAGTACTACAAGAAAGCAATAGAAATAATATGGAAGGAAGCTCCATGGATATTCCTATACACGCAGAAGTGGTTCTATGGAGCATCAGCTAAACTCCAGAACTTCGTAGTGAATATTGATGGAGAGCAAGTATTCTTCCATAAAGCATACTTTAAATAGAACTAACCCAACACTTTTTTTAAATATAATCTCTCACCTTAGAAAATAGAGGTAACGCTATGATTAAATTAAATAAGTTAGATGAATTAATGGAGTCTAAGAAGTTGGATTATATTCTATTATGCGGTCAGCCAAATATTACCTACTTCACAAACGTGGTTAAGCCTTCTGGTTGTTTATTATTCATGGAGAAAGGCGGTAGTGTCGAGATATTAACACCATTACTTGAATACGAAAGAATATCTAAGCAGGTAAGTAGTGATGTAGTTAGGGTCCTTCCCTATAGTACTTATAAAATTGGTTATGAGGAAGTCGTACATGATCCTTTAACGTATATTAAGGATAAATCTTCGAAAGCAGCTAAGATCGGTATAGACTTAGGATACGTTACGTACTCTACCTATAAGTTAATTAAATCAATTGAGGGTAAAGTAATAGATATAAACGATGATATATTAAATTTTAGGTCTATTAAGGATGAACACGAAATTAATTTCATTGAGAACGCGTTAAGAATAAGTGAGGATGCTTTACTTAAACTTATGGATGAGCTTAACTGCGGCATTACTGAGTTGCAGGCTGTTGGACTATTAGAGAAGTTTATGAGGTATTTAGGTGCTGAAGGTGTAGCATTCGATACCATAGTTGCATCAGGTGTTAATACCTCATACCCTCACGCCATTCCAGGCACTAAGGTTATAGGGTGTAACGAACACGTAGTTGTAGATCTTGGTGCTGTCTATCATTCCTATGCTTCAGACCTGACTAGAACATTATTAAGAGGGGCTATTGGTGAAGTTGCCAGGATTTTTGATGCAGTTGAACACGCCTTATCTGTTGCTGAAGATTATGTTGGTCCGTATATGAAAGCTTCTGAGGTGGATGGAAGGATTAGGGAGGTTTTAACCAAGTATGGACTTAATAAGTACTTCATACACTCTTCAGGGCATGGATTAGGTATTGAAGTCCATGAAATGCCTAGAATAGCTCAAGGAGTTGATACAGAGTTAAAACCGGGTATGGTTATCACTTTAGAGCCTGGGGTTTACATTAAGGGGTTATTCGGGGTTAGAATTGAAGATTTACTAACAATAACAAAATCAGGAGTACGTATACTTAATAGGTTGGGTCATAGAATTTAATATCATTTAGAGGGTTCTTCATTTATCGTAACTCTCGCTAAACCTGTTCAATATCACAGGCATATTCATAAATGCTGCATGTACACGACCGCAGTAAAATCGTGTTAATATCTTTCTCTCCCTTAATAAATTGTCTATGTCTGAGGCACTTAGTCTTGCTGGATCATGGACTTGGGATGCTATTACGAAATTACACGCATAGCCGAATGATGGTATCCATATTGAATACTCTTGAACTACCCTAAAAACGCTTTTAATGTTACGTAAAGTGTTACGATACGTATTAGGGAAGAAGAACGAGTTACCGACTTGAGATGTTAATATTCCATCTCTATTGAGTCTCTTCATAAGTTTTAAATAAAAGTCCTCAGAGTAGAGGGCTTTAGCGATTTCAGGTCCGTGAGGATCTGTGAGGTCTAAAATAGCTACATCGAAAACTTCGTCAGTCTCCTCAACATACTTAAATCCATCCATAATCACTACCTTACTCCTTGGGTCATTAAATGAGCCATTATGCATTTCCTCAAGATACCTTTTAGATAGTTCCACTAATTCACCATCTATGTCAACCATTACTGCATTAGTCACTGTTGGGTGCTTAAGTACTTCACGTAAAGCAGCCCCTTCACCTCCCCCAATTATTAAAACCTTCTTTGGATTAGGATGCGTTAATAGCGCCGGATGCACGAGGGATTCATGGTATACGAATTCATCTGCTTGAGAAGATTGAATCAATCCATCTAATATCAAGGCTTTACCGAACTCCTCTAACTCAACTATTTGTACAGATTGGTACTTTGTCTTAGTGTTTACTAACACATTCTTTAATCCGGCGGTGAGACTAACCGTTCTTGAGACAGGCTCAATAGCAAACATGCTAGAAAGCATCCTGCAAACACCCCATACATCAATTGTTTAGAACTTTTAAGCCTTTATAATCGATCTTAAGCTCCGATGATCTGGGACCCGAAATTATTAGATTTATTTATTGAGTAAGGGTAAATCTCTTTATATCCTTCAATCTCTGGGATAGTACTTAAAGGCTTTATTCTGTGTTTGAATGTAAATCTCTACTACGTCTTTAATGAGGCTACCTAATATCTTAGGAACTAATACGTTCTCTAATTGGAAGAGACCAGCTGAATCATCCATATATACGGAGACCTTAATAGGTCTATCCCCCGAATCTATATCGACTTTCTTAATACTCAATGCAGAAACTGCATGCATATCAATCTTACCTAACCTGTAGGGTATTCTTGCCCTCCCCTCAGACATGTCTAAACCATCAGCAAGTTTTGTGATGCTGCATTCAACAGTTAAGCATTCAGTCTCATACCCGCTTGCATATATGGAGTGGAGTATTTCCTGTCTAATACTATATAATCTCTTATCATAGACTTCCATAGACTTCTTCAATACTCTATCAACGACGTCCTTAGCAATCAAAGCCCCTATATACTCATGATTATTTCTATGTATAGAATTACCTATATCATGCAGGTACGCGGAGAGGAAAATGATGACCTTAACTTCATCTAGGTTCTTAGTAATACCATCCCTTAATGTCGTAAGCTCTACATTCCTTCTTAAAAGCAATTCAAGGAGTTCAATAGAAGTTCCTGCAACAATCCTTGCATGAACAACACCATGGTCGTTATATTTAAGTCTAGTAACAGCCATTACATTACTCATTTTAAGTAATTCATCTACCTCCTCATCATTCTCCAGTAACTTACTAACCTTCTGAAGAATTGGAGACAAACTAATATGCTTAAAGTAGAGTTGAGGACTTACTAACACCATATACTAAACCATAGAGATATTTATCGGAAGTGATTAAATATCTTCAGCCGATGGATATTTCATCAAACATCAGATGCGTGGGTTACATCACCAGTTAGGTAATAAACTTAAAGACTTAAAATAATTAGTACTTAATTACATCACTTAACGTTAGCCTCACCTCATTACCTCTACTTGAGTATACGACCTCAATAGGTAGTCCGTACCTAACCTCCCTATATATAGTTATGGTTTTATTGTCGACCTCAACCCAATATTGGCTAACTTCAACCTCACCTAATGGTTTAACGTTCTTCTTAATACTTCCTAGTTGAGAAATATTAACATTTTCATATAGAGACTTTAATACTTCTTCATCAACTATTAGTTGACTCAGATTTTCAACATATGGACTAGTACCCAACTTATTTAATAGGTAATACGATAAGTAGTGAGTAGTCTCATACCTAACTAGGTAGTATCTGATTGTGATATTTTCCTCTCCCTCAGTAGTTGATGGGACCTGCATCTTAGCTGGCTGTAGTATGAACACGAGCCTATCATAAATGCCGACCGCTTTATCGCTAAGGTCAAGATCTCCAGAAACTGTGTATATGAGGATGGCTGTAATGTTATCACTAGATACTAATTGTTCTATTATTTCATGAGGTTTCAATACCTGTTGAGTCGGTGATGAAGGATTCCACTTATAAAATGAGAAGAAGCTATATGTACCTAAAACTAATACGACCGCTATAGCTAAGGCAATCACTAATTTCTTATTAACTAGGAATGTCCTCCTTGACTTCTTAACCTTAACTACTTTCCCAGTAGTCTTTTTTTCTTTAACCATTAAACATCCTCTAAACTAAGATTTAATGAGGGTTATTTAAATACAAGTTAAATGTAGGATTATACAATACGTATTACCGTTTAAAGGAATTCATCACGGGTTTAAGAGGTTACGAATTTTTAAGAGCTGTACTTTTTCAATATTTGGAGGGTATTAAGTGAGTGAGAGAAGAATAGTGGATATTAAGGTACTCTGGACGAATCTCTATAGATCTGTTAGGACTTTATTACTGACTTTTGTAAAGCCTATTGAGAGTTCCATATCTTATAGATTAGTGGAGTCTTTTATCAAGAGGAGGGAGTTAATTGATGAAATATATGATGATAAATATCACCTACTGCTGAAGATTAATCTAAGGAACGGATCTCTGAACGTTAATGAATTATCGTATTCTTTAATACCTTTAACTCTTACATATGTTCCGAAAGTCGTTTCAAAGAATGGCGAGTATACTCTTGGCATCTTCCTTTTCGAGGGTTTTAGTAAGCCTAAATTGATAGCTTCCGCAATAACTGTTAATAAAGAGAGGGGGAATAGAGATAGTATTAAGTATTTAAGGCCTATACTAATATCTATGGCTCCCGATCTTTCTGATTCAGCAATTAAGAAATACTCGACTAAGGTTTCAAAACTTGTTTTTGAGGAAGTCCTCACTTGCTTCAATAAATATGCGGTCAGATATTTTGATGCTATCAGTTCTCTAGAGTTAATGAAGCCTCTTGTCGTTGTAACCATTAAAAGTGGTTTTGAAGCCCTCGATGAAATTAAGGCTGTTGTATCTGACGGCAACGAGTTTAGAGAAATAAGAATACCTATTAAAGTACCATCATGGAGTTTTAATGATTTACCTCCTAAGGTCGTTGAAGACGTTAAGACAATAATAGTTAATCCAAAGGTTAAGGGATATGAATTCGCACCTAAGGGCGCATTCATAACAGGACCTCCAGGTGTTGGTAAGTCCGTTATGGCTGAGTCTCTGGCATCGTCTCTGAATCTCAAAATAATTGAGCTAAGACCGAGCCTATATAGGTCTATGTGGTATGGAGCTACTGAGAAGATGTTGAACGCCATATTTCATCAAATAATTAAGAGAAGGTCTGATATAGCCTTAATAGTTGATGATGCTGAATTCGTTAGTAGTAGGAAATACACTACTCACGAAGCTCATGTTAGTGAAATATCTACAATGCTCTACCACCTGCAGAGACCTGATAGACCGTTTACTATATTAACAGCGAATAATCCAGACCTTATAGACCCCGCATTACTAAGGCCTGGTAGAGTAGATGTGTCAATAGTTCTAGGGTACCCTGATAGAATAATGAGGCGTAAAATAATAGAACGTAACATCAGTAAGTATAAGATTGAAGCTGATGACCCGTTAATCGATCACATAGTGGAGATGACTAAGTGGTTCTCTGCTGCAGAGGTTGATGCCTTTATAAGGTTAGCAGCTAGTAGGGGTGATGGTAAGGTTAGGAGCGAAGATATCGAGTGGGCGAAGAAGAAAATAGTCGTGAATTATAGTGAGCGTAAGTCTATGCAGGAATTCCTTAGGTGGTGGGTTTCTAAAACGCAGGGAATGATCATAACCTATATACCGAGCGAGAATGAGATAGAGTAATTCATTTCTTGAAGAGATTGAGATTAGTTAATTCTTTAGCGATCACCTTAGCGCAGTATCTTAAGACGGGTTTTCTAATCCTTAATGCTAACATCAGTCTATAAAAGAGGGGTGTTTTGAAGGGAGCTCCAGCAGCTTTTGCGTGCCCCCCTCCTCCAAGCCTAACTGCTAAATCTCTGATATTTAAATCATTACTTCTAATGCTTAAGCTTCCTTCCTTAAAAACTATAACTATATCAGCATTTAATCTACTCATTATGAAATGAGCGATGTATGATGTAGAGCTTTCCTCCCAATCCTTCATTGCTATAGCAATCTTAACACCATTTACTTCAAAACTTATTGAATTCTTAATTACTGAGTTAAAGACCCTTAAATCTCTATCCATAACACTCTCTACGCATTTAATAATTTCATCGCTTAATGAAGCATTAAATTCGACTAGTTTATTTATTAATTCTTTCCTCCATCTATTGCCAGGTCTGCAAACTACGTACCTACTAAGGAAATTCCCTAAATGGTCATTAAAGACCCATAAATCGTTGGAGCATGTAGCTCTTACAAGCCTCAACGAATTATCGTCAAGGATTTTCAAAGCATTTGATACGACACCTGCGCTACAAGTATTTATGTCTACGAATAGATTAACACCTAAATCAAGTAAGTGAGTTATCCAAGAGCCTTGCCATATATGATGGTCGAACCAATAAATGGTTGTTCCATCATTCCTTAACCTACTGATTTCGTTTATTAATGGATGATATGTTAAATGGTTCACACCTAGATCACATATGTACAACTCATCACATTTTAAGCTCTTCAAAACTTTGTGGAGGTTGTGGGGTTGTGTAAGCGATACCTTAACATCTGATATACCCCTTCCATTAAGGTACTTAACGACTAATGCTGCTGAGGCTATGCCATCTAAATCGGTATGCGTGACAATGTTTGCTTTAACGCTCAAACATCACACCTAACAATTTCGCATAATATACTTAAATTTTTTACTAACATGCATTTATGCATATTCATGTTTAAATAGGTTTTTATTACCATTAACTAATTATTAATTGAGTATACAAAGGTGTGTAAAATGAAATCCCAAGTACTCTTGGCTTTGATTTTAGTAGCTGTAGTTGCAGGAGCCGTAGGCTATTCTGCAGGTACATCCACAGTTCCTCCTAAAACAGTCACAACTACGGTCACGACAGGAGTTCCATCTACACCTACCACGGTAACAACAACGGTAACAATAACAAGGACTCAAACAATTACCACTACAGCGCAACCAGTAACTGTAACAACTACCGTAACGAAGGTACCTGAGAAAGTTAAAGTGGCTTTCGTGTATGTGGGACCTATAGGTGATTACGGTTGGTCACATGCTCATGACGTTGGGAGAAGGTATATCGAGTCAGTGTTTAAGGATAAGGTAGAGACCTACTATGTAGAATCTGTCGAGGAACCTAAGGTTTACGATGTCTTAAAGAAATTAGTTAATGAAGGTTATAAGGTTATATTCACTACGAGTTTCGGCTTTATGGATGGGACTTTACAGGCTGCTAAAGAATTTCCTAACGTAATCTTCTTCCATTGTTCCGGATATAAAAGATGGGATAACTTAGGCACGTATTTCGCAGACCTTTACCAGCTGTACTACCTTAACGGGTTAATGGCAGGTGCGTTAACTAAGTCAGGTAAGGTTGGGTACGTAGCTGCTCATCCAATTCCTGAGGTTGTTAGACATATTGATGCATTTGCTTTAGGAGTTAAAGAAGTTAATCCAAACGCTAAGGTTCACGTTGTTTGGATACATGCGTGGTACGACCCTTCAAAAGCACGGGCAGCGGCTGAGTCCCTTATTGCTCAGGGTGTTGATGTATTAGCATTTACTGAAGATTCACCAGCAGTTATTGAAGTTGCTCAGGAGTACTATAACCGTGGTACACCTGTATATGTGTTTGGTCACTACAGCCCTATGCTTAAGTTTGGTCCTGATGTAGTGGTTAGCGGTCAACTAGTCCGTTGGGAAGCTATTTACGTTGATATAATGTCAAAAATACTTACGGGAGTTTACAACACCACGAATTTAAAGGATGTAGATTATTGGTGGTTATTAAGTGAGAAGGCTGTCGAATTAGGTGGAGATTTCGGAGTCCCTGTAAATCCGAAATTCATTAACGCATTAAAGGATGTGAAGGTTAAAGAGAAAATCACCGGTGAGGAAATGAATGTTTACGATCTAGTCATGCTTAGATTGAAAGAGATGAGTGAACCTAGACCTGCATTCGATCCGTTCTGCGCAATTAAAGAACCTATATTAAGTCAAGACGGTAAGACACTAGTAAGGCCTGGAGAATGTTTAGGGCATGAGGCCTTATGGAGTATTATGTCATTCGTTGATAACGTGGTGGGCTCTATACCTGCAGGTGGCAGTTAATAGGTGTTTAAGGTTGTTTGGACTAAACCAAACAGATTTTTTATTAAATTCTCATGTTAGTGAAGATAATTACGTACTTTCAGTTAGAGGTATTAGTAAGTTTTTCGGTAGCATTACAGCATTGAAAGGTGTTGACTTAGACATTAGGAGGGCAGAAATTCATGTATTATTGGGTGAGAATGGTGCTGGAAAAACTACATTAGTGAATATTCTCTACGGAATCTACAGACCTGACTCCGGCTCAATTAGGTTTTTAGGTAGGGAAGTTAGGTTAGGTTCACCTAAGGATGCCATCTCCAACGGAATAGTGCTAGTTCAGCAACACCCCATGTTAATTGATAAAATGACTGTGTCAGAGAATTTATCATTAGGTCTTAAAGGGTTAGGTTACTTCAAATCCCCTAACTCTATAAAAAGTTTGATTGAGGAATATAGCAATAAATACGGCATTACAGTAAATGCTGACATTAAGGTAAGTAATTTATCTTTCAGTGAGAAGCAGGAGGTAGAGCTCATTAGGGCATTAATGCTTAACGCGCAACTTCTGATGCTTGATGAACCTACTACGATGTTGACTTCGTATGAGAGAAAAAGACTCTTTTCAATATTACGTAAATTAAAGGATGAGGGCAGATCCGTTCTCTTAATAACTCATAAAGTGGTTGAGGCCTTAGAGATTAGTGACTGGATAACGGTTTTAAGGAGAGGTGAAGTCACTGCCTCAAGACCCAGAAACGAATATACCGTAGATGAATTAGTTAAGTTAGTTGCAAGTGACGCCGGCACTGTTAGCGAAGTAAGTCGTGAGGGATTTAACCACGTAGTACAGAGCAATAATTTATCGGAGGTATTACGCGTCAAGGATTTAGTAATTGTTGATGAAGTTGGGGGAACACCAGTTAAGAACTTTTCATTAACTGTTTACTCTGGCGAAATTGTAGGGATTGCAGGCGTATCCGGCAATGGTCAAAAAGAACTATCTGAAGCAATAGCTGGTCTTAGGAAAGCTAAGAATGGCAAGATCATAATATGTGGACGTGACTTAACGGATAAAGGACCTGGTGACAGAATTAAGGTGGGTTTGGCATATATTCCTGAGGAGAGGTTAAGGTATGGTGTTATTGGTGATATGAGTGTTGCTGAGAATTTTATTCTAAAGAACTATGGACGATACAAGAAATTTGGATTAATCATGATGGGTAAAGTATTTGAGAATGTTAGGAAAAATATAGAGACGTTCAATATAGTTACTAGGGGTCCTTCGGAAAAGGTTAAAGCATTATCCGGAGGTAACATCCAGAAGTTAATAGTTGCTAGGGAACTAACATCGAACCCGAAGGTAATTCTTGCGCATAATCCAACATTAGGACTTGATCTTAGGTCTGCAGCTTTAGTTCGTGAATTAATTATTAAGGCAAAAAACGATGGATCTGGGGTACTCCTAATTTCTGATGATTTGGATGAGGTACTTACGCTTTCAGATAGAATAGCCGTAATGTATAGGGGCTCAATAGTTTACGAAACCGATAAAAATAACGCTTCAAGAGATGTCTTAGAGAGAGCTATGCTGGGGCTTGTAAATGTTTAAGTTTAGGATACTGCGGCGATATGATATTTCAAGGAGACTTAAAATATTAATATACCTTTCATCGTTTGCTGTTGGTGTCTTCGCATTTACTTTACTTGAAGTAGCATATGGTGCAGACCCTTACGATGTTATGAATAAATTATTTATTAAACCGCTAATCTCCTATACAGATTTCCAAATCACCATTAGGTATGCAGTGCCGATAGGTATAATATCCTTAGGGCTTACTTTGGCTTATAAAGCAGGGATTTACTCGATAGGTGCTGAAGGTCAAATGGCTATTGGTGCCATATTTGCTGCTTGGGTAGCATATACTTTAGGTTATTTAGAAAGTCCACTATCTATCGTTCTAGCTTTACTTGTAGGTTTAGTAGGAGGTCTTATTTGGGGCTTAATCCCGGGAATACTTAAAGGCTTATTAAACGTTAATGAAGTACTCACTACATTAATGCTTAATTTCATAGCTTACTCACTAACTGATTACTTAATTTATGGACCATGGAGAAGTCCTAAAGCTTACGGTTTTCCACTAACTGAACCCATACCTCAAGCATATGTTATACCTTCTTATGAGGGTATACCAATAATTAACGTCTTAATTATGCTATTTTCAGTCATTTTTGTTCATGTTGTAATTAAGAAAAGTGTCTTCGGTTATCAGATCAGGGCCTACGGATTAAATCCTACGGCAGCAAATTCAGCTGGTATAAGCTTTTTTAAGATAGCATTGCTATGCCTAGCATTAAGCGGGGCTTTCGCAGGATTAGCCGGTTCCCTACAGTTACTTTCAGTTCATAATAGGTTGGGACCTAAGTCGTGGAGTGTATCTGAGGGTTTAGGATATACAGCCATAGTGTCTGCTTGGCTTGCTAGGCTGGAACCATGGGCTATATTACCATCGGCGATACTGCTTGGAGCTTTAATAAATGGAGGACTAACTATTAAGGCCGTTTTAGGTCAGCCGGAAGGCATCGTGAATATCATGAACGGCGTCATCCTTCTCTCAATAATTGCTGCAGAATTTTTCATTAATTATAAATTTATAATTAGGGTGAGAAAGTGATAGATACTCTACTAATAGGGAACTTTATATTTCTGACCTTAAAGAATGCTGTTCCCTTAATACTTGCTTCAACTGGTGAGGTAATTGCCGAGCGATCAGGCGTAATTAACTTAGGGGTTGAGGGTTCTATGATTGTAGGGGCCTTAGTGGGTGTTGTCGCGACCTCACTTAGTGGTAACTTCTTAATAGGTTTTATAGCTGGTGGATTGACGGGTCTTTTATTAGCATCATTGCATGGGTTAGTCACGGTAATTTTCGGAGCTAATCAGATAGTTTCAGGTATTGCAGTAACTATGACTGGTTTAGGTCTTACCTCCCTCCTTGGTAGAGGGTATGTAGGTAAATCGCTGTATGGGCTAAGGCCTACCCCGCTCTACCCCTTCGACATATTACTTCCAGATAATATTAGGCCTCTAATTACTGCTGTATTAAAACATGATGTAATAGTATATGTATCTATATTAATACCTTTTATAGTGATGTGGTTACTGTTTAAGACTAAGTTAGGGAGTTCAATAAGGGCGTGTGGTGAGAGTCCTGTAATAGCTGAGTCACTAGGCGTTAATGTCATCTTCATTAGGTTTTCTTCAGTATTGATGGGTGGTTTTCTATCAGGACTAGGTGGGGCTTACTTATCATTAGGAGTTGTCGGTACATGGGTAGATAACATAACAGCAGGTGTTGGTTGGATAGCTGTTGGTTTAGTCGCGTTCAGCATGTGGATGCCTATTAGGGCTCTCCTCGCTTCTTACCTTATGGCTGCCCTAATATCGATGTCCTATATACTACAGGGGAAAATAGGCATAAGCAGTTACTTCCTTTCGATGACACCCTACATAGCTACAGTAATAATCCTCGTATTAGTTAGTGTTGAAAGGTTTAGAATGAAGGTAGGTGCACCTAACGCGTTAGGCAAACCTTACATACGTGAAGAGAGGTTAGGGTAATAGTTAAGTTTTATATTTAGGATTTAGAATTAAGATAATGTGTGAAGTATGCGATTAGATGAATTAAGCAACGAGATATCTAAAGTCATTTCTAAATCCATTAAGTCGGTCGTAGCCTTATTCACAGTAAGCTATGCTTATGACTTCATGTTTAACCCCGTACCTGTTAGAGGTGCGGGTTCAGGCTTTGCAGTAGGTAAGAATTTAATAGTTACTAATAATCACGTAGTTAGCGGTAGTTCTAAAATATCAGTAATTACTTCCGACGGAACTAAGTTAAATGGTGAGGTAATCTCTACAGCCCCTTGGAAAGACTTAGCATTAGTAAGTGTTGAGGAAGAATTAGAGCAGGTACCGTTAGGGGATTCAACAAATGTTAAGATAGGAGAAATAGTATTCGCGGTGGGAAACCCGTTAGGTTTATGGAGCGGTCCAACAGTAACTATGGGTGTTATTAGTGCTGTGGGAAGGACGATAGCGGCAAAACCAGAGTTAATACTTGAGGATTTAATTCAGACTGATGCTGCGATAAATCCAGGAAATAGTGGGGGTCCACTAATAAATATCAATGGTGAGGCAATAGGCGTTACTACCGCTATAATACCATACGCTCAAGGGATAGGGTTTGCTATACCGATAGAGGACGTCAAGACGTTCTTAGACCATGTTAGGAAATATGGAAGAGCTATAAGGGCATGGATCGGAGTATATGTGGTTGATATTACGCCGGAACTTGTCAAGACGTATAAATTGCCGGTAAATAGTGGGGTCATAATTATTAATGTCTTAAGAGGTTCTCCGGCTGATGAAGTAGGGTTAAGACAGTCAGACATAATTGTTGAAGTCGATGGCAACGAAATTAAGAATTCTAAAGACCTGAGGAAAGCCGCAGAAAAAGCCATAGAGAAGGGATATATTAAAGTCAAGGTTGTAAGAGGGTATAGAGAGTTCCACTTAGAGATACCGCTAATCATCGAATAATAATTAATAATGTTTTATGAGGGAATGCTTGAAAATAATCACAACCAACGGAGCGATTTTTAAGTAACTTAAACTAATCATGTGATAAATAATGTATGAAGAGATGAGCCGCAGACATCTAGAAAAAATGTGTAGAGATGAATTTGAGGCTCACTACATATATAAGTACTTAAGTAAGTATTTAGTAAGTGACGAGAATATTAAAATGATATTTAAGAACGCATCTAATGATGAGTGGAGACATTACTTACTCCTTAGCGAATTCGTGGGGGATTGCTCCTCAAAAGTCTCTCATCTTAAGGCTTTAGCTTTTTATATAATTTCATTACTTTTTGGAGTCACTATTACTTTAAAAATTATGGAATCTAGGGAGAGGTCCGCACGAGAATCATATAGTCTATTAGTTAAGACCGATAAATCGATATCTGACCGTATCGCAGAGTTGATTAAGGATGAGGAGATTCATGAACGCAACCTAATTAATAATCTAAATGAAAAAAGAATAAAGTACTTGAGTTCAATAGCTTTAGGTATATCTGACGCGTTAGTAGAGTTGACAGGTATTTATGCTGGAGCTTTAGGAGCATTATCATCAACCGTTAATGCTGGATTGATCGGATTGTTAGCCGGTATATCAGCCGCACTCTCTATGACTGTAGCATCATATACTCAAGCTAAACAGGAAGTAGGGAAATCACCTAAATTATCGGCTCTCTTCACAGGCATAGCTTATTTTGCTGTTGTTATCGCGTTAGCCTTACCATACTTCATAACTTCGTCGATTTTAACTGCGTTCATATCCATGCTAGCTATAGCTATTATGCTGATAGCTTATATATCGTTTTATGGTGCCGTATTATATGATAGGAATTACTTAAAGGAATTCATAGAAGGGGCATTCCTACTATTAGGTGTTTCGCTTCTCCTTTACATAATTGGAGAGAATTTAAGAATTGCTATTGATTGACTCTCAATTATTAAATATTTTCTTAAAGAATAAGAAGAATATGTAAAATTACAGAGTATGGTGATATACAAGTTGTTAGAGATAGAGCTAACCTCTGATATAACTAAGGCATTAGCATTAGCTAACAACTTAATAAACGGTGTGGAATCTTTAATTGAGGACTGCGAGTGTCATAATGCGTACATCTCAAACGAATTTATGTCACTGGATGAGCTAATTGACGAAGAAATTGAAATAAGGTTAAGCGGATGTAATTATAAGCCAGATAACCTATTTGAACTTAAGGATTTAATAAGATTTAAACTAATACGTGACATCCGAGTAGAGAGTGGGGATTCTGGCACAGAGTACCGCAGACTATATGAGTTAGTAGCTAAGCTATGTATTGAGAAATTGGTTCCGTATATGAGATATGTTTCGATGAGGACAGCAACCACTAGAATCGAATACATGTATATAGTTCTTAAGAATGGGAAAGCAGAATTACTTGAAGGCGAAATTGATAAAATCACGATACCACACGTAGACGCAACCATAATGTTACACACTCATAGTTCTGGATGCATCCCATCACCTAATGATTTGAAAACAGCTTCAGGATTACTAATTGATAGAGGACTAGGGATCGGTGTAATATCACCTACATGTTACTTCCTTATACTTAGGTTTGGACCTTTCACAGAAGAAGACTACCTAGTGCTAAGGAACTTATGTAGACCAGAATGTGAGTACGTGTTACCTAGCCGAAAATATATCAGCAAGAATTTAGTGGTTCTAATAGGTTAGGTATTTATTAATTACACTGAAGTACTAATTTACTTGGTGATTTAGGTTGTTTCAAGAATATGATTTAACCAATTTTTATAGATTACTTCATCCAAGACCCGCCATTGTAATAACTTCAAGATGCGATGATAAAGTTAACGCTATGGCATGTTCCTGGTTCACACCAGTTTCTGAGGACCCACCTACCGTATTAGTAGTAATTGATGAATCATCATACACTGCTGAATGTATTAGTCGAACTGGTGAATTCGTTATAAACATACTACCTTCAGAATTACTAAATAAGATATGGATTGCAGGTTCGAGATCCGGAAGAGACGTAGATAAGATAAAAGCTATGGGTGTCAACTTAATTAAATGCGTTAAAGTAAACTCTTTTGCTATTTCAGAGGCTGTAGGTGTGATAGAAGTTTCTAGGGTTAAGGCTTATGAAGTAAGCGGAACTAAGGTATTCATTGGAGAGGTCGTTGCCGCATATGTTAAGGAAGGTGTAGCAAGTAAATATGGATGGGACCTAAATAAGGTCTCAATACCTCTACATGATTGGGGTAGGAAGTTCTACACATTAAATAAAGATGTGAGATATATTTATGTAAAGTAATTCGCGTTGACAAAGATGTAGAGGTGTATACCTTTGAAGATGGTAGTTACTGGCGCGTCGTCGGGTATAGGAAGAGCTTTATGTGAATCGATCCTAAATAATAGGACAGATGTTATTATTGTTGGTGTTGGGCGTAACGAGGAGGCCTTAAAAGAACTTAAGTCGCTGTATGGTGAAAGATTCAATTACGTTGTTGCTGACTTATCGAATATTGACGGAATCTATAAGGTTGTGAATTTTGTAGGAAGTTACTTAGGTCATGTAGACGTTTTAGTTAATAATGCTGGTTTCGGAATCTACAAGGATTTGTTGAACCATAGTGATGAAGACATATATGGTTTAATTAATGTGAACTTCGTTGCACCAATTATACTGACTAGGGAATTGTTGAGGTTTATGAGTAGTGGATCTGTAGTCGTTAATGTATTAACTGCAGGTATATATGTGTTGATGCGGAAACTTCCTGTTTATGGGGCAGTTAAGTTAGGGCTTTACTACATAACTAAGGCCTTGAAGCATCAACTAAGTGATAAAGGTATTAACGTAATATCGGTTTTTCCAGGAATTATTAATACAGAATTCCATAAACGGGCTGGTCTAAAGAATATTAAAGGTGGGGTACCAGCAGATTCTGTGGCTAAGGCCATCATAGAAGCTATTGAGAAAGGTAAGAAGGAGGTTTATGTGCCACGATATTTGAGAATTTTAAAGCTTTTCGGCCCTAAACTAATACCCTTCACTTAATTAATTTAAATAATCATGGAGTGACTGGGTTGTATATCCCTGAAGTTTTTTAAGGAAGTTACTTCGTGAGATTCCAATTGGTGTCAAAGTTCATGAGTGGTTGGAAAGGGTTTGAAAAGATATGGCAGGGGAACCAAGACAGTGTTGCCGCCAGGCTCAAGAGGACTGTTGGTAGGGAGAAGCCGTTAAGATACAGGATGGCGATGGCTTCCTATAAAATTAGGGCAATGGTTAGTAGGATTGAGGTGTTTATAGAAAGAATGAAAGAAAGGGATAGAGTGTTATTTGAGAGAGTAGTAGATGCCTTACTTGTGAAGGACACTGCTAGGGCAACAATGTACGCTAATGAGGTTGCGGAACTTAGGAAAGTTGTCAAGCAATTACTAACTGTGCAAATAGCCCTTGAGCAAGTAGTACTCAGGTTAGAGACCGTTCAAGAGATCGGTGATGTTATGGTTGCTTTAGGTCCTGTAGTAGGCATAGTTAAAGAGCTCAGGTCGGCTTTAAGAGGCTTACTACCTGAGATAGGTGTCGAATTAGCTGAGGTAGAAGACATGTTGAAGGAGACAGTATTAGAGGCCGGTGAGATGTTAGGTGGAGGCGGTTATGACTTAGTAGCGTCGCCAGAGGCTAGAAGAATACTTCAAGAAGCTCAAGTAGTTGCGGAGCAGAAGATGAAGGAGAAATTCCCTGAATTGCCGGCAATACCTACCACACCATCTGAAGAGAAAACTGCTGAAGCGCACCACTAATTTTAAATTCATAAATCAGTTTTATTTAGTACTTTAAGCTCATTTTTAAACTCTCAAAATATTTAATACGCGGTGTAGTTATTGGAGTTTAATTTAATGGTTATTCATGAGCCTGGGGTTGACAACTATAGTTGGGTGCGTAATTACATAAAACAGTTATTAGGTGATAGGGTCGAATACGTTAGTTCTTACCAATCAGTCATTCTTTACTTAGTTGATGAACCACATAGTGTTGCTAAACTTATTAAAGAATCATTATCTAATACTTCAAGCCCGATCATTAAGGTGATACCTGCGGATTACGTCGTAGAACCTCTAATCGATAAGGTATCTGAAGCTGTAAAGGATTTAGCTACTAAAATACCGGTTAATGATACGTTCAGAA
>JAWBKW010000013.1:0-33919 GCA_038831135.1 Sulfolobales archaeon | reverse complement strand
AGTGTCACTGTTGTTGTTATTGTTTGGGCTGGCTGCGTAACTGTAGACGTGATTGTTTGAGTAGCTGCTGCGACAGTAGTAGTCACTGTTTGAGTAACTACTGAAGTAATAGTCTTAGGTGGTGGGACGGCTGAAGAACCTGCGAAGTAACCACCAACACCAGCAACAACAACCAAAACAACTAAAATACCGACTAGAGACTTCTGAACACTCACACTAACTCCCCTATTGAATATTATATGAGTTCTAATAAATTTTA
Organism: Sulfolobales archaeon; assembly: GCA_038831135.1. Taxonomy (GTDB): domain Archaea; phylum Thermoproteota; class Thermoprotei_A; order Sulfolobales; family NBVN01; genus DTCV01. The sequence continues at coordinate 33,660 of JAWBKW010000013.1, read as the reverse complement.
ACATTATTTATAATTATAGATGATTATAACGTCATAAGTATTTAATTGTACAGAATTATAAGAAAATAATTCATTCGGTAGGTGAATACGTTATTGATCGCATTTAAAATTCTCAAAACATAAATTAAACCTTCTAGCAACCTCACATAATTTATCGATCGGTATAAAAGCCGTAGCTCCTGACTCACCAACTATATAAGCTAGCCTACCTTTAATAATTATCTTAGACTTCTCGCAACTCAATCAGTATCCCTATATAATTATGTAAGGCCTACTTCTTGTTTCTTTCCCTCTCTAGCGGATTTCAGAGCTTGAATTGCAGCAGCTATACTTCCCTTACTACTTATTAATGATCCCCAACGCGCTCTAAACTTTGACGGGACTAAAGGTCTAACCCTCTTTTTAATCCTCAACGGAATATAAGTTGTCTCCATACCCTTAATACCGTAAGTACCATCTATCATTTCGATAACTACATCTCTCTCAATTAAACTAATTAATACTTTCCGAAGCCTATCCTCACCCGCTAAACCGCTTAGCTCCCTCCTCAACTCTCTCCAAGTAACAGGCTTACCTTTCCTTCTAATTATATTTAAGACTAAACCCTCTAAGCCCTTATCATCTGGAGCCTGCATCACTACAATATCCTCGTCCTCGTAAATAACCTTTAATTCATCTTCCGATTTACTAACCATACCAAACCCAATATAAATATATTTCTTTACATATTAAAATATAAACGTTAATGAAAACATCTAAGGATAATTAATAGTAAACCAACCTAAATAATAATTTATGAAAGTTGAACCCCCACAGCTATTTTATCAAACGATATAATGGTTTGATATCCCCCTAATTTTTCTAATATTTTATCAATTAAATCTACTGTCCTAATATTCTCATTAACCTCAATGACATCATTATTTACGAATATGAGGTTTTTCCCATTACTGCCTTCAGTAATTACTAAGTTTAACCTAATATTTAGGTCATTTTCAAATATTTCCTTAACTTTAGTAAGTCTCCTAATCATGGATCTAGACTTATAGGGAGATAGACTTACTAATAATGTAACCTCTTCCATTTTATTATACCGGATAGAAATCTGATAAGGATATTACCTTATATAGCTTTCCTCTGACCTCCTCCCCGCCCTAAAGGACGAGGCTTTCGGGATTGTAAAGAGTTATATTTTTTATATTATGAATATATCTCTTCATGTAATAAGTACATCTGGAGGAGGTAATATTTTATGTATGATGTAAGGAGGTATGCTATTGACGCATTAAGGGTATTGAGGAAGACCCTCAAATATCGTGAGTTGGAAGTCATTACAGGTCTTTCAACGCCTGCATTATGGAGGTATGTAAACATGAGGATATTACCAACTAAAGAGAGAGCTAAAGAATTGCTTGATAAATTATTGAGTGATGAGGTTGTAAAGATGATTATTAAAGAAAACATAGAAATAATTGATGATTCTATAGTGAGTACATCAAACCTCATATATAATGTAGACTTCTTGAGGATATTTGCTTTAGTAGCGCGTAAGGTATTCGAAGATTTAGAACCGACAGCCATTGCTACAGTTGAAGTCGATGGAATACCATTAGCAGTAGCAGTATCTGAGGTATTTGATGCTAAATTAGTCGTAGCTAAGAGGAGAATAGACATAGGTGTCTCAAATTACCATGAAGTCAGCTATATATCTAGAGACCCACCATCAGTAGTCAACCTCTACATACCTTCAAACATATTAGATCGTAGGGATAGAGTGTTAATTGTGGATGACCTACTACGTAGCGGTAGAACAAGCCAAGCATTAATACGTCTCATAAGGAAAGCCAAAGCTACACCAGTAGGACTATATGCTATATTAGCGTTAGGTAATAGATGGTATAGTGCTTTAGAAAACGAAGTTAGTAAGATTCATGTTAGTTACATAATAGAATGAGGCTTGATACGATACTTAGAAAAGCTATTGCTACATCGTTTTCGCTAGGATTCGCCCTTGAGGCTTTAGCCCCTAATAAGGTTTCAACAGTAAGTTATAAGAAACGCATCAAGGACTTAACCATCAATCACTTCATCAATACTGTTCCACTACTCTATAATCTCTATATATCAATATTAGAAGAGAAATCGACCAAGCCGAGAATAGGCTTCTGGATCAATAAGATCGTATCTGACGTAATTAATGATGATTCTGTAGGGACTAATACCTGTCTCGGGTACGCGATTTTAACAATCCCAATAATATATGCTACTAAATATTTCGATAAAACTTTAAATCCTGTGGAATTAGCAAGAGAAGCTTCAGAATTAGTTAGATTGGTAGCGTCTGAAGAAAACGCTGAAGATTTCTATAGAGCACTAAGAATTGCCAACCCCTCATACGCCAATAAATATCTTGGGAAGGTTCCCGATATACGTACAGAGAATGTAAGTAATTATTTATTACTTGATGTGTTAATAGAATCAAGTTATTGGGATTTAATAGCTTACGAAGTAATGCATCACTATCAATTAACTTTAGATGCGTATAACTACATGAGCAGTATGTTAGAAGGAGGTCAAACTAATATCTTAGACTGCATAAGTAAAGCACAATACTACTTGCTAAGTAAACACTTAGATACAGAGATAGTTAAGGGGTTTGGAATGATAGTTGCTTCATTCACCAAATCCTACCAAGAAATCATAAACCTACTAGGGGATAATAATGAAGTACAACAAAAACTTCTTAAGGTATTCGATTCTTACTTAAGGTCCAATAATATAAATCCAGGAGCAGTAGCTGATATCCTTGCGCTAGCTACGTCCCTCACATTATTAAATCATGCCGAGTCAACCACCTAATAAAATATGAAATTTAAACGAAGCCCGGTGCAACTATGAGGATAATTTATGCGGTGGATATACACGGAGATGAAACAGCACTTAAGAAACTCAATAAAATATCCAATAATCTGAATGTAGACCTAATGATACTAGGGGGTGATATAGATGCTGAGCTACTGCTTCTAAAAGAATCGAGTTATAAGGTATCTATAATTCCTGGAGAATGTGATGATATCTACATAACTAAGCAGGCCAGGGAGCTAGGCATATTATTCGACGGCACTACTTTAAACGTTGGTAATTATAGAATAGGATTTATAGGTGGATTATCCGCTCATCAATCTATTAGAAAGTTTTATGAAAGAGTTAAGGAAAATGTAGATATATTGGTAACTCATTTTCCTCCTAAAGGATGCTTAGACTTAGTTATGAGTAAATTCCATGGAGGGTTACACGAACTAAATTCAATTATAGCTAAATATAAAGTAAAGTATGTGCTTACAGGGCATTATCATGATAACGTCGGTTCATGCACCCTAGAGAATGCTATAGTTATAAATCCCGGACCTCTAAATTTTGGTAACTTCCTCTTCCTAGAGTATAATGAAGCGTTAACTAACTACGAATTTAGGAAACTTCCTTAATCTCGAATACATCACCCCCCCATATGTCTCTAATTACGGGTGATTGAAACTCCTCATCTTCCTTAATTATTTTAAAATATCCATCAATCGGGTATGCCGTGTTAGTCCTTAAGAAAGCTAATCCATCATCACCAACTACAGCCTTATCCAATATCTTGTTAGTCCACACTTCGATAACGCTACCGGCAGGAAGACCTCTAACAACTACGGAATTACCACGTCTTGTGTACAAGTTTTCTGGAGGTATCCCTTCTATAACTCCGTTAGGTGTTACCCAACCAAGCTTTATTAATCCGAATGGTCCAACATTATAGTACCTTATACGTATTTCGTAGGATCTCCTTGAAAGGTATAAAGGACTTGTTTGATAGAGCGTTGGTGGTTGCTCTCTCCATCCATCAATCACTAACTCATTTTCCAACTCCATAATACAACCATCATCGCATTCCATCAGCAAGACGTAATATCCCTCTTTAAATATATTTAGATACCCGTACCATTCAACCATGAAATCCATAGAGCTAGTATCCCTAAAAACTGGCTCAAACCATACGAAATTAATGTACGGATCAACCCTAGTCATTAATGGTTCTCTAGAGGTCTTTAACATATTAATGTCTTCTATAATGTAGTAAAAACCGAGTAACCCGTGCACGAGACCGGACTGCATCCTTATAAATAAGTACTTCATAATCATCCATATCAAAACTGGACAGCTCAAAAGTATTTAAGAGTTTGGGTAGGTACCGAAGTTAAGTTATGGTATATTAAGAAGTAGTTGACTTAATTAGGACTTATACTTCGGATTAGTCTAATAGTTACTATAAAGTCCTAGCCATTAAGAACGCATCTTCACCATCTAAGTAATAATATTTTAAGACCTTCAATTTCCTAAACCCTAATTTCTCATATAAGTTAATTGCGGGAAGGTTACTAACCCTCACTTCTAAGTAGACCTCGCTCACGTTATAATATTCCTTAAGTCTCCTCATAGATTCCTCCATCATCATTTTCCCAATGCCCCTCCTCCTATAATCAGGTAAAACAGCGACGCTGACCACATGACCCATCTTAATTAACCCTCTCTTAAGATGGCCAATACCGCTTTCAACTCTACACATCACATAACCCACAACTTTATCATCAACTTCAGCAACTATGAAAGCCTTGCCCCAAGCCGTTAAGTGATCAAACCAAAAGTCTTGAGTGTAGTGCTCAGGTAAAGTCACCAAATTAATCTCTATTACTTTCTGGATATCTTTCTCGGTTGCCTCTCTAACTACAACGTTTTCTCCCATTACTATCACTAACCGCTAACTATCATTAAAAAGTAATGTCTATGTTTTTAAAATTTTAATTAATATAGTGAATGAGGCGGTGATGTTTACGTATCATCCCAGCGGTGAGGTTCGTGGGACGTATTCAAAGTCATTAGATAATAAGAAGATAGTTTTAGGTGTGACAGGTAGTGTCGCTATCTATAAAGCTGTAGATGTTGCTAGAGAACTAATTAGAAGGGCCGCTGATGTCTACGTGGTTATGTCTCCGGAAGCTACGAAGTTAATCAGTCCCCAGCTCTTTGAATGGGCTACCGGAAATGAAGTATATGTAGAGTTTTATGGCGAGTCAGGTCATGTAGCTTTAAGTCATACATGCGATGCCATGATTATAGCACCCGCAACAGCCAATACTATCGCTAAAATAGCTTCTGGAATTGCAGACACATCAGTTACCCTCACCGCCCTCAACTTCATCGGTCTAAGAAAACCAATCTTATTAGTCCCTTCAATGCACCTAGCCATGTATGAATCACCGCAAATAGTTGAAGCTATAAACAAACTTAAGAACTATGGTGTTAAGGTACTGGAGCCTGTTGTGGAGGCTAATAGAGCAAAGTTACCTGATATAGAAGATGTCGTACTTAGTACTGAGGCGCTCATATTAAGGGGACCTGACTTACAAGGAATTAAAATATTAGTTACTGCAGGACCTACGAGGGAGTTTCTAGACCCTGTAAGATTCCTAACAAATGCTAGCACAGGTAAGATGGGTATAGCCATAGCGAGGGAAGCATTTTTTAGGAATGCTAATGTAACCCTTATTCACGGGCCAGTGGATGAATCACTAATCCCAAAACATGTAAAAACGGTGAAGGTAACAACTACTTCTGAAATGTATGACGCAGTAATCAACGAATTAAGAAGTAAAACTTATGACGCAGTAATACTAGCAGGAGCTCCTTCCGATTTTAGATTCCGGAACTCTAGTAAAGAGAAAATAAACTCGCATATAGATTCAATAACTTTAACCCTAGAACCCACACCTAAGATCTCAGAAGGTGTTAGAAAGATATTCAATGGATTAGTAATAGGTTTCGCAGCAGAGACTGTTGGGAGCGATTTAAACGCGCTTAGAGATAGAGCTCGACGTAAGTTAATGGAAAGAGGTTTCAACTATATAGTAGCTAATGATGTATCAAGGTATGATATAGGCTTCGCAAGCGAGTATGATGAGGTATTAATAATAGGTTCTAACGGTTTTGAGAAATACATCAGTAAGTCACGTAAGGATATAATAGCAAGGGAGATACTAGACATCGTTAAGGAATCACTAGGTCTTTAAGATGAAGATCTTAATACCGCTTCACGTAACAGGATTCTGGTACGTGATTAAATCATATAATCCTGTGTTCACAGGGTCTTTAGGTGCTGGGTTAACCTTAAGTCCTCCAATAATTGCAGAAATTAATAGAGATAGCTGTAAATTAATGATCAATAATGAGTGTATAGAGTCCCCCACAATTAGTACTGCTGAAAAGATAGCTAAATTAAAGTCCGCAAAAGGCATTAATATAGCTTCTAAAGTCATGTTAGGCAATGGTTACGGTTTGAGCGCCGCTACAACACTAGCATATTTAACATTAAACATGTTAGGTAAAGGAGTAACGCTTAATCGTATTTCCACTATAGCACATGTAGCTGAAGTACTAAATGAGACCGGCTACGGTGATGTAATAGCTGAATTTTACGGTAACGGCTTAGTCTTAAGAACTTCACCTGGACCGCCAGGAATAGGCTCAATCGATATAATACCTATTAAGAATTCATTAAAAGTGGTAACAGTAGCGTTAGGCGATCTTACTACTAGGGCGATGATGTTAAAATTCGGCAACTTGATAAATACCATAGGTGCTGATATATATGGGAAGTTCTTAGAGAGTCCTAGTATTGAGTCCTTCGCCGAATTATCACATGAATTCAGTTTGAAAGTCGGTATGTTAAGTAAAGAACTTGATGGTCTATTAAATACTGCATTACTCACCTTCATTAAGAGAGGCGCTGTTTTAGGGTATTACGTAAAGAAAAAATTGTTAACAGTGATAGCCGAGGATTCCTACCTATCCGACGTATTTACCTCATTATCGAATAAAGTTGGGATACCCAAAGTATTTAACATTGCAAGACATGGTCTTATAGTGATGTAGAGATGGTTAAGATATCACCCAATCATCCAAGATATAAATCATTAGTAATTAGGGAGAAACTTGTTGAGGGATTTAAGGATGGTTACGTTGCGGTTCAGGGATTAATCGCCCACGGTAGAGGGGAATGTTTCGACTACTTAATAGGTGAAGAAACCATACCCCCAGCACTCAAATCGATAAGGGCTGCAGCCGCTGCTTTACTTATAGCTAAATCCCCAGTAATATCGGTTAACGGTAATGCGGCTGCTTTAGTTCCTGATGAAATAGTTAAGTTAGCTAAATTAGTTAATGCTAAGATAGAAGTCAATCTCTTCCATAGAACCCGCGATAGAGAAATAAAAATATACAGTACCTTAAAATCTTGCGGTGCTGATGAAATCCTAGGAGTTTACGATGAATTAACATCAATACCTGAGATCTTCAGCGAGAGGAGGAAAGTGAGTATGAGGGGTATATACTCAGCCGATGTTGTATTGGTACCACTTGAAGACGGTGACAGGACTGAAGCACTAAGGAAATTAGGTAAAACCGTGATAGCTATAGACTTAAATCCTCTTTCAAGAACTGCAAGATCCGCGAATATAACGATAGTTGATAATATAGTGAGGGCGATGCCCAGGTTAATCGATGAAGTCAACAACCTTAAGAACTCCACGCTGGAAGAATTAAAGCATATACTAGAGGAATATAGTAATGAAGAAGTCATTAAAGAAGTCCTTCAATACATCGTAAACAGACTTTACGTCATCTCCAAAAATTTAGGGATTAGCTAATCAATCTCACCTATTTTAACTGATGATTTATTAATAGTTTCAACTTCCTCAATATTCAAATCATTTATATCTATGTTAACTCCTTTAAGTTTCTTAACTAAAATCGAGAGATATTTAAACATCAACCTTACCTTACTATTAAATTCTCTAAACTCTTCATCAAGTACTTGAGTTTCCTTGAAAAGCTTAACAACTAACGGAATATCCTCAAAGAATAATTGTTTAATCCTTTTCCTCTCAGATTGAGTTAAGAACTCTTTCGACGCGAACTCACTAATAAGTTTTAATAGACCATCTAAATCAACTATATCTACTTGAAATCTGAGTAAAGTAATCTCAGGATCGTCTCCTGTTAAATTATTCTCCTTACCCTCATAAGTATTCAGGGCCTTGGAAACGACTATAGGGTCTATGAACCTCCACCATCTCTGATTTGAGGACCTATAAGTCGTTTCGATGATCCCAAAATCTCTTTCAAGTATCCTGAGCAGTTGATTAGGGTTGTAGTTAAATCCTTTCTCTCTTAACTTAATAATAATGGACTTAAAATCGAAATCACCAAGTAATTTCTTGCCGCTTATTGAATTATTTTGATATACTTCATAAGCGGTTTTTAACACTATAAACGCCTTTTCACCATATTTGTAGAGAGAGTCAAGTACTATTGACTCGCTAAGACTACCCATGAAAATACCCAACCAGGTATTAATATCACGGCAACATATTTAAGTACTTCTATAATGGTTCTATCTAGGTAGGGCACTATAAAAAATATTACTGAGGTATTACGGTATTAAAGTATGGTATGATACTGTGACTGAAAGTTTAAAACACTTAAAAGCATGATTTCTTGGTCGATATAAATGCCTAGAAATATGCTAAAACAACATAGGGTTAAACTACTAATCGAGTTACTAGGCTTGATAATATTAATTATATCGATTACTGTTGGATCGTATCTAAGGTTGCAGCCAGTGTATAATGCGTTGGAATACGGTTACGGACCCACATTATATGAAATGGATCCCTACCTCAACTACTGGATCACTAATAAACTTCTGGAGAAAGATTTTACGTACTATACTTCTCTTACTCAGAATAATCCTGAGACTAAGATATTTTGGTATCCTTGGGGTAGAGATATACCTTCAACGGAACTACCGCTGCTACCCTACTTATCACTGATATCATACTACTTAGCTAGGTTTGTGAATCCAAACATATCACTATATGAGTGGTTAGTTTACTTACCTATACCGCTTTCAATCATGACTTTAATCGGTATATACCTAACAGTACGTGAATTAAGCGGACCTTTACCAGCCGCTATTGCTTCCTTAACCGCAGCCTTAATGTTTGTAGATAGGCAGGTAGCTGGATTCACTGTTAAGTACGTGTTGGGACTGGCCTTCATGTTTATTGCAACGTATTTCCATGTAAGAAGTGTTAAGAGAGGCTGTGGGAAATCAGCGATATTAAGTGGTGTATTCCTTGGGATCTCTGCTTTAAGTTGGGCTGGGTTCAACTTATTAATAGCAGCAATATTCCTGCAATATGTTCTAACTCCGCTAATAGTGGGGGATGTGAGCAAGAAGTTAATTAAGCTGTGGTTCTATGAGACGATACCTCTAACAATATCTATTATTGCTGCACCTTCTTACTACAATGGCTTCGAATATTTTATAAAGAATGCTGGTGTAATAATACCTCTAGGGACTGCTGTTCTAGCATTGGCGTACTCTATATTTCATTTACTTCCATCAAAACGTATAGTAGGTAAAGGTAAGAAACCTATAATCACGCCAAAATTGATATACTTATTCACTATTATCGGTTTTGGAATCCTAGGACTGGCTACATTAATTACAGGGTTCGTAGGTATAGGTGGTAAAGGACTGGCTGCTATGGGTTTAGGGAGTGCGGCAGGGGTATTAACAGGTACCATAGCACAGTACAGAGGTGCTACACCATCGGAATTCATATATTTGGGAGGTCCCGCCATAGTAGTTACGTTTATAGGCATAATATATTTACTCTACAGGAGTTTCACACGTAAAGACACTAATTCATTATTCCTAATGCTTCTTGCAATGATTTCAATAGTTGCTACTGCTAATGTAGCGTATTTCTTCTCATATAGTGTCTTAACCATTGCCCTAACATCAGGTTTTATAATTGGGGAATTACTGATGCCCAGAATCTTCAGCATTAGTGGATCTGGCTGGTTTACTAAGTTAATGGCTTCAATAATACTTACCTTATATATAGTTGCTATAGTGCTTCAAGGTATATCTTACTGGGGTCCATCATATAATGCAGTAGTCCCAACCATAGTTGAGGCAGGTGTTGGTTTAAGCGTTAACGCTCCTTCATGGATTAATACCCTTAATTGGATAAGAAACAATACCGATAAGGATTCTGTAATAGTTGCTTGGTGGGATTACGGGTACTGGATTTCAGTTGTTGGTGAAAGAGCTTCGGTTGCTGATGGTTCAACACTTAACTTCTCACAGATACATATCCTAGCAAAAGCGCTAACAAGTGATGAGGAAAACGCAACAAAAATCCTGATATCTAACTTCCACATAAGTCCTGAGAAATTGTATGTAGCAACATACGAATTCTTTATAGTTGATGACACCAATAGGAGGGTATATCCAGGACCTTTAGTCCTCTCGAGGCCTGATGGTACACCTATTTTCCTCGGAGCCGATGGCGCTAAAGGAATTTCAGCAATATACAGAATTGCCGGTGTAGATATAGATAAAGAGGTTAGTAGTGGTGGTGGAGAACATGTTAAGATCTATCAATACTCAACTACACGGGGTTATATATATAACTACGTGCTCCCCAATTGGAACTCAAAAAATGTAAGTGAGGCCCTTCTATATAAGATATTAATAGATAGTGCACGAAACGTGTGGGGAACATTAGGATATGAGGTATACGATATCTTTACACAGACAGGGGAACCTGTTATGATTAATGCTACAGAAATGAAATTATTTAAACCATCATATATAGCAGTATCGAGAATTACGTCAAATATCTACTTAATAACATCCCTCTACAAATTAAGTGAAGATGCTATAAAGAGTTAGCATAAATTAGCTACGTGACTTCAATCTTATGATATTTAGAGAAGATGCAGCCTCAATAATCCATAAGGATATCAACCTAGAATAAAATTTTATAGCGTAATCCTCAGTGACTTGGTGATTTAAATATTTAATTAATGCAGATACTGCAACCTCAGGATCTATCCTATTCCTAACATATTCCATAAGGCTATCAACCAGTTGAGCTAATGAGAATCTAGAAGAACTTACTAACTCCTTAACTTTTTCGAGGTCGGCATTTCTAATTAAAATAGATTCCTTGGCTTCATATTTTCCTAACTCTGCCGCCGTTTCAATATAGTAGAAAAGTGGTGAATAGTCCTCAACAAACTCACCGGTGGCAAGTAATGGTCTCCTATCACTCACTCATACCACCAATCATCTAAGTCCAATAAATATTAGCATTCGATAAATATACATGTTTTTGAACACGTAATATAATTTGTATATAGTGATAAGAACGTGAAAGGTATTATTTGGCTTAATGATGCAGTAATAGCTGAAATCCCGAAACCACCGATGAGGCATGGTGAAGTATTAGGCAAGATGGTTGGGGCATCATTTACGCATGTAGAGAAATTAATTGCTCTAGGGAGTATCCCAACAGATGTTGGCAGAGTATTAGGTTCTATAGGAATTATTAAGGCCATCGATGCTAGTAGCGATCTAGATAGTAAGTTAATTGGTAGATATTTTATATTATTGCCTAGGCACGACTATATAGGAGGTATAGATTTCGATGGAGTACTAGCTGATTATGCATCCATACCCTTAAAGTTATTAATGCCCATCAGCGAGTACTATGCTTCAAGACCGGAAACACTAGTTTATGCAGAACTTTCATTTATTCATGAGACTATAGACTACGTTAAAAATAAAAACGTATTAATAATCGGCTGCGGTCCTACCTCTTATATAATTGCGAACCACATCAAAGATCTATGTAATGTACATGTAACATGCATTCATAACCAACCAATACGTTCTAAAATAGCTGAGCTAGGAATTTACGTAGCAAACTACAATAACCTAGACACCTATAGATATGATGTCGTTATCTTATTAACAACAAGTACGTATCTACTCCTAAATACCTTAAGGATGATTAAAGACCTAGGATATGTAATAATACCTCCTAATATCCCTAGGGTTTTGTTAGGAACATTAAGCGTAGAAACCGATGTTAATGTCGTTAAATTCGTGTTTCCAAAACACAGACTTGATGGAGGGGTTTTTGAGGTATTTGAGAAATACTTAAAAGATTTAAGGAAGTTAGTAAGCGTTACAAATAATTTTGAGGAAGCTATGAGTGGAGTCTTTCATTTCTGGAGGTCCATAGTCTATAGAAGACCTGAGGATGACGCCTGATTATTTTAAAATCATATTTACGTTCAGAGATGACGCTTTACAACACTACTTAGTATTTTAATACCTTCTGATATTTCCTCTTCTTTCGGGAAGCTAAAGTTAAGCCTCATGGTATTTACACCACTACCATCTACGTAGAATGAACCTCCAGGGACGTAGGCAACTCCAGCATCTATAGCCTCAAATAACATTTTCGAAGTATCTATTTCCTCTTTCGGTAATCTTAACATGATAAAAAGCCCACCTACAGGCTTTGACCACCAGCAACCAGGAACTAGATATTTTTCTAACGCGTCTAGCATCACATCTTTTTTGCGCTTGTATATAGTTCTAGCTCTTTCTATCACTGATTTAACGATACCAGATTTAATAGCCTCTAGAGATACGTATTGAGCAAATGTCGATGTATGTAGGTCAAGAGACTGTTTACATCTCTCAAATACGTCAACTATTTCTTTAGATGCTAATATCCAGCCAATCCTTAAACCAGGCGCTAGTATCTTACTTAAAGTACTGATATAAATTACTCTACTATTTTTATCTAAGCTCTTTAGCGATGTTGTATCGCTCGGTTCGTAGGTGAAGGAACTATACGGGTCGTCCTCAATAATTAAAAAGTCGTACCTGTCCGCTAATTCGATTAAATGCTTTCGTCGCTCAAGACTCATTGTAACACCAGCTGGATTATGAGCAATCGGTATAGTATAAACTAATTTTACTTTCTTGCCCTCACTATATAGTCTACGTAATCTAGCTTCAAGAATGTCGACATTCATACCATCATCATCTAATGGGACTCCTACGAAGTTAGGTTCACTAAGTTTGAAGGCATTAATGGCGCCTAAGTACGATGGTAACTCCATAACTACGTAATCTTTGGGATTTATTAAGGTAAGCGCTATTATATGGAGCGCTTGTTGACTACCAGTAGTAACTATTACGTCATCATTATTCCTTGCCATGACTTCCCTAGAATTTAAGAAATTAAATAACTCACTCCTTAACTCACTTATACCCTTAGTAGGACTATATTGGAGTACTTTATCTCCTTTCTCGGAAAGGATCTTACCAATAATTCCGATGAGCTCATTCCTAGGGAAAGTCTGAGGGTCCGGTAGACCTCCAGCCAAACTAATTACTTTCTTACCCTCAGTAATTTTAAGCAACTCTCTAATCTCAGAAGCAGCCATAAAATTAACTCTGTCCGCAAGAAACTTTTCCAAACCGATGTCTCTCAAGCCGCATACCCACATCATTAGTTGGTAAAGGTATATAAATTTTCTGACCTCTTCTCATAATTAAGAGAATTACTGAAATACTAAATATAAAAACTTAATTTAGGCATGTAATCATTTCCTTATAAATTTGGCGAACATTAACACCTAAGTTTATGAAGTCCCACGGCATTTTATCACCTTCATCTTTCTGTTTAAAAACATAGTCCGTATCAATACCATAAGATTTTAATAAGTTCCTAAAATCTGAGAGTTTTAACCCATCAACCACATACTTCATAAGGGCTTCACCCAGTTTATCAGTACCAAGGCTTAATAATGCTTGAACATAAGCTATGTTGTGACTTAAAGCCTCTAGAGTAAAATATCTTCCACGAATTTCACTCCTCAAGATCTTTAAATTCTTGGAATAATTTTCCTTACTCACTAAACCGAGGAATTGCATTGGTGTATTCGCCTTAGGAATCAATGGGTTCACAGTTATTCTAATTTTCTCCCTTAAACTGTAATTCGATAGCTTCTGCGACAACACCTTAAAAAAGTTAATTATTTTCCTTACATCATCGATTGTTTCAAATGGTATACCAAGTAAGTAGTACATCTTAACCTTCATCCCATGTTTAACACCTTCAATAACTAACTTAGTTAAATGATCTTCATCAATACTTTTCCTGATCAAGCATTTGAGCTTATGGCTATGAGTCTCAGGAGCTAAAGTAAGCGTTTTTTGACCGCCCCGCCGTATGAGGTTCAACCTATATTCGTTTAAAGTATCCGCCCTTACTGAAGGGATGCTAAACTTGACACCTTCCTCTAAAAGTGTTTCAAGTATTTTATCAGCTGAAGGATAGCTGAAGAAAGAAAGTGAATAAAAGATAGCTCTATCTGATTTGTTATTATTTAAACCCCTAAAAATGGTATCAATTACCTTACCGTAACTCCTTACTCTATAGGGGGAGGAAACCACAGACTCCATACAGAACGAGCAAAAGTAAGGACACCCTCTAGAAACCTCAACAATATACCCTCTACCAAATACTGGTTCCTCTACTAACGACTGAATCTGATATTCAGGGTAATAGGAGTTGTCTAATTCTTTAACATAAATTTTATTGATGACCTCTCCTTCATGAATAGTAGGGACGTAAAAACCTTTAGATGAAAGCGCTTCCAAGAACCCCCTCTTATTTGGGAGTAAATTAACCGCATCAACTAAAATCTTTAAGGCCTCTTCCCCTTCACCAATAACTATTGCATCAAAGAACTTAGAAATTGGTAAAGGATTAGCCGTAACTACAGGACCTCCTGCTATAGTTATTGGGCTCCTACCATTACAGCTTCTTAAATTGTTTTCAACCATGATCTTAAGCGTATTTATATAGTCGAACTCGTAACTCAGGCTAAATAGCGCGATATCGAAACTCCTTAAATTAAGAGAGTGAATACAGCTAGATATAGGGTTATCTAACGTAAATCTATCTACTAAAAACTCATCAAATGAATTTAAGTAATAATAAGCAATGTGTGTGAAGAGATTTGTTATTGAGGCTTGATAAGTGCTGGGGTATACTAAAGCTACCTTAATTGGCGTACTTACGCTCTTCACATAAATATTTAACTCCTTGAATAACCCGATTCCACCTATACTGTGTTCCCGAACCTGACTTACTGTATATATAATTAAATTTTTACCTTCAAATACTTCTTAATATATTGAATAGAGCTTTCCATTAACTAAAACTCCTTAATTGAGGTACCAGTTATCACATTCCGTATTACCGTATTTATGAATTCTTTATGCTTTTTCCTGAGATGCGACTCAGCATCCGAAGGCCTCACATACGTATTACATAAAGTACATAGGATCCTATTTCCACTCCTTAACATAACAGGTTCTACGGACATTATTTGAGGGTATAACCGTTCTAAAATCTTGGTTGCGATTCTGTAATTCCCGGCCTTATCTATAACCCTTTGAATATGCCCCCTCACCTTGAACTTACTGGTTTTGTATTTAAAGGCTATAGCACTAGGAGAGGAGCCGTCTAGTAAATACTCCTTAATAGCAAGAAGCGCTACTACATCATTAATTAATCTCTTCATAACCATATACTTAGCTATCGCGTTAATGGCTTCCTCCATGATACCCGCAATATAATCTCAGAAGTAAAAATATATAAAAAGAGTGAAGCATATTAAGAAGTCTGTTAAACTATGATTCTTAATAATACGCGTTAATTCATTGCGTAAAAATAGGTAATAATTTTAAATATCTCATATCAATTGACTTCAGACCTTAAATCAGTAAACAATATTTATATCGGATACGTATATAAGATTGGTGTAATGTAATTGGATGATGAATTATCCAATAACTTAGACACTTATTACGGAACTCAATATTGCTCTAGAACTTTGTCTATAAAACTAGAGTATAACACCTTAGCTAAGATTGATTACCTATTAAAGCATTGTAAATTCCCGAACAGAAGTGACTTCATCAGGAAGGCTATAATGTATAAGATTAATCAGGTCCGAAGGGGTGGTTGATGATTGTCGCTGTTTTGGGAACCACGGTGGGTAAGAAAGAGATATCTAGTAGATGGTGTAGACATCGTTACCTGTGAGGATGAGGTTTCAGGACTTATATTATGTCCTATATGTGAGAAAATAGACGAATACTGCCCGGAAAACAAATCAACATCTAGAGTGAGGGAAAACCTCAATACATTTTTCACACCTAGGGATTTGATTTACCATTTAAAGAGCCACAAGAATCAGAAAGGACTTAAGTTTAGGCTTGAAAAATACGGCGAGCCCGAAGAAGGTGAAGAAGAGGAAGAAGAAGAGGATGACATTTAAGGTTTACTTAGGCGAGAGCTTATCAACTATTAAAGAATTAATTAGAACCCCTGATTCACAGGACATAATAAGTGATTTATGGGACCGTGGCAGTTTACTAAGCGGTATTGAGATATGTGGAATTGAACTCGATAGAGTCCCAATTTTAATTAGAGATCTACCAAAATTACCTGAAGTGGAGTTTAATTCCGTAAAACCATCCGTAATATTCGTAGGTAACGAGACATCATATAATGCTAAGGCATCTAAAAAAATTGATATACAGAGGAATTGGCTACTAGAACTGTCTAATGGAGGTAAAATACCTAAGAAATTCTTTTGCTGGGTGTTTAAGGATTTAAGGAGAAGAGTCGGTAATAAGAGGATTTACGATACGTTAGGTAAGATCGAGTTAAATAATAAGAAACTTAAGTTCCTAAGATACGGTACGTTGAATTACGATAAATTAGTTAACTCACTACCCTTGCCCTACTTCATGGAAAAGATTACTCCGAAACCCTACACGAATACGTTGCACTACAAATTAGATTATGTTAGTCTGTTAATAGAGATAGCGTTAGCTAAATACGAAATGGAAGAATATACAATAATCTATGTCGGTAGATCTAATATAGTGCCTCACACCATAGCGTTAATCCCATTAACACATCTAAATAACGAGTTACCGCAAGGCCATACATTAATCTACTCAATAACTTCTATGAAGAGACCCTACAGTAGCTATAAAGGCGAATACACTGATAGGTTAATAAGTGATATCAGGAAGTTAGGACTTCAGGATATGAAATTTATATGCCGTAAACTAATATTTGAGAAATATGGTTTTTTAGGACCTGCGAACCATGAATTAGAAGATCTAATTAACTTCTTAAAAGATCACGACATAGAGCTCATAGGGAGGCTAGGTACTTGGAAAGAATTAAGTATAAGTGATATATTAAATCACACTAGCGTCTGATAAGGAATCATCTCTATCAATATAAATTCCTAGCGCATATGTTTGATTAACTTCGGTCTTAACGGTAAGGTACGTCAAAATTAAATCTACAGCATCATCAATAGATGTTAGTCTATCCACACGAACCTCAATACCGTTAATTATAACTGAAACATCCCTACCTTTCTCATTAGTAACTAGCGGAACCACATAGACTTCGATACCGTATTCCTTAAATATCTTCGTAGCCGCTGTCCAAAGCATTCCTAAAATAATATCCCCTAATTCACTGTTACGCCTTAAAATAACATAAACATCAACAGACACGCACACACCCATAACCTAAGATAAAGATTACTTTTAATAAAAAGAATTTCCGCCCATCAAATACCTATAATAAGTTTTGATAATTAACTGAGACCGAAATACGGTAACGTCCAAACATATCACTTATTAACCGTATGCTAAGTTATTGATTACAGAGGTGAAGGGCGTGTGTGGTTTTCACATGTTTCAAGTCCTTTAGGTCCTCGTGTAAGAACTACTTACAAATTTATACTTGACTTCATAAATGATGAGGATCTCACCAAGTTAAGTAAATTATCAAACATTTTCGTTTTAAAATGTTTTGATGTTAACTTAGTTGACGAAGCTATGACGTTATCCTATATAGACCCAGATATAATAGACGTTATAAAAAGTTCTGCATGCGCTAAGAAGAAAGTAATTATAGCATCGTATTATTAAATGAAGTTCTAAGACTTATAATTTAATATAGCGTAATATATTTCGGTGATAGGCTATGAGTAATAGAAGGAGGAAAAGTATTTTCGATTTATTTGATGAACTTATGAGAGAATTTGAGAAAGAATTTGAGGATATGTTTAGGTCTTTCAACGTTGATGAAGGTGGAGAACGTTTCTTGAGACCATACGTGTATGGCTTCAGAATAACTGTAGGTCCGGATGGTAAGCCTAAAGTTGAAGAGTTCGGTAACGTTAAGAGGGTGGGGAGCCGACCTAAAATAGCTGAGGAAATAGAACCTTTAGTAGATATTATTGAGGAGGAAGAAATTATTAAAGTAGTTGCTGAAATGCCTGGAGTTGAGAAAGAAAAAGTAAAAGTTAGAGCTACAGAGGATACCTTAACAATTCAGGGAAGCGATACCAATAAGAAGTATTATAAGGAAGTTAGATTACCCGCTAAGGTTAAACCTGAAACAGCTAAGGCAGTTTATAGAAATGGAGTTCTAGAAGTTACGTTAGAGAAATCTGAGAAGAGGGGTAAGGGCGGCATCGAAGTTAAGATAGAGTAAGAGGTCAAGTATTTACTATCTACTCCTCAACAACTATTGATAGATCCTCACCAATTACAGCGCTCTTACCTAACGGGTCCTTAATCATTAATGTAAATTTTATTGAACCATTCATAGCGTCCTTAATTAGATTTACTTTATCAATACATTCCTTCCTCTCTTCACAGTCAGACGGTATAACATCTAAGACCTGTTCCAGTATCCCCTCAATAGTTGTTAAATATCCGTAGGCAGCACTACCTGGCACTACTTCAATACCTAATTCAGGTATCATTATGGTTGCAGTAGATGACTTAACTACTAGAGCATTAAGATCGTTACGTGATTTAACAAACGCTTTTATGGTTTTAGGCCTACCGTAATCAACAATCGAAACATCTGCTTTTCTATAACCGCATTCGGAACATACCCCATGCTCTATAAGTATATTACCTACTAAAGGTGCTTCGTATATATAGAATGATACTTTAAAGTTAAGGCTTCCACAGTTAATACATTTAATTACCTCTTCGCCGATATATCTTAATGGACTACTAACCATACCCGCTACTATCCACCTAATTTATTAGTTAAGTGCTTAATAGTGTTAAGGTGTGGTTGAAAGATGCTGGAATGGTTGGAGAGCTTACTAAGTATCTTTAGCGGCCCTCTAGGCGTTTTAAGTATATTCTTAATAAGTTTAATATCTAATTCAATACCTTTTGTATCAATACCTTATCTAGCAGTGATATTGGCGTACTCAATGATTGTCCAAGATTTAACCATGAAATTATTTATTGCTTTTGCATCGGCTTTAGGTGCTACCATTGGGAAAATAATCATCTATGCTATAGGAAGTCTTGTTAGGATGGGGTTATCCGAAAAGACTCTTAAGAATTTAGAAGTATTTAATAGAATAGCGAGTAAGAGCTTATTTCTGGCTATTTTCTTATTTGCGTCCCTACCATTGCCAGATGATATCCTCTACATACCTATAGGCATTACCAAATATAGTATGATAAAATACTCAGTAGCAGTATTATTAGGTAAGACTGTGTTGACATCAGCTATAATTTTCTACTCACATATAGTTAAAGAGCAAGTTACGGAATTTGCTTACTTAATTCCAGCTTATTTAATATTGACAATCATTATTTCATATATAATAATTAAGGTGGATTGGGCTGCGGTTCTTGATGCATTAACGACTAAAGGAATTACCGAAAGCATTAATGAGCTCGTAAAACAAATAATAACAATCTTCAAGTCAAAATAAATTATTTTCTAGTTAATTACTTAATTACAGGTCTGAATTTAACACCGTAGTATATCAGCCCGCTAGGGTCGTCGGTTTTCAATTTCCTTAGAACGGCTTCGACCTTTATACCTTCACGTACTTCAGACAAGTCTACATCAACTAATTCACCGACTACTAGAGGCCCCTCCTCCAATTTTATTAAAGCTACTATCTTTGGTATAGATTCTTCATCACCCTCTATTCTGTAATAACTGACCGTGTATGTGATTACCTCACCAATACCTGCCGAGGGTATAGTCTTAATATTGCGTGATTTACAGTAAGGACATACATGTTTTCTAGGGTATATCCTCTTACCACAATCTAAGCACTCAGCAACCCTGATAGAATAATAGTCAAATCTCCTTCTCCAGTACCTAGGTATTGAGAGCTTCATCATTCACACCTCTTAAGAACAGCTATTGATGAGTTACTATCCACAGCAGACATACTATGAACTAACCCCCAGGAGGAGTTTCTCCTAACGTCACCTAATCCACTAGTTAAGATCTTGAAGACCTCAGCAACTTGGTAAATCCCTGTAGCACCTACGGGATGCCCTCTCGCCTTTAAACCCCCGCTTAAATTAACGTTATCTAGGTCTTTAATAGCTTCAGGTGCTTTACCCCTTTCCACCAACCCAAGTGCTTCAATAGCTAAGTATCCGAAGATACTGTAAGAATCGTGAACCTCTATTACAGCATCATTGAGATCTAACCCATACCCATTTAATACCTTACCAAATAACGACTTACTAGCGGGTAATTCAAGCAAATCATCTCTCAAATTAATAGGGAGTGAAGTAGCCTGATACACGGACACTAACTCTATTGGGTTGCTTGACTGGATAAAGTCTTCCTTAGACGTCAGTAGTAGAGCTACTGCACCGTCCCCTATGGGGAACGCATCAAGTAATCTAATGGGGTCGGAGATTACTTGGCTATTCACTACTTGATCCTTACTGACTAAAAACCTTAACTGCGCGTATGGGTTCCTAAGGGCGTTTCCATGCATTTTAACTGACCAAGCACTGACGTCTTCTCTACTATAACCATACCTCTTCATATACAACTTCATTAGAAGAGCTGCTTCATTCACTAAAGCAAAATCATATATAGACTCAACCTCATAGTCAAGTAATTTAGTTAAATACTTATTAACAACAGTAGTTGGGAACTCACTACCTTTCTCAACACCTAAAACAAGAACCGACGATGCCAACCCAGACTTAATTAGAGAGTATGCTTGTACCACAGCAGATAAACCGCTTGATTCCCCTGTCTCAACTCTTAAGGCAGGTTTAGGCGCTAATCCTAATTCCTGAGCCAAAATCGTCGACAGATCTAATTGATCTAATATCGAATCACTAAATACATTAGACACCACAATATAATCTATGGCATTTAAGTCCACAGCCGTGTTCCTCAATAATTCGCAGACCGTATCCCATGTCAACTCCTTATATGATTTTGTAAAGTACCTACCTACCTTTATCATTGAAGCAGATGAAATGTAAACACTTCTAGAAGCCATCACTATATCCTCTCCAATAATTTCCTAAACTTTGAATAAGTGTCGTATCCTACATATATCTTGTTGTTTAACATATCTGAAACCTTTAAAGCCTTATCAACCTTCAATAATAGCTTATCAGTTGTTAATAAGCTGAAGGCGTCGCTGCCGGCACCACTACCGAACGTTGCTAATAGTATTCTCTGACCGGGCTTAGACTCTTCAAGAACTTTAGCAAGCCCAAGTAATGCCGATGCGTTATACGTGTTACCAATCCAAGGATTTAACAAACCTGGAAGTATTTTATCTCTAGGAAATCCTAGTTCTGAGCCAACCCTTAGGGGGAACCTACCGTTTGGTTGGTGAAAAACAGCATAGTCGAAGTCATCAGGCCTAAGCCCTAATTCACTCATTAAACCCCTAACAGAGTTAACTATATGGTTAAAGTACGCCGGTTCATCAGTGAATACCTCACCATGCATTGGATATGGGGAGCCGTCCCTCCTCCAAAAATCCGGTGTATCACTTGTGAAGGTGTAGGAACCCTCAAAATATGCAACGCTTTCTGATTTAGGACCGATCACGTATGCAGCCGCCCCTGAAGCTGCAGTAAGCTCTAAGACATCACCAGGATTGGCCTGAGCAGTATCAGAACCAATTACTAGGGAATACTTAATCATTCCACTGACTACTAAACCTATAGAAATCCTTATTCCTTCACCAGCAGCCCTGCAGGCAAACTCCATATCTGACGCCAGCTTCTTATTAGGCAATCCCAAAGCATCACCAATTATTGTAGCAGATGGTTTAACGGCGTAAGGCTTAGATTCCGTTCCAACAAAAATAGCACCTAGCTTACCTACATCAACTTCAGCCCTCAAAAGAGCTGAGCGAGCTGCGTACCAACCCATAGTAACTGAGTCTTCGTCGACTGAGGCAACAGCTTTTTCCTCAATATTTAAAGACTTAAGTAATGATTGATCAAACCCCCACAACCTAGCAATATCTAAGGACCTTATCCTATACCTAGGAATATAGGTACCCCAACCAATGATTCCTACTGATGATTCTCCATCAACCACTAGGACACCATTAAATTAAAGAAGTTTAACATTTTATAACTAACTCCCGTAAATCGATTAAACCTCACAACAACCAATAATTATTAAACCTACATAAAAGATAAATCAAGATAAATAACGTGTCTATTTACTTATTAGCATATAGCCAACACGCAACGCTATGACCGCTTCTAATCTCAGTAAGTGGGGGTTCCTCACTTCTGCAAATATCCATAACGTAAGGACATCTAGGATGAAACCTACAACCCTTAGGTACTTGTATAGCACTAGGTACTTCCCCATATATCGGCAGATCCTTAAACCTAAATCTGTTAGAGGGATTCGGTTCTGGAACAGCGCTTATCAAAGCCTCGGTATACGGATGAAGAGGGTCATTAACTAATTCAGTAGTTAAAGCCTCTTCAACTATCTTCCCTAAGTACATTACGGCAACCCTATCACATATGTAGCCAGCAACGGCTAAATCATGAGTTATAAATATGTATGTGAGATTCCTATTGACTTTTAAATCCATCATTAACTGAAGTATTTCAGCCCTAACAGATACATCCAACATAGATACTGGTTCGTCAGCTACTACTAGTTTTGGCTTTAAGATTAGTGCCCTAGCAATATTGACTCTCTGTCTCTGACCTCCTGAAAGCATATGCGGGTATCTGTTAATGAACTCCTCAGGAGGGGTGAGCTTGACTTCTTCAAGTATTTTAAATATTAATTCTTCACGTTCCTTACTGCTATTACCGATTTTATGAACGAGCAAAGGCTCTTCAAGTGTTGAAAATATGGTTTGCCTAGGATCTAGTGAACCGTAAGGATCTTGAAATATTATTTGAACCTCCCTCCTAAATAGCTTCTCATAATTTCTAGGTAGTTTACTGTATTCCACGAATCCTTCGGGAGTTACGGCATTATAACTTAGCTTTAGTAAATCATCACGAGGTCTATATTTAATATTTCCTGAAGTTGGCTCAATAAGCTTCGCTACTAACCTCCCTGTAGTTGTTTTACCACAACCCGATTCTCCAACAAGGCAATAAACTTCACCATCATTAACACTAAAACATATGTTATCCACCGCCCTAACATATTTGCCTTTTCTAAATGTTATAATTTCATAAAAGGAACGCTTAACTGGGTAATATTTCTTTAAGTTATTAACTATTAATATCTTATTACTTGATGTCATGAATACCACCTAATATAACCAACACGAGGTTAGATGACCACCACCTAAGTCCTTAAGTGGGGGTTCCTCACTCCTGCAAATATCCATAACGTAAGGACATCTAGGATGAAACCTACAACCCTTAGGTGGGTTCCTTAAGTCTGGAGGAGAACCTGGAATCCACACTATCTTCTCCTTGACTTTAAGTCTTGGTATACTCTTAAGAAGTCCTTGAGTATACGGATGTGAAGGGTTATTGAAGATTATGTCTGAAATTCCATACTCAGCTATCTTACCTGCGTACATCACACCTACATAATCAGCTATTTCAGCTATTAGGCTTAAGTCATGAGTTACAAATATTAAGGATTGTTTCAATTCATTTTTTATTTTCTTAAATAAGTTCATTATCTGCGCCTGTATAATGACGTCCAAAGCTGTTGTCGGTTCATCAGCTATGATTAACTTAGGTCTAAGTACTAAGGCCATCGCTATCATGACCCTCTGCTTCATACCACCACTCAATTCGTGTGGATAGCGACTTAATACATCCTCATGAAGCCCGACTTCCTTAATAACCTCCGAAGCTCTTTCATACGCCTCTTTAAAACTTAAACCTTCATGATATATTATAGGTTCTACCAATTGTTTACCTACAGTGTACACAGGGTTTAAAGCATTTAAAGCTCCCTGGAACACCATACTAATTAGTTTCCACCTAATTTCACGCCTCACCGAATCTTCATTCATTAACATTACATTTTTACCATCTATTACTATATCTCCCCCTACAATCTTCCCAGGTGGAGGCACAAGTTTCATTAAGCTATAACCTAATGTTGACTTACCGCATCCGGACTCACCAGCAATACCTAAAACCCTCCCCTCATCTAAAGCGAAACTTATGCCATCAATTGCCCTCACTATACCTTTAAGTGTGTAATAATACGTCTTAAGGTCTCTTACCTCAAGTAAAACCATTGTGAACCACCCTCGTTAAAGAAAATTTATAAAGTAAAACAAATAACGTAGAAGCCATTCACTGACCCCTCAACCTAGGTTCTACCACAGGCTCAAGTCCCTGAGCGATGAATACGAAGGTTATTGCCGAATACATTATTAGTAATCCAGGAGGGACTATCCACCACCAATAACCTAAATACATTGCCTGATTCATATAGGCAGACTCAAGTATCTGGCCCCATGTAGGGATGGATGGATCGCTCAATCCCAAGAGACTTAAAGCAGCCTCCGAAAGTATAGCCGAAGGTGTAAAGAACATCATCTGAGCAAATACAAACGGTGCTACCTGAGGTAAAATATGCTTAAGCATTACCCTAATATTCGATGACCCAACAGCTAATGAAGCCTCGATAAACTGCTGAGATTTTATTGAGAGAACCATAGATCTAACTATTATTGCTATTCCAGCCCACCCAAAAACAACTAATACTAGAACGATCACCAATAATGGTGGGACTACCTTCCTAAGATCTTCACTCATCCTGACCACAAACATAAAGAAAATCAGTAACGGAAGCATAGGTATGTTGTTTAAAACATCACAAATCCTCTGCACAACCTCGTCGATTACCCCACCGTAGTAACCGCTAAAAATACCCGCTAATGCGCCTACTGCTGCAGTAATCACTGAAGTAACAACACCTATCAGTAGTGCTACGGGAAAACCATAAAGTAATGCCTGAGATAGATCCCTCCCTAGGCTATCAGTACCCATAACACCGTAGCAATGTCCGTAAATAATTACCTCAACAGACCCTATACGGTCCCTTAAGTTATTACCTACCATACTAACGCTAAATATGTACCTACCTTTAAGGATTTTGAATTCTATACCCTTATCCGTATATATGGGCTCACCCATGATGATTTTAATTTCTAATTTCTTCTGAAGTATTTCAGTAGCACTTAAACTTATATTGAATTCATTTCTAAGGAATCTAGATAAGGTAACAGCCACTTCAGACCTACCACTGACGTCTAATTTCTCATTACTATTATTAACTACTGCAGGGATCGTAAGAAGCCGTATATCCCTTCCATCAGGTCTCTTAATCGATAACTCGATTAGAGGCGGGTAATTACCATAATAAACTATGTTATTTAACTTGAAAACTAGAGTCTGCGGTAACTGATTATAATCATGGTGGTACCTTAAGGTGTAGTATTTGGTTAAGTCCTCACTTAACGATGGTTTATCTATACCTAAGATCGTATGAGGTAATAACTTATCGCTTAGGAAGTAATTTATCCACTCAGGAGCAGCTAATTTGGGGTAATCTGCCCAATAGACAGGATTATTCCAGTACCTCAATCCAAAATCTAATGGCATAGCCGCTAACACATAAATAGATGAAACAATCATAATTACTAAGAAGGCTAACCCTAGTTTAGATACAGTACTTTTTAAGAAAATTCTTAATGTTTCATTATTAACTATACTTACCATTAATATCTCACCCTAGGATCTAGGACTAAGTACAGTACCTCGAGGATGAACCTAGCCACAACATATACTAACGTGTATATATAAGTCAGTGCTAGGATTAGACTTATATCTAAACTCATTATTGCGTCATAATAGAGGGAGCCCATACCAGGCCACCTAAAGATAGTTTCAGTCAATATCGCGCCAGTTATAGAACCAGCTAACCCTAATATCATATTGGTAAGTATTGGTGGCGCGGAATTCCTGAGAAGATACCTCCTTCTAATAATCTCTTCAGGGAGTCCTTTAGCCCTCCCAACAGTTACGAAGTCCTCTCTAGATACCGATATAACGATGGAGCGAGTCATGTAAATCCAAGAACCTACAAAAGCAACAAATAATGTAAATAAAGGTAAGAAAAGATGCCATAGAACATCCAATAATTTAGCAAAAACGTTACTCTCAGTCAAGCCAGGTGTAGTCATACCACCTGATGGGAACAACCTAAGCTGATAAGAAAATATTAAAATAGCTACCATACCAAACCACCAAGTCGGTAAAGCATATGATATTGCAGAGCCTAAACCTGTAAGCTTATCTGAAATACCTCCAACTTTAGTTGCAGTCCATAAGCCTACGAATAACCCAACAAGGGAACTCAGCAAAACCGCTGATGTGACCATAAGAATGGTATTCGGTAACCTCTCCAACACTATATCCGCGATCTTATTACTACCACTAAAAGAGAGTACTGTTCTCGAATTACCTAAATCAAGAACCATAATTTGATATATGACCCTAGGTATCCTAACATACCATGGTTTATCTAGGTCATAAGCCGCTATCATTTCTTCTTTTAAAGCCTCAACAGCCCTATTTAATTGATCAGGGTCTTTAATTTTAATAGCTAGTTGTTGCTTAATAACGCGTAACCTTTCATCAATTATATTGTTCAGCACCACATCAGATAATCCCGTAGCACCTATTATAATTCCCGTAAGTATTAAAACTCCGTAAAGTACTCCGATTAACGTCACGCCCTTAATTAGTAGCGACCTACTTACTCCTACTTTTAGTCACCTTAAACTACACTATAAATTAGGCGTTATAAGCATTTTCTGAATTGAAACTATCATTAAATTGGTTTTCAGGTTTTAAAAATAAAAAATAACTTTAATCATTTATTTACGTCTACCTACAAATAACGTTACAACTATATCAACTATCACAAGAACTATTAGTAAGTATATGGCTGTTGTTAGACTACCTATTGATGCGTTCACCTTACTTATGAGTTCCTGTTGAGTGCTCCCTAACTCGCTAACCTGATTAGAAACTGTTGTAACTTGCTTGGTCACAGTAGCAAGATCCGACCTTAGTTGTTCGGCTAAAGCAACTATACCAGCCTGCAGAGGCTGTATATTCAGTATGGATAAGAAGTGCTTTTCTGTTGATAATAGGACTGTCTCATCACTATAACCAATGATCGTTGTCTCATAAACGCCGCCTGGCCTTAGTTTCGACGTTAACTCCGAAGATAGCTGAATAATGAATCTGTCTGGAGCTACTTGAGAAGCAGACCCGTATGTAACTATATAGCCGGTGATTGGGTCCTTAATTAGGTATTTAACGTGTAGAGGTGTTGGACCTTTGAGCTCTACAAGTATTTGAGCATCACCACCAGGTACTATAGTTGGTAGACCCACGTTCACTATTTCTACTCTTTCAGGCATTCCAAAATACCATGAACCAGGACCGAATGGATATGTTGGATCTCTAAATGCTCTTAATTCGCAGTATTGATTAGCTGGGTCATAGAGATATACGTAGAAGGGCCCGTTACTTATTTCCGCATGTCCGTAGGTGTTGATCCACTTAATAGCTGCTTCATACCTCTCTAACGCTTCATTAACTGTTAATACCTTCTTGCCTCCTGGTAATGTAAACACTGCATCGGGGTAGACCTTACCAGCAAGTAGACTTTCAATCTTTTTCTTGACGTCTTCTGCATGGGTTTTAAGCACTAGCGAAAGCCAAGGAACTCCTAACTTTTCTGCAGTACTTTCAGAGTATCCGTATTTGTGTTCATCGAATACTAGGAAGTCAGTAGCATATACTAGTTCCCAAGGATTGGATGCGAAGCCACCTGCACCATATCCCGGAGGTACAGCCATCTCAGCTATATAGTTCTCATCAAAGTGCCAGTAATCAATATAAACCTCCAGATATTTATCACCAACTATTCTGAAGCCCTTATACATCGGTAAGACTTCCTTGTTTGATGCTGCAATACTACCCTCCACTGCCGCCTTAGTCTCATTATACGTCATATCATAGGCTTGATATATTGGGAACAGAATGTCGGCCCATGTTATGGTTATCCCATGATGCCACTTACTACCAATAAGCTTAGATAAGTCGAAAGTTACCTTACTTAATGCTGTAACACCATCACCTACAGACTTCCAAGACTTACTACCAGCATCCCATATGAACGCATCTGAAGGGACCTTAATACTTCCTTTAGGACCTGCTGTTTCAACAGTGTATGCGACTCTGAATGGTATTGGAAGACCGTTAAATGGGTTTCTCCAAATCCACGGGTCATAGACAGACCTCCATATATCTACACTGTAGACGTCATCGAAACCTCCAACAGGGTTCCATGCAGTACCTTCGGTCCATACCCAAAGATGTCCTACTTTCAACGTGTTTTTACCAGGTACATATGCTTCTCTAAAGTTGAATGGGGACCTCAATCCAGTACCTAAGTCAAGCGTAAGTCCCGCTACCTCATTTCTAGCTGGGTAAGAATCTAAGGTAGTTATGACGAATATCCTGACCGACTCTAAGATCCCTAATTCTGTCATCCTCCTATAGAGATCATCTCTTTCTTCCTTAGTTGTGAATTCCCCTCTATATATCTTCTTACCTAAATCATCGATGGTCGAGTTTTCATAATTCCAGTAATCAGGTTCTTGATATCCCGGCATCCAGCCAAACCATGGTGCGTAGAACTGATTTATTGTTGAATAGTCGTATTTGTCTGGGACACTCTTACCCCACCCTTCAGTATATATATGCCACTTGAAGTCTTTAGGATCGGTTCCATATATCACAGGTATAGCCTCTCTAAATGTTGAGTATATTCTCTCTACTCTGAAGCCTACCTTCTCAAGCTCTGTGGCTAACATATCACCTAATACCCTTCTCTCGTCCTCTACCCTAATAATGAACTTGAGAGTTATGGGATTACCCTTATAATACCATTTATCGCCTACTTTCTCCGCACCGGCCTTAGTTAATGCATTAGTTATTATTTCCTCAGCTACTGCAGGACTATACTTAAACTCGTATTTAGCTATAACATCGAAGACTACGGAGTAATCCGGGTCGTATGATGATAAATGACAGTACATCGCTGATGCTAAACCCTTATAAACTGTAGTAACTACGTAGTCCTTATTAATCAAATAATTAATGGCGAACCTTACCTCCCTTAAGGATAGCGGGTTTAGTCCATTAGGGTCTGGCGCCGGATTAAGTATAAAGCTGTTAATACCTGCTGGTGCATTGTATACCTTAATATCGGCGGCACCTATTAGAGCTGCTGCCTGCGATGGTCTTAGACCAAATATGTAGTAATCTATGTCGCCAGATCTTAAGGCCTGAACAGCTTGATCTAGAGGTATCGCCTTAATCGTTACTACATCAACTTTAGGTCCTTTAACTGCCTGAGCCTCAACAGCTATGGATATTTGTGTGGTAGCCAATGCTATAACTAGTAAGAGGATTACTGAGTAAATGGTTTTTGAATTCATACTTTAGATACCACCATAAATAAGATTATAGAGTCACATTTAAATTTAATTCACCACAATTCAACCCTAATTATTATAAAATTAATATACTCTAAAACATGTATTATTTAATAGATGATGAGGTGGGCAGCCTTAGAATGCGATGAAGACCACAACTCACTCTGAAATTACTTCAAAAATTATGTTATTTCCCTAATACATGATATCTCTTTCAAGTTATTGTATATATTACTTACAGCCCTATATACTTCTTCCTCACTCTTGGCCCCAGTTATCACCATCTTCCCACTACTAAAGATGAGTAGTACTACCCTCGGGTCATCCATCCTATGTATTAGCCCTGGAAATTGCTCCGGCTCATACATAGTGTTTTTCAATAAATACGCAGCCTTCTCTAAATTAACTTCCGCATTTAGGTTCGCTGACGCAACTATGTTCTGAATCTGGATCTTTGGTTTCCCTATGATTATGATTCCGTACTTGGTTAAAGTCTTTATTATCTTTTTAAATCCTCTAATCAATTCTTGAGTGCTTTTAGCTCCTGTGACCACCATCTTACCTGAGTTAAATATAAGTGCTGTAAGCCTAGGCCCTTCCAACCTCATAATAAGGCCTGGAAACTCATCCGGTTCGTATTCTATGTTCGGCACATTCCTACCTATTAAGTTCAGGTCTAATTCCTGATCAAGACTTACGGTAGCAACTATATTTTCTATCCTAATTAAAGGGTTTAATCCCACACTAAGCCCTTTTAAAAGGTTTAAAAAAGGTTTTTAAATTATGCTCATAATAACTAAAGCATATCGTAGAGGTCCTTAAGACTTGGTAGTTCTAGAATCCCTACATCCTCATCAATTATTATAGGTCTTAAATCCTCTAAAACAACCTCATCTCTCAAAATAGGTGATAAGTAAGTATTCCTGTCTAAGGTTACCTTACTACCGGTTTGGTAGGCACCCACTGCGGGCAACGTTATTACTTGAGTTCCCTGGATTGTCTCACCAATTAAGAAGCACTGAAACCTTCCAACACTTCCTAAAGAGTCGCGTACGGTAATGGCTGGATGCTCATGCCCCATGATTACATATTTAGTCTTTAATTCTTTCGGTAGCTCATTATGACCGTGCACTACTAGAAAATCATCAATAAATAGCTCCTCCACAAATTCAAAATTGAACTTACGTGTAAGCACTGATAAATAATTATCGTGATTACCCCTAACCACTACGAACTTACTCACTCTGCTGAGTACATACCTTATTATCTCATTAAGCTCTATCCTCTCAATCCTCCCTAACTCGTCGAATTTATGCTTGAAATCACCAACAATTACCAGAGAATCAACATCGACGGTATTAAATACTTCCTCAAGAATACCCATTAACCTCTTCTTCTGGAAACGTGGTATGTAAATACCTTTCTCAGCCATTTCCTCCTCGAAACCGATGTGGGTATCCGCCAATAAAGCCATCCTATACTTCCGTAAGTAAATCACCGGCAACTCGTTGATTACCTCAACCCCACTAATTACTTCGAAAGTCACTTACTATCCGAGAACTTAAGCGTCTACTAAACTTATAACTTATGAATATTTACGTATTTTGGAAACCTTAGGTGATGAAGCTTACAAGGTATGAATTCAATGATTTAAGAACCCGCAACTGAACTTACTTCCTTAGTTTTAGAGACCTCCAGAAATCTCTATTATAGTACCGTTGACGTAAGCCCCACTACATATTAGGTATAGTACTAAGTCAGCAATTTCAGCTGGTTCAGCCACCCTCTCTAGAGGTACAGAATCCTCAACGCATTTTACTAGGTTTGGAGTTAATTTCTTAATGCCAACCCAACCTGGAGCAATCCCTACAACCCTAACTTTAGGCGCTAACTCACTAGCTAAGTATTTAGTTAGATGTATAAGTCCCGCCTTTGATAAGATGTAAGGTAATGATGGGTTGAGGCACTTATATACTTTATGACTCCTCAACGGTGTTAAGCATATTAAATTTATTATGATGCCGCCACTACCTTCGTACATAAGGTTTCCAAATTCCTTACTAATCAACGTAGCTGAAATTAAATTAATGTTTAATACCTTATTGATTATGTCGATGTTAATTACTTGAAGGGGTGTTTCATCATAGACTCCCGCACTATTTACCAATATGTCTATACTTCTATACTTCATTTTTACGTAATTGATGAAGTTGGATAATTCATTGACGTCGCTAAAGTCGCATTTTACTACATCTACATATGTCTTGGGCTTTAAGCTTTCGGCTAGTTCCTTAATCTTATCCCCCGATTTATTATAATGAAGTATTAATCTGGCTCCGCTACTCCCTAATTTAGTAGCTATTTCCCTACCTATTAATCCGCTAGCACCAATAATTAATGCGGTCTTACCCTCTACGCAGTCACTACGCATTTAATCACCAAGCTTCCCTAAAGCTGCAGAGAGTATTAACCCATAGATAGGTGCTGTAAGAGGGTCTGTCTTAATCTTTAACTCACACACCTCCGCAACATTACTCAGTTTAAACCCCCTTACCTCCTTAATGGAGTATTCCTCAACATCAGTTGATATCAGCAAAACTCTCCTCAAATACCTAATGAAGTGTTTAACATTATATAGCGGTATCAGATACCGAGGTACCGATAGGTTATAGTTATAAGTGATATCCTCAGCAGGGCCTAACATGCTTGGAGTAGATACAACCATGAAAGGCTCTCTAACAAATTCCTTAATCTCTAATAACTTACCAATGTACTCCGCTATCAAATCCTTTAGAATAGGCTTAAGATTACTTAATTCGTACCATAATCGATGACCCCTAACTCCAGATCTATTGAGGAACTCACCAACTGCCGTACCAATTAAGATATGTTGATGTAGAAGATCCCCTGTAATTAATTCTATAAGCATATCGTCACGCATCCTAGCCTTAATAGCCTCAGACAGCGATGCAAAACTAATAACCATAACTTCATACCCGGTCAGATTTAACTGATCTAACAACCTAATCAGTGAAGAATTCGAGCCAGTATTAATTATTAATATTCTACGCACACCACCTTCACTGTATGGAGCCACATAATAAATCATAGCCTCAGGCTCAACAGCGTAAGCATTAACAACAGTTAAAGACCTCAACAATAGGAATAAATAATTAGCGGGAG
This sequence comes from Sulfolobales archaeon, assembly GCA_038831135.1. Classification (GTDB taxonomy): domain Archaea; phylum Thermoproteota; class Thermoprotei_A; order Sulfolobales; family NBVN01; genus DTCV01. Next base: position 597 of record JAWBKW010000013.1, on the reverse strand, counting down.
AAACGTACGTACCGCAATAAGTGATGAGTACCTCACTACCACCCCTTAGAAAACTAACCAACCTATTCACATGCTCGGATATAGAAATATTGGAAATAGAGCTTAAGTAATCATTCATCATATTACTTAAGGCATCCACATCCTCAACAGATCTATTAACCAAGGTGAATTCCCGTAAATAATAAATTAACTAAAGATAATATAAAATGGAATGTAAGGATTAACATTAAACCTTTTAGCACCTACCTACATACTAATTTGGTAGCGGGGGTGCCCGAGCTAGGTCAAAGGGGTCGGGCTTAGGCCCCGATGGTGTAGGCCTGCGTGGGTTCGAATCCCACCCCCCGCACCATAGAAGCCTTCTTATCACCTCATCCACTGGTAGCCTCAGTAATACTTTACGCCTACCTTGTCCTAGGTATTCCTCCACAATTAGATATCGATACCTCCTCCCAGCAACTCTGACGTTCTTAACGTAGAGGTACAAGTTTGCAGTCCTCATTAGAAGCTCATCAACTGATAATGATTTTAAGGTCTGAGGCCCATCCTGCTTCAACATCATATACCAACCCGCTGGAAAAATTTAACCAAACATAA